>NZ_BAFS01000249.1 GCF_000308415.1 Nocardia asiatica NBRC 100129 | reverse complement strand
CCTGACGCCGCACAGCCGCACCCCCGACGAACTCCCGGACTGGCTGCGCACTTTCGCCGTCGCCGGTTTCGACGTGGCGGCCGAGGTGCCGCTGCGGATCTCGCTCGCGCGCGTCGGCTCCGACGAGTACGTCTTGGCGGTCGTGGTGCACCACATCGCGGCCGACGGCACGTCCATCGCGCCGCTGGTGCGCGATCTGATGACCGCCTATGTCGCGCGGAGCGCGGGCGCGGCGCCCGGCTGGGCTCCGCTGCCGGTGCAGTACGCCGACTACACGCTGTGGCAGCGTGCCGTGCTCGGCGACGAGAACGACCCGGGTTCGGTGGCCGCCGCGCAGATCGCTTTCTGGCGCGACGCTCTGGCGGGTATCCCGGATCGGCTGGACCTGCCCATGGATCGGCCGCGGCCCGCGTCGGCCTCCGGTCGCGGCGGCGTCTACACCTTCGCCGTCGACGCGCCGACCCGCGTCCGGCTCGACGAACTCGCACACGCCCGCGGCGCTTCGCTGTTCATGGTGGTGCACGCCGCCTTCGCGGCGCTGCTCGCCCGGCTGTCGGGTACCGCCGACATCACCATCGGCACGCCCGTCGCCGGTCGTGGCGAGGCGGAACTCGACGACCTGGTCGGCATGTTCGTCAACACGCTGGTACTGCGCACCGAGGTCGATCCGGCGGCGTCGTTCGCCGATCTGCTCGCGGCGACCAAGGAGCGCGACCTCGCGGCTTTCTCGCATGCGGAGTTGCCGTTCGAGCGTTTGGTCGAGGTGCTTGACCCGGTGCGGTCGCAGGCGCATCACCCGCTGTTCCAGGTGGCGCTGTTCTTCCAGAATATGAACCAGGCGGAACTCGAGCTGCCCGGCCTGTCGGTCGGCGCGGTCGAGTTCGACGGCGCGATGGCGAAATTCGATCTGCAGCTGACCATCACGCCGCAGGAAGGCCCGGACGCGGGCCTGGCGGCGATGTTCACCTACGCCGCCGATCTGTTCGACGAGCAGACCGTCGCCGAGTTCGCGGGTCGCCTGAACCGGCTGCTGCGCGCGGTCGCCGCCGATCCCGATCGCGCGCTCGGCGCGGTCGAGCTGCTCAGCGTGGTCGAGCGGGACCGCATCCTGCACGAGTGGAACGACACTCGCTATCCCGTGCGCGCGGAGCTGCTGCTCGACGGCTACCGTCGTGCCGTTGCGGCGCACCCGGACCGGACCGCGGTGGTCTATGAGGGTGTGGGTCTGTCGTATCGGGAGTTCGATGCGCGGGTGAATCGTTTGGCTCGGTTGTTGATTTCGCAGGGTGTGGGTGCGGAGTCGTTGGTGGGGTTGGCGGTTCGTCGGTCGTTGGATCTTGTGGTGGGGATGTATGCGGTTGTGGCGGCGGGTGGGGCGTATGTGCCGTTGGATCCGGATCATCCGGCTGAACGCATCGCCCACATCCTGGACACCGCTCGCCCCCTCTGCGTCGTGACCACCCGCGCCGACGCCGAAACCCTCTTCGGTGACGTCCCGACCCTCGCCGTGGACACGGTGGACCTCGGCGGATTCGACGACAGCCCGGTGCGTGCGGAGGAATTGCTGCGCCCGGTGTCGCCGCACAATCCGGCGTACGTGATCTTCACTTCGGGATCGACCGGTCGGCCGAAGGGCGTCGCGGTCTCGCACGCGGCGATCGACAACCAGATCACGTGGATGCTGGCGGAGTACCCGCTCGACGCCGACGACGTGTACCTGCAGAAGACGGCGACGACGTTCGACGTCTCGCTGTGGGGCTACTTCATGCCCCTGCGGGCGGGCGCGAAGCTGGTCGTCGCCACGCCGGACGGCCATCGCGATCCCGCCTATGTCGCGGAAACGATTGCCGCGCAGAGTGTGACGGTCACCGACTTCGTGCCGTCCATGCTCACGGTGTTCGCCGCGCACACCACGCCAGGAAGCTGCCCGACGCTGAAGCACGTCTTCGTGATCGGTGAGGCGCTGCCGCCGGAGACCGTAGCGGCCATGCACGCGGTGTCGGACGCCGCTGTACACAACCTGTACGGCCCCACCGAGGCGGCGGTGTCGGTGACCTACTGGCCCGCCGCGGCGGACGAGCGGTCCGTCCCGATCGGCCTGCCGCAGTGGAACACCCAGGTGTACGTGCTGGATTCGTGGTTGCGGCCGGTGCCGGTGGGTGTGCCGGGCGAGCTGTATCTCGCGGGCGATCAGCTGGCTCGCGGTTACGTGCGGCGTCCTGATCTGACCGCCGACCGGTTCGTGGCCAACCCCTTCGCCTCGGGCGAGCGGATGTATCGGACCGGCGACCTCGTCGTGTGGCGCAAGGACGCCGACGACGCGGTGCTGGACTATCTCGGCCGGACCGATTTCCAGGTGAAGTTCCGTGGTCAGCGGATCGAGCTGGGGGAGATCGAGACGGCGTTGCTGGCGCAGCCCTCGGTGAGCCAGGCGGCCGCGCTCGTCTCGCCTTCGGCGCTGGGCGATCAGCTCGTCGCCTATGTCGTCCCCGCTCCGGGTGATCAGGTCGACGCGCAGGCACTGCGGGCCGCGATCGGGGAAACCCTGCCCACTTACATGGTTCCGGCCGCCATCGTGGTGTTGGCGGCGTTCCCGCTGAACTCGAGCGGCAAGCTGGACCGCAAGGCGCTGCCGGAGCCGACTTTCGAGACCAAGCATTTCCGTGCGCCGGCCACTGCGGTCGAGGAGATCGTGGCCGGTGTATTCGGTGAGGTCCTCGGCTTGGGCCGGGTCGGCGCGGATGACGATTTCTTCGCGTTGGGTGGTAATTCGCTGGTCGCTACGCAGGTGGTGGCGCGTCTGGGTGCGGCGGTGGGTGCGCGGGTGGCGGTGCGGACGTTGTTCGAAGCGCCCACGGTCGCGGCCCTGGCGGCGGCGCTCGAGTCACGCACGCACGGTGAGCGTGGTGTCGAGTTGGGGAGTATCGCTCGTCCCGACCAGTTGCCGTTGTCGTTGGCGCAGCGGCGGATGTGGTTCCTCAACCGCTTCGACCAGACCGACGACGCGGATCAACAGATCGGTTCGGCCGCCTACAACCTCCCGTTCGCGCTGCGCCTGACCGGTGCATTGGACGTAGCCGCACTGGGCGCGGCGCTGAACGACGTGGTCGCGCGCCATGAGGTGCTGCGCACCGTGTATCCGGAGACTCCCGATGGTCCGGTGCAGTTGGTGCTGCCCGCTGGGCGGGTGGCGCTGGATCTGACTCCCCGACTGCTGGCCGAGACCGATGTGGCGAGCACCGTGTACACCTTGGCCGCGACACCGTTCGACGTCACGGCCGAGGTGCCGTTGCGGGCGGCGCTGATCCAGGTCGACGGTGCGCCGGATACGTTCGTGCTCGCCGTGGTGGTGCATCACATCGCGGCGGATGCGTCGTCGATGGGTCCGCTGGTGCGGGATGTGATGGTCGCGTACGCGGCGCGCACCTCGGGTGACGCTCCGGGGTGGTCGCCCTTGCCTGTGCAATACGCGGATTACGCGTTGTGGCAGCGTGCGGTGCTGGGTGCGGAGTCCGATCCGGAGTCGGTCGCCGCTGCGCAGATCGGGTTCTGGCGTGCGCAACTGGCCGGTCTCCCTGACCTGCTGGAGTTGCCGACAGACCGGCCGCGGCCCGCGGTGGCGTCCATGGCCGGTGCGCGGGTGGATATCGAGATCGATGCCGCGACCCACGCCGGACTCGTCGAGTTGGCGCGTGCGCACGGCGCGACCCTGTTCATGGTGGTGCATACGGCGTTCGCCGTGTTGCTGGCCCGACTGTCCGGCAGTTCGGATATCGCGATCGGAACACCTATCGCGGGCCGTGGTGAGCGTGCGCTCGATGACCTGATCGGCATGTTCGTGAACACCGTGGTCTTCCGGACGCGGTTCGAGCCGGGCGAGTCCTTCGCCGCCCTGCTGGGCAGGCAACGGGAATCCGATCTGCGGGCGTTCGCGCACGCGGACGTGCCGTTCGAGCGGTTGGTCGAGGTGCTGAATCCGCCGCGGTCGACGGCGCACCATCCGTTGTTCCAGGTGGGGTTGTCCTTCCAGAACATCGCGCGGACCGCGCTGGAGCTGCCCGGGTTGACGGTGGCCGGTGTCGATGCCGATCTGGATGTGTCGCAGTTCGATCTGCATTTGATCGTCGGTGACGCCTACGAGGAGTCGGGTGCGGCTGCCGGTATCGGTGGCTTCTTCACGTATGCGACCGACCTGTTCGACCGTGCGACCGTGGACGGTTTCGCGGCGCGCTTCTCGCGCATCCTCGCAGCTGTGGTCGCGGATGCGAACACCACGGTCGGCGATATCGAACTGCTCGCCGATGCCGAACGGCACGACGTGCTGACCCGCTGGAACGCGACTGACCAGAGCGTCGACGCGAGCGCGACGCTGGTCTCGCTACTCGACGCCAGCGTCGCAGCGGACCCGCGCTCCACGGCCATCGTCGCGGATGGGGTCGGCGGTGAGCGGGTCGAGCTGACCTACGCCGAACTCGACGCCAGGGTGAATCGACTCGCCCGGCATCTGATTTCGTCGGGCGTCGGACCGGAGTCGCGGGTCGCGCTGGCGTTGCGCCGGTCGGTGGATTTGATCGTGGCGATGTATGCGGTGGCGAAGTCCGGTGGTGCGTATGTGCCGGTGGATCCGGATCAGGCTGCTGAGCGGACGAGTTACATCTTGGAGACGGCGGCACCGGTGTGTGTGCTGACCAATGCCGAGGCGGAGTTCGAGACCGATGTCGCGCCGGTGGTGCGTATCGATGACCTCGATTTGTCGGGTGTGGATGCCGAGCCGGTCACGGATGCTGATCGTGTTGCGCCGTTGCGTGCGGAGAACACGGCGTATGTGATCTTCACGTCGGGTTCGACGGGTCGTCCGAAGGGTGTGGCGGTGCCGCATGGTGCGATCGCGAATCAGTTGCAGTGGAAGGTTGTCGAGTTCGGTCTGGACGCTGCGGATGCGGTGTTGTTGAAGACGGCGGCGACGTTCGATTTGTCGGTGTGGGAGTTCTGGTCGGCGGCGGTGTGTGGTGGTCGTTTGGTGATCGCTTCGCCGGATGGTCATCGGGATCCGGCGTATTTGAACGAGTTGATGGCGCGTGAGTGGGTCACCACGTTGCATGTGGTGCCGTCGATGTTGGATGCGTTGTTGACCGCGGGTATGCCGGATTCGCTGTGGCGGGTGTTGGCGATTGGTGAGGCGTTGCCGGGTTCGGTGGCGCAGCGGTTCTTGCGGGAGAATCCGCGGACCGAGCTGTTCAATTTG
>NZ_BAFS01000250.1 GCF_000308415.1 Nocardia asiatica NBRC 100129 | reverse complement strand
TCGGCATTCGCGCGACTCGCCGAACCCTCTCCCGCACACTAGCAACGTCCTGTATTACCGCGTGACGCGCGGGTCCGACAGACCACGCAAAATACCCCAAAGATTGACGGGCCGAGACTATTTCGACATCCACCATAAACCGTCACGGGTTACGGACGTGGTGTTGCGTTGTTGCACGACGCAGCGGGATTGACACCCCTGGAGGTGATCGCTACGGTCCAGCCATGACTGATGGGGGAGCTTCAGCCTCCGGCGCAAGCATTTCGGTTGTGCCAGAGAAGGTTAGAGAGGTTGGGCAATACACCTACGAGCTAGCGGAATCCTTGCAGTCCGCCCTGCGGTCCGTAGCTCAGGACGTCGCGGCTTTGCTCGACGGGGGCTGGTCTGGCGGCGCAGCGACCGACTTCTCCGCAGGGTGGTCCGAGGTCCGTGATGGGGGAAGTCAGATCATCACGGCGTTGAGGGAGATGGCTGAAAAGCTTGGTGTTTCCGCCCAAACCTACGAAAGCCGCGACTGCACCAACGCATCAGCGTTGAACACCTCCGCATCCAGCCTGGAGCTTCCGTGAGCGAGTTCACCGTCGATGTCGACCAACTGGACCAGATCGTCGCCAGGTTGTCCGGCCTGGCCGGATTCATCAGTGATCACCTCGACGACATCGACGACAAGGTAGCAGGACTCACCGGTACCGGTTGGGAAAGTGTTGCAGGCCGCGCATATTTCGAAGCGCATACGAAATGGGTCACAGCCGCGCGGGAGTTCGCGGAGGGCGTCCGTGACATGAGCGACGCCGCCCGCAAGGCACACACGAAGTACATCAACGCTGCCGAGGTCAACAAGCAGATGCTCAACGGCGGATAACGCCTATGGGGTGGACCATCGATTCCGGCATCTACTTCGATGCGGCCAAGAAATGCCAGCTGCTCGCCAGCGACATCTCTCTCGCGTTGGGTCCGTTGCTGTCCACGTTGGTCCACGAGTGCGGCGGAATGGCAGGCAACCACGAGAAGTGCCAGGCATGGATCACCGCCTACGACCAGTACGCCAGCGATATAGTCCAACTGACAGCGGCCCTGGCGAACGCACTGCAGCGATACGGCGATGTGCTTGCCGCCACCGGCTACAACTGGTGGCAGGCTAATCGCTCCACCGCCAGCGGCGCCGAACCGACACGTCCAACAGAGTCCGAACTGCTGTACGACACCGGGATGGACCTCCCTGCTACCGCGAAGGGGGACAACGGGTCCGGAATCGACAGCCCGATCACGGGTCTACTGGAGAAGGTCGGCAAGATCCCCAACGGGGACGTCACCAAGTTGCACACTGCCGCGGAGGCGTGGAAAACGTTCTCCGAGCACACGAACATCACCGGGGCCGCAGAGCGGATCAAGGGCATCAATGCCGAGTTCGCAGACAGTACCGACCCGAACATCATCGCGATCGAAGAGAAGCTGTCAACGCTGCGGAAGGCCGCGGAACTGTTGGCTCAGGCCGCGAAAGCGTTATACGGACCGGTCCAGGGACACTACGACGCTCTCGACAAAATGCGCTCCGACATCCAGAAAGCTGTCTCCGACGCCAACAAGGAGCTCGCCGCATCGATAGCTGTCACGATCGCGGTCGTCGGAGTCCTAGCCGTCGTAACAGGCGGTGTCGCCGCTGGGCCTGCCGCCGCCGGTGGCGCTGCGGTGACCACAGAAGTCGTCACGGCGACGGCAGCGGTTATCCGCACTGCTGTTCATGCCAGTGACCTCATCCACATCTACGAGGCGGTCACCTCCGTTGGTTCTGCCGGCTCGGGCGTGTTCTCGGCCATCCCCGACCTCTCTCAGGGCGGCACCAAAGCCGCTCTCGACGGTATCGCGGCAATGACCGTCAAGCTGACCGATGGCGGCAGTAGCGGGAACCAGTGGGACAAAGTGGAGGGTGCGAAGCCCAACCCGGCGAACATTACAATTTCTCAGAAACGACGGATCCATATCCTCGACGGCGACGGGAGTGACGACATCAACGGTGGTGGGCACGCGCCCGGGACTGGAATGCCCAACAAGACCGAGTTCCCCGACACCGACGATTGGGAAGACGACAAAATCATCGACCGAATAGTCGACGTCGCGAAGAACCCAGATCAACCGCCAGTCCTCCAGGACAACGGCAACTGGAAAGTCAACGGCACCCGCAACGGCGTCCAAATCGAAGTCATCGTCGCTCCCGACGGCTCAGTCGTGACCGGTTACCCCGTCGGTGGCGAGGGTGTAGTCAGGAACGACGCGAATGGTGACCCGATCAAATAGGCTAGGAGAGCGATGAATTCAGACAGGGCGGCACGAGAAGCGCGAAAGCGTCAGCGGGATCCGCAAGCTATCGAAGCCCGTAACCGGCGGCTGAACAAGATGAGCAAGGACTCGCGAGACCTTCTCGAGAGCGTCGCCGACCGTCTGCCTTCGGACCTGGTCGAAAGCTACCGGACCTATAGCGACGTTGGTGAGTGGGCGATGCTGGTCGACGTGCTGTGCGCCAGTCTGATCAAGCGCCGGATCCCGGTCACTGAAGCGGAACGCGATGCCGTGGCGAACGTGCTCGGCCAGTTCAATCTCCCAGTGGAGGGATACCGCTATCTCAACGATCCCCAAGGCGTGCTCTCGGAGCTTAACGTGGTCACCGCGTAGATCCTTGTGTTCTCGGTCGAGAATGCGTTCAGATGGGCTCGCGTCCAGGCCGTTCGGCATATGGCTGCGTGCGAGCGGACGGGCCTGCGGTGGAGCGAGACGACAATTACTGAGATCGTGACAGCCCACACCTCCCGGGCAGTTACCGTCGTTCCGTTTACCCAGGAGCCGAAGTTCTCAGTGGTGCCGACTGGGTCTGGTGGTGGGTGGACGGCGCGCGACGCTGGCGCGCTCGCAACGCGAGGTGCTTCGTTCCGCTGCTGCGGCGCTGGGCCTCCTGCCTGTATATGCGCTTTACCTCGGGACAGGTGACTACCGGAGGTGGGAGCGCTGCCCGGACGTTCACCGGAGCGGGCGCTGTGTCCATTGCGTCAAGCGCACTACTCCCTGATGCCTGCCCTGCTTGCAGACGAACTGCTTGTGAGTGACGCTGCGTCGACCTATGGGCGGTCTGTGGCACTGGAGGACATGTGGACACGGCCCCCGGCGAGCCCACCGCTGATACCGGCGCTCAACAAGCAGCTCGCACCGGAACTCTCGGACTTCCTACAGAATCGGCAGGACGGCACACGAGCAGTCGCCCGTTCGATGATCGACCGTGTTGAGAGCTCGCTCCGAGCAGTTCAGCGCAGTATCGACGAGTGTCAAAAGCGAGCACTATGGCGGTCATGAACAGCTTGGCCCGGTCTTCTACGACGTCCCCGACGACACGGGGCACTGGGGTCTAAGGTACTTCGAGCACACGCTCAACCCTCTGCGGCACGCTCCGCCCGGCTACGTCCTTGAGATCACCACGGGCGACTTCAACGAGGACCGCGTGATATCGAACCTGCCCGACAACGTCGCAGGCATCGTCGTGGTGCGAGTGCCGCAATACGAGTGAGCAGCAGCGGGTAGCCAGCCGAAAGCCCCGGGCTTCGATCTTCCCGAAGGTCATGACCTCGACAAATGTCGGGTGCATGTTTCATCGAGCGTCGCAGGTGCCGGTAATCGGCAGAACACACAACATATGCGCAACTGGAAAACGCTTGGTGATCTTGGGTACGTATCCCGCCTGACAGATCGTATGCCCTGCCGGAGTCGGTCAGGCGGCTTTAGCTGATGGTCTGGGCGAAGCGTGGTCTAACATGCGAACGGCGACGACCCGCGGTCGGCATCCTGCGGGGTCGTGGATCCGCATCGATCGGCTATATTCTGGTGGTGCCCAGCACGGGGGCGCGGCTCGATGTTGTGGGTCTCCGGCATGTCCTGCAACGAGTCTCAAGGATGCTTACGCTCCACACGTGTGCAGAGAAGCCGATTGTGTTGCGCAGGATCCATGTACCTGCCTCTGACTGCTGAGCCGGACAGCACGGAGGATGTGGCATGTCCGTGCTCGGACCTACCTCGCTCATGGCCTTGGTGCCTTGCGTTGTCGTGCTGACGAGGGCCGTTCGTGTAATAGTGATCGTGCGCACGGCGAAGTCCTTGGTGGAAGACTGTGATTCGGATCAACGAGCGGATTTGAGTGCGCGCTTGGTCGGTGTCCTGGCTGCGGGTCATCGGCCCTACCGGACCTCGCGCCGCCGCCGGACTGCGGCGCTTGGAGAAGAGCGTGACTAAGTCGTCGAACAGGGCTCAGACGGCAAGAATTTGTTCTGCTGCCACCGGCATAAGCTACGTCGAGAGTCAGAGGTGGTTCGATCAGGGGCTGATCAGCCGACAACGGCCGGTGCCTGAGGCATCGACCACAGATCAGAGGAGACTCGAAGCCATTGCGGCGCATGAACTGGCCGAAGCGTTTGGTGATAGCCAACTGGACGGAGCACTACTGGGGATCCAGAAGGCCAAATCCGTGCAAGAGGGATTCCTGTGGCTTGAGCCGCATCCCGCAATGGCGTATGCAGTTGTTCACCGACTCCTGCCGTACCACGACCATAACTATGGTGGACTACGGGGCGTTCCGGGCTTGCGTCCCCGCAGTCTCAAAGACGGACTGCTCGTGCTCGCCGATTCCTTGTCGACCGCTGGGCTAGTCCTTCGGGTGCCATCTGGCTTCTCCTTGCGACCCGTGTCATCCGACGACGGCCACTACGACGCGATCTGGCACGACCATCCCGACCCAATCCATGAGAAGGAAGATGACTATCTGCACAGTTGGTCGAGAACATTCGACACTCCCGGAGCGCACCGGCGTGACCTCGTCCTCAGCCGATTGCTGAGGAGGCCCGGAATACTGCGGCGGATAGGCACTACGCACGGTCTGGCGCACACGTGGTCGCACTGGCCCAGAGATATCGTCATTGCATGGTGCTGCGGTGCCTCTGAATCGGAGGTGAAATTTCGACTACGAAAAAGTGGTTTCACTGACGAGTTGGATGGCGTCGAGGTAGACGACCGCGAGTCAGAGCGTAGGATATGGTGGGGTGACACGGGGCTCGATTTGAGGCACGTTTCATGTTACGTGCCCGACGAGGATTGGGCGGGCAATATCGTTGCGAGCTACAAGATCGACGAAGTTCTGGGCAGGTATCCGTGGTTTAACCGCTATCCTCTGAACTTGCGAAAAATACGTACCGCCGAGCTTGAGATAATGACTCAAGCGTTGTTTACGAAGATGGGGTGGGGCGCGGCTGCCCCAAGCTCGGTCGACACGGGCGGAGACTTTGTCCTGATCGATGACTCGCCGGAGCACAGGATTTGCGTCGTTCAGGTCAAGCACGTAAGCAACGCGATAGGGGCAGACACGGTTCTATCATTCGTCGACCTCGTAGCCCGCAGGAAATTTTGCGAGGGGATCCTCGTGACAACAGGAGGGTTCACAGCGTCCGCTCGTGAATCTTCTCTTCGACACGATCGAATTCAATTGATTGACGGTGATGGCCTGGTGAAGGCGATGGCGGAGCACCTCGGTATCGGCTTGACTCTGTAAGGCTCCTCGGCTCCTCTTTACGTGTTTGGCTCTGGTCGGCCAGAGCTGCGGATCAGACCGCTCGGCTCGCCGCACCACGGTATGCGGGCAGGCCATCACGAAGCCGGTTTAATCTATGGCGCGCAGATCCTCATTCGATGGAACGGTCTCCGATGGCAACGTGGTCAGGAGAAGTTCCTGCGCTGGACCGCGCCCGTTGCGTGACGATGCGGTGTAGTTCAGTGTGACGGTTCTCCTCACGATCCGCCACGCCTTGGTGCCCAGTAGTTCCCGGCTATCCTTGTCGGGATGCATGCGCTTCGCGGCGTAGAGGGCGTCGTCCTTGAGAAGGCGCGCGTCAAAGTCGTAAGACAAGATCCACCGGAACTGAATGTGGCGACGCAGGTATTCCGCGAGCCTTTCGTGTTGAAACATCGACACCCAGTCAAGGTCAGCCTCAGCGGAGTTGTTGGTCGAGTCGAACGAGCGCCGATAAAGCTTGCCGGACTTCGAGAGGTACGGGGGATCAAGGTAGGCGACCACACGGTTCGGGAGCAATGTCTTGTAGTGAGACGCAACCCCGCTGAGGGTTTCCCGCCAGTCGGCGCGCCAGACATCGATGATGCGGCCGGTGTCGTAGAGGTGGCCGACATAACGGAGGCGCTCGGTGAGGGGCTCTAGGTTGAATCGGCACCCGATTCCGTAGGCGGAGGTCTGGGCGCGGCCGCCGATCGGCCCGGCTTGTCCGTGCAGGATTCCGGAGAACGTGGTCCGATTCAGGAACAGGCACTTCGTCGCGAGTTCCAAGTCGGTCGCTGCCCGGCTGCAGCCGGGGGCAGGATTCCAGAATCGCCAGTGGTCCCAGCGCTCAAGGGCGGTCGCACCGCCGGGCGCGATAAAGCGTTTGTGCTCATCGGTGATACGGTCGATCAGTTCGTCGGTACGTCCGGCAGCGACCTGCCAAAATGCTGCTACGAGAGGGTCGGCATCCGCCAGGAGTGCTCGATCGACGATGCCGGCGCCGACAAGACGCAAGGCGGTCGACGCGCCGCCGGCGAACGGCTCGACGAGCAGTTCGACGCGGTGAACCTGCTGCGAGGTCTCGGCCGCAGTAATCATTTCGCCGATGACTGTTGCCAGGCCGCCCTTGGCCCCGGGATAACGTAGCGGGCTCTGGTATCGGCCCCGTGCGAGCGAGTGCTCGATCGTCGCGGGCGCAGCGCTGATCTTCCGGGGCTGGTCGGCGATTGCAACGAGGTTCGGATCGGGACGCTGTTTGGCGCTCGCGCCAACCACTCGGTTCACCTGGAATAAGTTATCGGGTTGTCGGCCTGAGCATCGAGACCGAGTCTTTTGGTCGCAACGAGGCGAAGGACGTCCGTGCCGACACCGATCGGGAAGGCAGCCTTGCCGTGCGCGGCGGCGACAGGAATGATCCCATCGATGTACATCGAGGAACCTGTTCGGTCGATGACGTCAAGGATGGCGGGCAGTGTCGGGTAGTTCTGGGGGTCACTGAGCCCGCCGTTGGTGTCGTAGGGAGATCCAGTTGGCGGCATAACGGTAGGTACGACAATGCGCCCGTCCAGCGTCCGGTAGATGAACTTGCGACCCCAGTAAGTCTCCTTGCCGTATCCAAGAGCGTTGGTCGCGTTGGTGACGCGGCCGATGATGTCGGCGTCGCAGACGAGGAGATCGCCAGGGGCAAGAATGTCGTGTCGAGCGAGTTGGCGGGCGTAATCGACCATTGCGCCGGTCTTTTCCAGGCCGCAGACGTACGGGGCACTCCGGGGTGAGGCCTTGGCCATGTGCTGGAAATACTCCAGCGCCCAACCCCTCAGCTTTGCCGGGGGCCCGTACATCGCGAGCGGGCCATCGACGATGAACAGTGTCTGCGGCAGGATCTCCCTGCGAGACTGCCCCCACAGCAGAGTCGCAAGTCCCACCAATACGAGGAGTTCTACCACGGACATCAGGCGACTCAGGGCTGACTGGTTCGTTCCCTCTTCCCCCACCTCTTCGTGAATGCGTAGCACGTCGGTCGGGAACAAGTGCTCGCCGCACGCGTGGCATTTGACGCCGGCTGGGGGCACCGGGACATCCTTTTGGCAGTCCCGTTTAGGGCAGTTGACCGGAACGTGTGGGGCTGGATCTCCCGGTTTCCCGTGGAGCATGAACAGCAGGTCGAGGAGGGTCTGATCGAGCCGGTTCACCTCGATCTTTTTGAGTCGAAAGAGCTGATCAATCGCTTCACGCCAAGAGGTCGCGATGTCGACACCTTCACGCGTATAGGCGCCGGCGACGGGAAGGTCCAGGGTGACCAACGCGGAGTTCACGGCCCGGTTGATCTCGTAGGGGTCGACGAAGCGCTCTGCCTTCTGAGTTTCCATGATCCCCAGGTCGACGTATGCGGCAGCTGCTTGGGCGAATCCGTAGTACACGGATGGCAGGCCGTCTCTGATCTGCTCGACGACGTACGACCCGTCGACGGCGATCGCCGAGGTGAGCTGGACTTCTGACGCCGGGAAAGCAAAGTCCGTTCGCGTTCGGATTCGCTTCCTCACCTCATCGAGGCCACGGAGCGCCTCGGCGGGGACGTGGAACGTGCGCTGGTCAGCGACTGCGCGGACTGCGGCCGTGGAGTGGCTCAATCGCGAGGCGATTTCGTGGGTGCCGACGACCGTCTCATACGGCATCAGAAGAGCACCTCAGTAAGCAGTGGCGAGTCGCCAGCGGTCGCCCGTGCCTGGTTGACGAGCTCGGTGTCGTAACGATCAATCTGGACTGGAACAATATAGGGCGACGAGAGCGTCTTGAGGCGTACGTAGCCCCGATCCTCGGCGGAGAGGATCGCATCGGCAAACGACCCGAAGTCGTAGAATTTTCCGAGCTCGCTGAGCTCCTTGGTGTTGTTGAGGTGGGCGACAACCCAGTTTGCGGTATTCGCCTTGACCTGGTGGGCCACCCCCGACACTTCTTGGGTGGCATACGTCATGCCGAGGTTGAGTTTGCTCGCCTCCTTCGCGAGCTTGATCCATACATCTGCGTCGTCCTTGTACCGGTCGCTCGCGAAGAGGTTGTGCGCCTCCTCAAGCATCACCTGGATCGCTGGTGGTTCGACATCGGCGCCCGAGGTAAACACCTCCGTCTGCTTCGCAAGGATGCGGCGAACGATGTTCTCGCTCAGAACGCGGGTGATGACTGGCGTGCCGACGTGAAGGTCCACAATGACGATACGGCCCTGGACCAGCTCGGTATAAATCTCTTCGGCAGGGTCGCGTTGGGTATCCGGATTATGGAAGTCCTTGAGTTCGATCAGGTTTCGCCACCCACGGACACGGCCCGAAGAGCCCGAGGTTGAGCCTGTGTAGATGGGCTCCGTCGACTGCCAGCGAATGTCGTCGCAGAACTCATCGGCCTTCGTGTTCCCGGCGTCTCGAAGGGCGAGGATCGCGTCGATCACGGGGCGGATGTCAGCGGTCTGAATTCTCCAGAGCCGCCCCGCTGACTTGAAGGGATCTTTTCCGATATGTCCGGTGATGGCAGCACGTAGGTCCCTATCCATGCTGATTAGGACAGAGTATGGGTAATTGGTGCCAGTGTTAAATTCTGGTACCGGGAAGGCCGCGCGGAGCAGGCATCCGTAGAGCAGGAGTCGACCGCGCTGGGCGCGTGTCGTCTGTGAGTAGTCGTTTTTGACGTCGCCGAACTGAGTTGAGGCAAAATCGTTTACGTATCCCGATGATCCGTCAGACCGGAGCTTGTCGGCGATGAGGCCTTGCACAGCGTCGATCTGCTCAGGGTCGAAGAAGTTGATTCCGAGCGGACGGACGTGAGGCTGCTCATTATCGGCCCCGAACTTGAAGATGCGGACGTGTCGCTCCCCGATCGCGGCGATCTCGGTCCCGTCCTGGGAATTCGGGTTGGCGTACTCACCTTGTGGGTCGAAGATGACCTGACCAATGGGCGTCTTGCCCGCGGCACGGCGATCCTCGGACACCATGAACGTTCGCGCGATGATGGTCTTTGCTGTGTTCGACTTACCCATACGAGTCATGCCGAGGAGGGCGGTCTTGTTTCCGATGAAGTCGTGGATGTTGACCTCGACCGCCGCATCTGCCTGCTTGGACGCCTTCGCTCGTCTACGGGTGGCGGAGTAGCGAACGGCACCGATGCGCACCCGCTTCACTTCGCGATCCGTCGGTTTGAGGTAGGAAGCAATCGTCGACAACCCCTCGCCGACTGGCTTCAGGACCCGGTAGGTCGAGGTGGCGTAGAAGTTATCGACATCGGCGCCGAACTCCAAGACTTTCTCCCCGTCGACGTCGTCCTCGTAGAAGGTGCCCAAGACCTTGCACTTCAGACCGGTGAAGGAGACCCGGTTCCGGGTGAACGGATCCATCTCCACATCGAGGACCGCAGATGGCGACGGGTCTTGCTTGCGGGACAACGCGGCCCGGAGGGACTCCTCTCGGACTGCGTGGAGGTCAGCTTCCATGCTGAGCGCGGCGGTACCTTCGACTCGAAGCAGGAGCACCTCGTCGTCGTCGACCTCGGGCGTGTTGATGTCCTGTGCGGTCGCAAGGAGATAGGAGAACCGTGGGATGCCGCCCGCTTCGAACTTCCAGCGGTCATGGGTGAGCACGATCGCCTCGTTATAGTCGAGGCGGTAGATAGCCCCAATCCTGGTCGATCGATCATCTGCCAGCAACTGGGACTGCAGCAAGGAGCCGGCGCCAACGCCGGGGATCAGCTCGGTCATGTGTCCTCATGGAACGGGTGAACGGTGACGAGGTTGAGAGTGCCACAGTCCACCGACAGCAATGATGGAAATCCCCGCGGTGGTCGGTCGCGACTCACCATCCCCGATGTCGTTATGCTACAACGTTTTTGAAGGGCATGTCCGGCTTCGTATCGATGGGGTGATAGTGATCCACTGGAGCGCCCTTGCCGGCAGCAGGCGTATGCCGCGTCGGCGCACGCGAGCCCCATACGCGCACTGCATCGGCCGCGCCCGATCGGGTCAAGTCCGGGGGCGTGGTGTATTTGGGCGGTCACTGCATGATCCGGTTGTGGGTCAGGCGGTGAGGGCGGCTGGGGCGGTTTCCTCCTGTTCGTCGGTGTCGGTCAGCCCGCGGGAACGGGCCAGGACGTCGAGTCCGAGGTAGCGGCGGCCTTCGATCCATTCGTCGTGTTGTTCGGCCAGGACCGCGCCGACGAGACGGATGATCGCAGTGCGGTCGGGGAAGATGCCGACGACGTCGGTGCGGCGGCGGATCTCTTTGTTCAGCCGTTCCTGTGGGTTGTTCGACCAGATCTGACGCCAGATCTGCTTGGGAAAGGCAGTGAATGCCAGCAGGTCCGCTCGCGCTGCGTCGAGGTGGGCGGCGACTTTCGGCAGCTTCTCGGTCAGCGCGTCGAGCGTCCGATCGTATTGTGCTGCAACCGATTCAG
Source organism: Nocardia asiatica NBRC 100129 (assembly GCF_000308415.1). Classification (GTDB taxonomy): domain Bacteria; phylum Actinomycetota; class Actinomycetes; order Mycobacteriales; family Mycobacteriaceae; genus Nocardia; species Nocardia asiatica. The sequence continues at coordinate 87,266 of NZ_BAFS01000250.1, read as the reverse complement.
TGTCGGCTTGGTCGAACACCGAGTGCAGAAGGGTGCGGACCCAAGGCCAGGAGGTTTTCGGGCAGACGCTCATCAAGTTCACCGTGTAATGGGTGCGACACCGCTGCCAGGAAGCACCCGGCAAGGTCGCCCCGATCGCGGCGACCAACCCGGAGAGGGCGTCGGAGGTGACGAGCTGGACTCCGCTCAGGCCGCGGGCGACCAGATCACGGAAGAACGCCAGCCAGCCGGCGCCGTCCTCACCGGAGCTCACCTGCAGGCCCAGGATTTCTCGGTAGCCCTCGGCGTTGACGCCGGTCGCGACCAGGGCGTGGACGTTGACCACACGGCCGCTCTCCCGCACTTTCAGCACCAGCGCGTCGGCGGCGACGAAGGTGTACGGGCCTTGGTCGAGGGGGCGGGTGCGGAACGCTCCGACCTGGGCGTCGAGGTCGCGGGCCATCATCGACACCTGCGATTTGGACAGGCTGGTGATGCCCAGTGACTCGACCAACTTCTCCATCCGGCGGGTGGAAACACCCAGCAGGTAGCAGGTCGCCACCACCGAGGTCAGCGCTCGTTCGGCGCGTTTGCGGCGTTCGAGCAGCCAGTCCGGGAAGTAGCTACCCTGACGCAGTTTCGGGATCGCGACATCGATCGTTCCGACGCGGGTGTCGAATTCACGGTGGCGATAGCCGTTCCGGGAATTGACCCGCTCGCTGGACCGTTCGCCGTAGTCGGCACCACACAGGGCGTCGGCCTCGGTGCTCATCAGCTGCTGCACGAACATCGACACCATCTCCCGCAGCAGGTCAGGGCTGTTGACGGCGAGTTGATCGGCGAACGACTCACTCGCCTCGATAGGCTTGATCCTGGTCATCGCGTGAACTTCTCCTTCGTTGAGCTTGGCGGTTCAAGAAGGATCACGCGGTGACCGCCCACTATCCGGCTACGACACGCTCAGGCATTCGCGCCGAAGCCGCTGGTACACCACTCTGCTGGACGCAACCCCCCGCCACCCCTACGTGCTGCGCTACTACGTGCACCACCAGCAATGCCACAAACGTATGTTCGGCAAAACCCGTAAGGGCTACGGCTACTACACCTGCCAGCCGCAACTCGACCGCGTCGGCAACCCCGAGGCGTACGCCGACCACCCCCCGACGGTGTACGTGCGCGAAGACGCGCTACTGGAATGCGTACAAACCTTCTTCAATGAGCGCGTGTTCGGTCCCGACCGCGCCGTGCTGCTACGCCACCAACTACGCGACCACGACTCCAGCGACCGCGACGACATCCAACAGCAGATCGCCGCGATCGAGAAGGCAGTCGCCGAGATCACCCGCCGTCAGAACAACCTCCTCGACGAGCGCGAATCCCGCAGCTTCTCCAGCGGTGACGAGACAGCTGACGCCTGGGCCGGACGACTGCGTCACCGGTTCGCTGAACTCGAACACGAACGCCGAACCAAGAACACCGCTCTGGAGGCACTGCGCGAACAGGCCGCCCGACGACCACCGAACGAGCCCGACCTGATCGAAGACCTACCCCGACTCGCGCTGCAACTCACCAACGCCCCCGACGCCCTGCAACGCGACCTGTACGAGGCGTTCGGTCTCAAGATCGTCTACGACCACAACGCCAAACGTGCCACCATCCACGCCACACTGACCACGGAGACACTCCCCGCCGCCGCACAAGCCACCGCCGCGCTGACCGCACTTGCACCCCCGGAGCCCGCCGTCGAGCCGCCGCCAGCATCAAACCAAACCAGCACACGGCCCGTCACAGGTAGGGCAACAACTGAAAAAGTTGCCCATGTTGGTGGTGCCCTCGGCAGGATTCGAACCTGCGGGGAGCACTGATCAGTTACCGCTGGTCAGGTACCCTGAAATGCGTTCTGACCTGCGGAAACCCCACCGGACAAGATCGGTCACAAGTAGTCATAAGTGGCCATGTGATGACTCCTGAAGGGAACGCCAAGGGAACGCGGAGACCCGAAGGAACACGATCATGGCAAAGAAGACCGCTCGCCGGAGCTGGGGCACCTGCAAGAAGCTGCCGAGTGGACGCTACCGGGCGAGCTACGTCGGACCCGATGCCATCACCTATGCCCATCCCGGCGGCACCTTCAGCGCGAAGGTCGACGCGGAGGGCTGGCTCGCGCAAGAACGCCGGAAGATCGACCTGGGGACATGGCGGCCACCGACCGTGGAGGCCCAGAGCGGGCAGACGCTGAAGGACTACGCGGCCGACTGGCTGGCGCATCGCGACCTGAAACCGCGAACCCGTGGGCTCTACGAAGACCTACTGCGGCTGCACATCAACCCGGCGCTGGGGGACCGCGAATTGGGGTCTATCCGTCCTGCTGACGTTCGGCGCTGGTATGGGCAACTCCAGAGCGGGAAGACCCGCCGCGCCCACGCCTATGCGCTGTTGCACGCCATCTACTCCACCGCTGTCGCCGACGAAGTCCTGGAGGCGAACCCGTGCCGGATCAAGGCGGCCATGCGTACCAAGCGGCGACGCACGATCAACGTCATGACGCCCGCCGACCTGGTCGATTTGGTGACAGAGCTGCCGGAGCACCTGCGCCTTGCGGTATTGGTGACGGCATGGTGCGGGCTACGCCCAGGCGAGTTGAAGGAGCTGCGACGCAAGGATTTCCGGTCGCGGGGACGGGCGATTCGGGTTGAGCGAGCAGTGTCCTACCGCGCCGGGCGCAGGTGGGTGGACACCCCGAAGGCGGAGAGCTGCCGGACCGTCACGATTCCGCCGCATCTGGTGCCGCTGGTGAGGGAACATCTCTCGCGCAACGTCGGTCCGAACGTGGATGCGTTGGTGTTCCCCAATGAGGAGGGTGAGTACCTCAAGGACTGGACGCTGCGGAACTGGCTGAACCGCGCCAGTGAGCGGACCGGCAAGCCTCGCGTCACGCCGTACACGTTGCGTCACTGCGCGGGCACCTGGACGGCTCAGAGCGGGGCGACGCTGCGTGAGTTGATGGACCGACTCGGGCACGTCACCCAGAACGCGGCGCTGCTCTATCAACACACGGCTGCCGGGCGCGATATCGAAATAGCCCGCCGCCTGAGCGAGCTGCACAACGGCGGTTGATTTCGGAATTGAAATAGGGGCAGGTTGACACGTAGGCATCAGAATGCTGTTGACAAACCTACGTGTCAATTCGCCTTTCTCGTGGTGAGACGAAGCTGTTACCCCACCGATGCAGATTTCCCCGGGAAATCGTCCCGCCGTGTCCGCTAACCTGGCGAAAGTCCAATCGGGACTTAGTACGGTCAGAGTTTTTGGAGTTTCGAATGAATCCGCATGTTACCCAGCGGCCTCGCTACGTCTTCTTGGCGGAAGCGGCGGCCTATTCCGGGGTCTGCACCAAGACGCTCAGGCGATACATCGCGGCGGGGAGAGTGCACGCCCACCGCTTCGGACCACGCCTCATCAAAGTCGACCTCAACGAAATCGACGGCCTATTGCGCCCGCTGAATGGGTGAGGCCGAATGAATGGCGAAACCCCCCGCACCGCTGAGCACGAGGGGAATCACTATCCGGCCGACCAAACCGATATCGACGAGGGTACGCGCGTCTGCCGCGTCCGGCACGGTGTTCGTCTGCGTCGGCGCCGCTGGGGCGATGGCCGATTCTTCGCTACCCACCCTTATGTCCGGACGTATACCCGCGCGCCGACCGATTCGGAGATGGCCGCGCTGACCGAGGCGCTGGGCGTCCGACCCGTCGGTGAGATTCAGGTTGCCCGCGATGGGACGCGCGTCTTCGTCGGATCGTTCCGGCTACGCGGTGGCGTCGGCACACACCAATCAATAGAAGCTTCAACCCGAAAGGGACAACATGAGTAATTACGGTCCACGGATCGAACCCGGTTTCTGGGACGACGATCGAGTGCAGGAATTGATGCAAGGTGACGATGCCGACCGTCGTGCGTTGTTGATGTTGCTGGAGGTGCGGTCGTATTGCATGGCGGCGGAGTCGGACGGCTTCATCGGAACCGTGGCGTTGCGGAGGGCGTCCGTCCATCCCGATCCGCAAGCGGGAGCCGCGCGGCTGGAGGGTCTAGGGCTCGCCGAGAAGGTGATGAGAGACGGACGCGAGGGTTGGCAGATCGACTGGAGTGACCAGCTGACGACGGAGAAGATCAACAAAACGCGCCGGGACAAGGCCGACTGGGATCGGCATCTGCACGGTAACCACGCAGCATGCGGCAATCACAGGGGCTACCGCTGCCATACCAACGGCGACTACAAGCGCTACATGGCCAATCTAGGTAATCATCTAGATCACCTAGACGAAAAGACTGACTCGACTCGACCTGACTCGACCCGACCCGAGAGGGGAGTGGGAGATGTCAGGGATGAGGAGAGAAAGAGAAACTCCTCCTCGACCGACGAGACGGACTCCGCGCTGGCGCGCTCCGCCGCTCGCGGCTCGTCGTCGCCAGGCAGCGGTTCCGGCGCGCCAGACATGGGTAGTGATGATCCTTGGGCTGGCGAGGACGAGGACTTCGACTTCGACGACTGGGAGACCGCCGACGTTTCCGCCGAGGTCTTCGAGCAGGCGCTGGAGCGGGAGCTGCAACTCATCGAGAAGCACTATCGCGCGGTCCCGGACTCGGTGGAGTTCAAGATCAAGGGCACGATGATCGAAGCGCGTCTGGTCGAGCCGCTGTGGCGCGTTGTGAAGAACTGGGCCGACGCGACCCCCTACGACAGGGCGCGTATCGACGCAGCCGAAGAAGTGGTGCTGGCGGTCTTCGACAACTTTGCCGGTGTGGAGTGGGACGAGGACAGCGATGGCTTTCCGTACCGCGCCAGGATCACTACTACGCGACGGAGCAGTATCGTCCACGACCTCGATGCGATGCTGTCAAAGATGGCCGGAACCTGCGCCGAACGGAAGCGGGAAGCGCGGGCCGTCGAGAAGGCGATGTCCGAACTGGCGGCGCTACCGGTGGACGCGGCAACGATCACCGAAGCCGGGGCAATGGTGGAGGTAAATCGGGACGGCCTGTGGGTGGAGATCCGCTTCGCTGGCAGGCTGCCGCAACTGTGGCGCGCGTTCAGGGATACCGGAGACCTCCCCGCGCACGATCGTCAACTCTTGGCGGCGGCGGCGCGGATACGACGGTCGTTTTCGATGCCCCCCACCCCCGACGACGACTACGACTGGACGGTGTCCCTCATCACCGACGGGCGAGCGGGCATCGAGGAGGAAATTCGCGGCAGGCTCGCCGAAGCGCTCGAGCAGGCGCGCCGGGAAGCGGAAGTGGGGGTCGGGTGATCAGTAGCGATCCGCCGGACGCGCACAGGTCAGGGGCTCGGCGTCCCAATCCCAGTCCAACGGGGTCGAGTACCCGCCGGAGCGTCCGTCGTATTCCTCGTGGATGGCGACCTTGCCCCAGCGTCTGCCGTCGTACACCGCGACGCGATCGGGGATGTCGGTCCATTCGTCGTCACCGAAGAGGATGCGCATGGGGGTGGCCTTCTCGAAGAGGGGATGGTCGGGGTTCCGCGCTCCAGGATAGCCGAGAAATCTCAACCTTTATCTAGGTTTACTCTACAACGCCAATTATCCATCTGGTAACCCAAGACCAATTCAAGGAGAAGAAACAATGACCGAACAGTTCGACGTGGAGGGCATGTCCCAGAACATGGCGCAGAAGATCAACGCGGTGATCTGGCACGGCATCGAGCGACTGAGCGACACCGACCGCGCTGAACGCATCGCGGAGGGCGACGGCACCCGCACGCACTTCGATGGGGATGACGTGGTGTTCACGTGGGGGCATCACGTCGACGGGACACCGAAGTTCTTGTACCGGATCGAGCGCGCGAAATTGCTCGACGAGTCGGTGACCGTGGAGGACCTCCACCTGCTCGATGACATTCCGGATGACCCGAGCGCGCTGGGATAGCGATTCCTGCCCCCAGAAGCCCGCTGGAGCGATTTCTCGCCACGGGGGGTAGGTCCGTACCTCAGCCGTCTCCGAGGGCGCTACGGCAAATCATTCCCCGAGTTATGGTTTGATCTTGGTGCCCTCAGACCGCTGGAAGCGCTCACGGCAAATCCCTCTTCGAGGCGGAGTTTGATCTTGGCTCTTCGGCTGGCCCGACAGCAAACCCTTACCCCCTAGTGGTATAATCATTCACAAGCTCGGCATCCGCACTGCTTCGGCGTAGACCCGGACGGATCGGTCGCACGAGCACCGGCATCCCCAGCCCGGACGGGTCGGACCACCCCCTACCAGCTGCCGTCGCCGCGAACACAGCCCGAAACCGAGGGCTCTATTCGACGCGCGCACCGAAGGGGATGCCAAATATGAGCAACGACATTCTGCGCAGATACGCAAGCCTGGACGGGGCCACCGGCCGGACGATTCACGGAGTGGCGATTCCGTACGGCGAAGTCGCCGAGGTGCGTGACGGCTACGGTCCGCCCTACAAGGAGAAATTCCTGCCCGGCGCGTTCACCCGCAGCATCCAAGAGCGCGGCCGGAAAGTGCGCCTCATGGCGATGCACAACACCAGGTCGTTCCCGATCGGGCTGCCGGTGACGCTCGCGGATACCCCCGAAGGGTTGGCGGTCGCCTTCCGCATCTCCGACACCGTGGCGGGCAATGATGCCTTGGCGTTGGTGCGCGATGGCACTGTGACCGGTTTTTCGGTCGGGTTCGTACCCATCAGGTCGCGCACCGTGGACGGCGTCGTGGAGCGTCTGGAGGCGTCGTTGCGCGAGGTGAGCCTGGTGACCGAACCCGCCTACGAAGGCGCGCAGGTGGCCGGTATCCGCAGCAAACAGCAGGTGCCGCGAATTGTCACCGCAGACCACGCCCGTCGCGTGATGGCCTTCCTGGACCTGCTGCCGTAACCCTTCTTCTTTGACACACGTAGGACCACATCATGAACAAGAAACTATCCATTGCGGAAGCTCGCGCCGAGTTGACGAGCTTGAAATCCGAAGCGTCGGAGATCATGACCCGAGCCGGCGGTGCCGATCTCATCGACGACGACGCCACCCGATTCGACGAGATCACCGCTCGGGCCACCGAACTGTCCGAGTACATCGAAGAGACCGCCGAACGCTTGGAGCAGCAACGCCAGTCGATGATCGACCGGTATCAGCGCGGTGACTACATCTCCGGCGACGGTGCCCGCCAGGACCACCTGCGGCGCAAGCCCGAGCCCAAGCGCGAGCTCGCGGGCGCGAAAATCCTCACCAGGGAGCAGAAGCTCACCGACTGGAGCCGCGACAACGGGCACGCCGACGAGTTCGCCGGGGAACAGCCCAATTTCGACCGCTGGCTTCGCGGCGTCAGCACCGGCGACTGGCACGACGCACCACTGGAGCGCGCGTTGGCCGAGGGAACCAACAGCGCTGGCGGCTACGTCGTTCCCAGCCCCATCGCCAACCAGGTGCTCGACCTCGCCCGCAACGCCACCCGCGTCGTGCAGGCAGGCGCTCTCACAGTGCCGATGACCTCGCAGACCCTGCGCATCCCGCGACTGGAGAACGAAGCCGCGCCGTCGTGGCGGAACGAGAACGCCGCTGTGCCGGAAGTCGATCTGGTATTCGGCGCGGTCACCCTCCAGGCCCGCAGCCTGACCCGTATGGTCAAGATCAGCCGCGAACTCCTCGAAGACAGCGACCCCAGCGTCAGCGATGTCATCGCGCGGTCGTTCGGCGCTCAGCTCGCCTTGGAGCTGGATCGGGTCGCCCTGCGCGGCAGTGGAACAGCACCGGAGCCGAGGGGTCTACTCAACACAAGTGGAATCACGGTCACCAGCCACGGAGCCAACGGCGCGGCGCTGAACACCTACGACTGGTTCCTCGACGCGATCGGTGTGGTCAGGGCATCGAACTATGAGCCCTCGGCGGTGATCCTTGCGCCACGGTCGATTACGTCGCTGTCGAAGCTCAAGGATTCGCAAGGTGCCTACCTCGCACCGCCCGCCGGTCTGCCGCCGATCCTGCCGACGAAGCAGGTACCGACGAACTTGACGGTCGGAACCAGCAACGACACCTCGGAAATCTACGTCGGGCAGTGGAACATGTTGGCGATCGGCATCCGCACTTCCTTTGCGCTGGAAGTACTTCGGGAACGGTTCGCGGACAACATGCAGGTGGCGTTCCTTGCGCATATGCGAGCCGATGTCGCCGTTCTCCAGCCCGCGGCCTTCACCTTCGATGTGGGCGTTCGTCCGTGAATGTGAGGTTGCTGCAATGCGATTCGAAGACGTCGTACGGATGTGGCGGCTCAACCGCGAGGACGCCGAACGGGAGTTCTACGAAGACCTCGACGCCGAGAAGCGCGAAGGTATCCCGGTGGAGTTGTGGCGGGCGCTGCCGGATTCGGGACCGGAAGGGTGAGCGCTATGTACATCATCGAATGCCGTTCGCTCACGTGGACGCCGGATGCCGATACGCCGGAATGGTTGCGCGGCAATACCTTCTGGTGGACGAGGCATATGCCCGACACTGCGGTGACATGAGAAGGATTCCGCTATCCCCTGGGTTTTCCGCCATTTTCTCGGGGGGGTAGCGGATGCGGTACCGCTGCGGTTTTCCTGCCGGGGGTGTTCCTGCAAGTTCTACCCCGGATTCCTTTGACGCGGCGGTGTTCGCAAAAGTGGTGGGCTATTTCGAAAGGGCCGGGGTTTTCGTCCGGTTCCCCTCGGTCCATCGGGTAGCCCACCACCCCGTGATGGAGTGTGAGAGCTGATGCAGCACAACGGCAGAAGGCAATGCCACCACGGTCAGCGCTGTGGTCGCACGGTTCGACACCTGCCGCTCCACCGCCTGCTGCGCCTGCGTGAACAGGCAGCACGCGCCGGGAACGAGGCAGCGGTTGCGGTGCTGGACAGGCTGATCGCTCAGCGCGACACCGACACCGACACCGACGATCCGACGCCGACTGCGAAGTACACCATCGAGCCCATGCGCTCACCCGATGGTCTGCCCTGACCTATAGTGCCTGCCTGTGCACTGCCACCGTGGCTGCCTGCGCCCTGTGCCTGTGGTGCCTACGCTGTTGGTTGGTGTGCCGTGATTCGAAGCACGATTTGCGCTGCGCAGCGTTGACACCCACCCGCGTACGTCGTCGATGTCAATAGTGCAAGCTTGTAATTTGACCCGTAACCGTCAATGCCCGTGTAAGGAAAATTTCTGACGCGCGTCCACTGCCGACCGACCGAGACATTATCGGAATCGATTTACGGACCTGAGCGTCATCGACTCAAGCCGCGTCGGCGTCCGGGCCGTCCGGCGAAACCCACAGGCAACCCCCTGCCCCCTGGGCGCGACAACCGGCCGGTCGTAGGGAGGGGGGAGGTCTTCGCCGAGGTGAGAGAATGAGACGATGAGACGACAGACCTGTCGGGCCGCCTCTCTCCGGGGATCGCGATTTCTGGGATCGATCTTGAAAAAGTGCTTCTGACCTGCAATTATGCATATGCATATTGACGCCGCAGGGGGCAGGCCGACCGCGACCGCGATGCCGACCTCGGTCCAACTCATCGCGCGCACCTCGACCACGCGGTGACCCCTCGGGGAGTGACCGACCAGCCGGAAGCGTGCGCCGACGAACCGTAGACGTCTCGTGGCGCTACGTAGCGTCGATGATCGCAGTGATGGCGGTTGCGTTGGTATAGTCCTGACCGCGTATTCGGGCGATGCTGATCGCCATGACGTCGCGCATGTTCTCCACGGCCTCGATGTGCTCCAAGATCACGGCGTCTACCGAGTTCTCGCCGCTGGTGGCCTGGCTGAAGAACTTCTTGCGCAACTGCTCGGCCATGTCGAAGTCACCGAACCCCGTGACGTTCTTGGCCTGGTCGACAAGTTGAAGCATGCCACGCAGGTCATTGATGCGGTTGACGCACGCTTTCAGGCATTCCTGGGCCGCCGTCTCGTCATCGAGATACAGTTCCCCCGCTCGCGCCTGTCCCGCCAGACGAGCCCAATGCCCGCCGACACCGTCGCCCACTTGGTTCCCCCTTCCTACTTCGGCATCACCGGCACAAGAACCTGAGCAGCCTGATCGAGAGCCGCGCACGGGTCGGCAGGGCCATCTTTCCCCGGCCACCCCAGCAGCGCGATCTGGAAGATCCCCTGACTGGCCGGAATGATCAGATCGCACTTGAGGTTCTTGGTGGTGCCGTTGACGCGGAACTGCTCACCACTGCGGCCCGCAACCGTCACCGGCCGGAAGTCGACGTTCTCCGGCTTGCTCTTGAAGTAGTCGACCCCCTTGGCCGACGAGTACACCGTGAGCCCGTACTGCGTGCCCTTCCAGGCGCAGATCTCCCACCCAGATTGGTGCACGCCCCCGATATCGCTCTCCTTGCTGGTCGGGTCCAGCCCGAGGGTGCGCACGCTCGCGTCCGAGATCTCCGAGCACGGATTCCACAAGGCCGCTGGCGCTGCGCTCGTGCTGGTCGACGATGCCCCGCTGGTGTCGTCCGCGCAACCGGCCAATACCGGCCCTGTGACCAATAGTCCCACCATGAGGATTGCGCTTGCGATCGGCCGCATGCCTTCCCCCGCTTCCTAGTACGCCGCTCGGTCGTCTCCGGCGACTATACCGGCGGCGCGATCTGACGGCTGCCTGCCCGCGATCAGCGATCAGCGTCCCAAGGGGTTGACCTGAAACCCGCCTCACGCATATCCCGCTTTGCTTCTTCGATGAAGTCGTCAGTCTGCGCTTGGAGTGTCTCCAGATAGGTTGCGGTCTCGCGCTTCGCATCGTCCTCGCTATAGCGGTCGATGCCGAAATGGTCGCGGAAGACTTCGATGAAGGCATTCAGCTCTGCTGCCGCAGACTTGAACGTTACTGGCCTAGCGAGAGGTTGCGTGGTCGTCCTCATCAGCTCCTGGAGGGCTCGGTACACGCGAGTCGCCGACTGCATGATCGGTCCCGGCGCTTCCAACTTGAGGTCGCTGTACGCCTTGCCGACTCGCTTCATTTCGTCGACCTGTGTCTCGGCGAACATGGCCTTCGCCATCGCATTCGGATCGACCTTGCCGGTCCGATCGTTGAGAGCGTCACGGAAAACGTTGAACACACCCTTGACGTCCAACGATGCGGAGAGGACCTCCTCGCAGGTGCCTGCGAATGCCGAGCACGCTTTGCGAATCCGCTCGTCACTCTCCTTCTTGTCCTCTCGCGACTCGGTGCGATTCATCTTCTTGTCTTCGAGTTTCGAAGCTCGGCGATCGCTGATCCAGCCGTTGATGCCTGTGCCGAACTGGGTGAGTATCGCGCCGCATGCAGCGCCGGGTGCGAAGGCTTGCCAGAAGCTCCACTGCGTCAGGAAGTCTGGAACCAAGTTCATGCAAGAAGCGTACTGAGAGCAACCGACACGCGACGTTCGAAACGGCACCGACGCTTCCATCCGATGTGGAGGCTACGGCTCGTAGTCGAGCAGGCCCACCGTTGTCTCGTCCCAGTGGAGGAGTAGGTCGCCGAGCGTAGTCTCCGTGCCATCTTCGAGCCTGACGATGAAACCGGCCAAGTCCTCGCTCGGTCGGCCGTCCTCTATGACGACAAGCTTGCGAACTAGCTGTGTCTTGACCACATCTCCGTTCGCGCGTGTCAGCCGGAACCGCATCGGCGGCGAGACCTCCACAAACCCGTAAAGAGTCATTGCTTCTCCTCGTCAGTGCTCGCCGGAACGTGCCCGTCAGGTGCTCTTACGATGCATATCGGAATGCCGACCCGATCGTTAGACCCCCGCCCCAAAAGGAACGGCAGGGGAACGACTCTTGCCGTTACCCTGCCTGACCTGCAACAATATGGTGCGCCTCCGTGAATCCCTTTCAAGTTTTCCCGCCCCGTTTGCGCGGCTGGTTCGGGAGTTGGGGGAGGAGCTGGAAGTTGAAGTCGAGGGCGCTGAGCTGGGAGTTTGTAATAAACACGGCGATGATGTGGCGTATCGACCGAACCGGAAGTTGCAGCCGAACGAGGTTGCGGCGTTGGTGGAGCGGTATCGGCATGGGGCTTCGATGATGGAGTTGGCGGCAGAGTATCGGTTGCATCGGAACACGGTCGAGGCTCACCTGCGGCGCGCTGGGGTGGCGAAGCGGCCGATGGTGAAGATGACCGAGTCGTTGGTGGAGCGAGCGACGAGGCTGTATGTCGAAGAGTCGTGGACGACGGCGCGAATCGGCAAGGAGTTCGGGGTAGATGCGAGCACGGTAGCGAAGGCATTGAAGCGAGCAGGGGTGAGGATGCGACCAGCGGCCGCGGAGCGTGGGAATCAGGGAGAGAACGAGTTGGATTAGGCGGCGGTTCATTGCAACCGAGCGTGGAGCCCGAAAGATGGCGAGCGTCTACGTAATCGGCGGACTTACCCGGCTGGCGCGGGTAGCGTAGCCGTGACATCTTAAGCAGCATCAGGCGTGGCGATGGGCCGGGTGCATAGAGAAGGGGGCGGCGTCCATGACGCTCGATTGGTCGAGCATCGGAGCCAAGACTTCCACCCCGTTGGTCCGGCCGCGCGACATCTTCAACGCGCTCCCGAAGCCACCGTGGTCCTACCTGCGACAGGAGCAGGGCGAGGTGCTGGAGAAGTGGTACGCCCAGCGCGATAACCACGACAACGTGATCAAGCAGAACACTGGCGGTGGAAAGACAGTCGTCGGGTTGCTGATCGCCCAGAGCACCCTCAACGAGGGTGCGGGCAAGGCTGTATATCTGGCTCCCGATACGTATCTCGCCGCCCGTGTTCGCCAGGAGGCGTCGGCCCTCGGGCTCGCGGTCAGCGAGTCACCGAACGATGCCAGCTTCCGCGGCGAGCGCTCAATTCTGGTCACCACTTTCAAGACCCTGGTGAATGGGAAGTCTCGGTTCGGCGTCTTGGGCGACGGACGTGACCCTATTGACCTGGGCGTCGTGATAGTCGACGATGCACACGCGGCTCTGGCGGAGGCTGAGAAGCAGTTCCGGTTGACGATCCCAGAGTCGCACGACGCGTACACCGAGCTGTTGAATCTGTTTGAGGATGACCTGAAGCTCCAGTCGCTGAAATCCTGGAACGACATCCTGAGCCGCGATTATGCAGCGCTACTGCGCATTCCTTACTGGGCGTGGTCAGATAGGCATGAAGATGTGTGGGCTTCGCTGTATCCCCACCGGTTCAAGGACGAGTTCAAGTTCGAGTGGCCACTGATATCCGAGGTGCTTAGATTATGTGCTGCGACAGTTACTTCTCGCAGTATTGAGATTCGCCCCCCGGCCCTTCCGATCAGCGTGATCCCGTCCTTCGTTCACGCGAAACGCCGTGTCTACTTGACCGCAACGTTGTCTGACGACAGCGTCCTTGTCACTGACATGGATGCCGACCCTTCCACTCTCACACGAGTGATTACACCAGGTAGCGCTGCAGATCTCGGCGATCGCATGATTCTGGCGCCGGTTGCATTAAATCCCTCGCTCGATGATGAAGCTGTGCGAATCCTCGCCCGCCAGTTCGCCGATGGCGACCGTGACGGCGACGGCGTAGCGGATGCTGACCCCGTGAATGTTGTTGTACTGGTTCCGAGCAAACTGGCTGCAGAGCGTTGGGGTGCCTACGCTGACGTGACTGCTTTCGTTGGTGATCTCGAAGACACGGTAGAGACACTGAAAACATCGCATGTGGGCCTCGTGGTGTTGGTCAACAAGTATGACGGGGTCGACCTCCCCTACGATGCCTGCCGACTGCTGATTCTGGACGGCGTACCCGAGCCTCTGGACGCGACCGAGCGCCGCGAGGCAGCTGTTCTTGTACAAAGCCAAGCACGTCGAATTCGAGCGATTCAGCGCATCGAGCAAGGGATGGGTCGGGGTGTCCGCGCAGCAGATGACTACTGCGCGGTGCTGTTGATGGGTGCGTCCCTCGGAATGACGGTCAGCGAATCGCAGCAACGTAAGCACTTCTCGCCAGCGACACGCATCCAGCTTGATCTCAGCGATGATATTGCCCTACAGATCGAGCATCAGGGTCTGGATGCAATCCGAGTCGCCTTAATCGCCTGCCTTACTGAAGATCCGAACTGGGTTGCGCGCAGTCGCCATGCCCGTGCGGGAGTACTGTATGCCGACACCGGACTTGTTCGGCCCGAGGCAATCGCGATTCGCGAGGCTTTTGACTCGGCCGCCTGCGGACAAATCCGCGCGGCAGCCGATCGACTCCAGCGGGCGATCAACGACACAGGCGACATAGCCCTGCGGGGCCTGCTACGCGAACAGCAGGCAACCTATACCCACCTCATCGATCCCAATCTTGCACAGCAGCAACAACATGCGGCTATTGCCGACAACCCGCTGTTACTGCGGCCGGCATCTGGGATCAATCCGACCAAACTTCGCGCAACCGCTACCCAGGCGCGTGCTGCCGCCGAATTCTTGCGAGGGTCATACACCAATCCGACGCAGTTGGTCCTCGGCGTCCGAGCCCTTTTCGATGAGATTATCTGGGGTGACGAGAATCGAACCAAGCAGGCGGAAGCTGCGTGGCAGCAGATCGGATGCCACCTCGGATTCGTCTCGGAACGGCCTGAGCAATTGTACGGCACCGGCCCGGACAACCTATGGCTGCTTGACAACGCCCGACATGCGGTTATCGAACTGAAGACAGGTTGCAGCACAGACACAATCGCCAAGAAGGATGCTGACCAGTTGGGCGGCAGCGTGCGGTGGGACCAGAAGGAGTATCCAGATGCATCGCAGCTGCCCATCATGCTGCACCCCAGTTCGGCACTCCATCACGATGCAACCGCCGTCGACGGCATGCGGGTTGTGACACCTGACAAGCTTGATGAGTTTAAGCAGGCAGTGGCCGGCTTTGCTGTGGCACTTGCTGATGGCCTTGGCCGGTGGGGAGATGAAACTGCGGTCGCGACACAACTGGCTCAGTACAAACTTAATGCAGGCACGCTCTTTGCCACTTTCTCGGTACCTGTTAGACGTCCATAAATTGACACAATCGTTTAAAGTTTAGATGGGCTTATCGAACTAGTCCGCTTGTCGGCTACCAGTGATGGACCGTCCTGAATGAGTATTTTGTGCGAGCCTCCATGAAGGATCGCTGAGATCAAACTGCACATATCGGCAAGCCAAGGTGCTTACTTCGCGCCGCTGCTCCTCGCTGCTTGAATTATCCATCATTACTTCAAAAAGTCTTTTGATATCCATACTCTTAATCGACGACTGCTGTCGCACAACGGAGCGGTACTCATCGACGATGTCTAGTGCGATCGCATCATCGGGATGATGGATTACCGCGACCCTTGCCGAATTCTTGCATTCATACGACGTTCCCAAGAATGAAGTTAGTGCATGACATCGCACTAATTGATTGATTCGTCTACTTCTAATCTGCGGACTGTCCAAGTCCCAGGAGTTGCAGTTTCCACGCAGGGTGAGGTCTCTGTACCTATCATTCTTCCACACGGGCAAGAATCGACTGCTGAATCGGTCGGCGTATTTGACCTCTATGCAGGCTGATAGACTGCCAGAGCTTGTTGCTATGAGTAGCCAGAGGTCGAGTCTGGTCTTATCGCCGAGTGCGAGAGAGGGGCGAGACGGTGCAAATTCAATCTCGCACCGATGGATTTTCTTGACATCAATATCGAAAATATTGCTGAGCACTACTCGGAACCATCGGTCGCAATGACGAAGTGGAGCAAATGCATTGAAAGTCAGCGCTTGACTTGATGTCATAACAGCCGTGCATCGGATGGGATCAACTCCCCATCCCTGTGCGCGTCTATTTGTGTACCAGTCGAACGCCTCAGCCGAAGTGAAGTTCTTTCCCTCCAGCGCTGCCGCGGGCGGCAATACGCTGCCTTTGGGCACCTGTCCATTGGCTGCTGGCATGCACCCAAATCTTTCGATTCCTAGAATCCCTGCTCGATACCAAGCTTGGTGGAATCGGATGCGCGTCGATAGCCTGCTTTCAGGAAAGAAGACCGGACCTATGTTCTGGGGTTCAACTAGGTAACTTGATGCCCGTTCCAGCACGATATCGCCTTCTATGCTGCAATACCGCCAATGCGGCTGCAAAGTCTTGTTAGTGCTCACCGGCGTCTGCGCGGCCATCTTGTGCGGTGCGACTGACGGTTGGGCGCCCTGTCGATCGAGCCCACTTCCTGATGTCTCGTATATCCCAAAGGTCTCCGGCGCGAAGCCTCTTCACCGGCTTCGGGAAGTCGGCGTGACGAGTCTTCCACACATTGACTGTGTTGGACTCAACACCTAGCAGCGAAGCAATCTCGGCTGGCCCGACCAGGTAC
The DNA here is from genome assembly GCF_000308415.1 of Nocardia asiatica NBRC 100129. Taxonomy (GTDB): domain Bacteria; phylum Actinomycetota; class Actinomycetes; order Mycobacteriales; family Mycobacteriaceae; genus Nocardia; species Nocardia asiatica. The sequence continues at coordinate 70,982 of NZ_BAFS01000250.1, read as the reverse complement.
TGGGCGAGTTCGCGCAAGCTGGCACCGTCTTCGTCTGTCACAGGATCAAGACTATGCGGCACCACGGCGGGATGCGCGGCCACCACGCACCACGCGGGGTGCCGCTGCGGGCCAGACCGTCGGAGATGTCTTACACTGTCGGCATGTCGGTGCCCCATGCAAACATTCAAGACCTCATGACTGGCTTGGATGATGACGAGGTGAGCGAGCCCTTCGCGGCTGGCGAACGCCCCAATGGTACGACGTGGCAAGTGCTACACGGTGATTGCCGCGTCGCGATGAAATCTCTGGAACCCGCCTCGGTGGACTGCGTCGTGACTTCGCCGCCGTACTATTGGCAACGGGACTATGAGGTAGCCGGCCAGTTTGGCCTTGAGCCAAGCATCGATGGCTTCGTAAACAACCTGCGAGAAGCATTCTCGGCCCTACGCCCAGCGCTCAAGGATACCGGCACGGTATTCCTCAACCTTGGAGACACGTACTACAGCGCCAAAGGGCGCCCCCACGGCCATGACGCCAAGCACCGAAGTCGGCGGCTTCCTGGGCTTCGGGCTGTGGATGGCCCCGGCCTAGGCCTCCCACGGAAGTCGCTTATTGGCATACCGTGGCGCGTCGCGCTTGCGTTGCAGCAAGACGGCTGGACTCTTCGCAGCACCATAATCTGGGTGCGTAACAGCGCGATTCCGGAACCGACCAGTAAGGATCGGCCCTGGAGGAAGTACGAGCACATCTTCCTGTTCTCGAAGTCACCGCGCTACTTCTTTGATCGGGAGGGTCTGGAAGGAGAAGAAGACGTGTGGTTCATCGAGCCGGACCGCCGCTCACTCGCCCGCGGAACACACTACGCGCCGTACCCACGCAAACTCGTTGAGCGGTGCATCAACTCAGGATGCCCCGAGGGGGGTGTTGTGCTCGATCCCTTCCTCGGCGGCGGAACCACTATGTACGTCGCTGACGAGATGGGACGCTCTTCGATCGGCGTCGAACTCAACCCCGATTTCTGCTCCCTGGTCGCAGACAACATGGAGAAGCCGCAGTCTCAGAAGGACTGATGCCCCGGTACAGTTGCCTCTGTGTCATTTGCGCCTGCTGCTCTCATCATCAGCGCTGTTGCTGCCCTGGACGGTGCTCATCCGTTTGCAGTCGTTACGTTTCCAGCACTACTACGTGCTGCGGCGAGGAACAGTCGGGATCCCGTAGTGGAGGGCGTTGAGTTCGGCTCTACCGAGGAGACGGCACTCCTGGAGGAATACTTCACACTCCCGCGTCCACCCGAGCCGGAGCGACCGTACCGAGCGCCATGGTCGTCAGCGCAGCCATGGCAGAAGAAGAAGTACGCTGGCGGTGGGCTGCAGCGTCTCCGGACCGACTGGAGTGGTCGGGGACGGGTGATCATCCAAACGAAGGCGACGGGTAACGGCTTACGCCGCGATTCGTGGCGCATAACCCCGGACGCTGGCAGTGTCCTAGTGGAGGCTGGCCAGCAGCCGGTGAGGATTGTTGACCTCGCATTGTGGTTTGGTCGCAACATCGACATCGATAGCTTGAATCCTGCCATTGTCGCAAATCTGGGCAACTCCGCGACAAGTATTGACAAACTAGTGGCATGGTTCAAGAACGAATTCAAACCACAAGCGGCGGATCTTATTGGCACGCTGTACTCAGACGACATTCCGCCCGAATATGGTGCAATTCCGTTTGAGCCTCAACCGATCGGAGAGGAAACTCTCGAAGTGTTGGGCAGCCTTCCACCCGCCCCTACGGTTAGCATGGGACTTCCTGAGCTGGTCGCCAAACTTGAAGAAGGGCTTACTAAACAGGGATACCAGCTTCCAGTTGGTTTGGTTCGTCGGGTTCTCACCGCCTGGCTGCGTGGCGATATCGTCATTCTTGTGGGGCAACCCGGCACTGGTAAGACGCTATTCTCGACACTCCTCGGAAAAGAACTGTCGCTGCTACTCGGGTTGGACTCTCCCATAACGGTGGCGGTCCGGGCCGATTTCGATGAAACTGAATTAATTGGATATGAACGGCTAGACGGTAAACCTGAACTTCGTCAATTTGCGCAGGAAGTTCTTACTAGCACAAACCCGCTAGAAGCCAAGATCGTTCTACTCGAAGAGTTCAATCTTGCGGCCGTTGAGACCTACCTTGCCTCCGTGCTGGTAGCTACCCAGGAGCAAAGTAGGAGCATTCAACTTCCAGGAGGCGACCATGGCAAACTCCCTGTGGACACTTTCATCATAGCCACTTGCAATTCATATAGAGATGAACCTGAAACAAGGACGCGAGTCAGTTCCCCCACGAAGCGCCGTTCAACAATCATCACCATGCCAAACGTACTTGGCGACCATTTTGAAGAAGATCCCGAACACGCCGTCCTGGACCTTGTAGAACCTATAGTTAGGACAGAGTCAAACCGCATAGCAACCCGACGCCTGGAATCGCGTCCGTCGCAGTTCGACGCGATGCGCAGCGCGGGACTTGACAGTATCTCTTCATTGGACGATTTCTCGGAGGAGGTGAAGGATACTCTTGTCGAGATCACCAGTGCAATTCTCCGAACAGCAGTTGGACGCTCATGGTTCACGATGGGCCTCCTGCGGGACGTAGTGCTCGCAATATCCCACGCAGACCGTGACGAAGAAGCGGAACTGCGCGCACTCGGTGAAGTCGTCGCGGATAAACTTATACATCAGGTCCGCGGCACGCATGCTGATATCGAGGAACTGCGCGAGGCGTGCGCAGATCTTCCGAATGCAGACGAGATTGCGAACATGATCGACCGCATAATGGACGGGCCGTCTGACGAACTTCTACCCTTGCTCTAGCTCAGAACGGTGGAAGCTGTAGAGAGCCCATGATTAGTGGCAATGAATCTTCAAGCCCGATTGAGGGTCGGAGTGGGATCTCATGAATCGACCGACCGTGTCCACTTATCGTCTCCGGAGAACCGTCACCGGGATAAATAATCGAAATAGATTCTAATCCGTACAGTCCAAGATATGAGGTAACTTCTTTCCTGCTATCTTCTGAGGCTTTCCCATCTTGGGCTATTCTATACTTGGCATCAAGAATAGCGACGCGACCCGTCTCTCTCTCATGTAGGAGAATGTCTGGTCGAGAATGATCTGGCCGGCTGCTCGAAGCTCGCCAAGAGCGTAGAACTGCTGGCGGACATACGGTGTCGTAATAAAGATCGAACTGTGGACCAGCAAAGGCTATGGCGGATGAGCCGAGTATCGGCTGCGTCTGATGCAGCCCAAGTTCTTTAGCTAGCTTAGATGCGACATACGCTTGGTAAATTTGATCGGACCGGTCTATATAGCTGTACCGCGGAAGGGGTGCAGATGAGGCTGACCAGCCGAACAGTCGGTGAATATCGGTAGCCATGGTGTAAGTCGTCCGGTATCTGCGGTCCGTCAATTCCTCGGGCTGTCGCAGCGCTGGTTGACCGTGGCGTATGTGCTGCAGCGACTGCGCTACTGGCTTTAGTGCGAGCGTGCTCGCTCGATTAGCCCACAGTCGGCATCGTGTCTTCGCTCTTGTCGATGGGTCGCTTGCAAGCACTTCTTTTGTTAGCTTTATTAGCCAAGTAAGCAACTCGACAACTCGCCTATTTGCGATAGTGTCCAGTGTTGAATAGCGTTTTTTAACGACTACCCGAAGCGGGTCGTAGCGACGCCCATCGGGCATGGTTAGGATGCCCTCGGCGTCTGGAGCCAAGTACTCACGAGGCGCAGATCGTAAAAGTTTTAGAGTTGGTGCTCGAAGTACATTGGCTCCTCCTCGGCGGCTCAGCGCTGTGGAGCGGGTGTTGATCATCCGTGGAGCTGCCAAAACTGCTGCAGCAGCGGTCAGCGCGAGTTCCGCATATGCATCAAGCCACCCGTATACCACATGCGGATCGCGCATGCCACGACCATCCGAGAACAGCATTTGCCCACTCCAGCCGACGCCGAGGCTGTTGAGCTCGTTCAGCATGCTCTCGATGCCAGCTAAACGAAGTTTGGCGTCCTCAGTGCCGAACCAAAAAGTCCGGCCGTCTACTTCAAACCGGTGGTACCCGGTTGACCGGGTTAGATCGACAGGCAGCAAGCCGCTTGACAGCCGCATCAACCTGCCGTCGAGTGATACTGAGCTGCTCTGGTTGCCTTTTACCACCAACACAAGTGGTGATGCTGGAACAATCCTGGGCTCGTCTGCCAAAATCCAATCCCGAGCTCCAGCTACCAGCCGAACGCTGATCTCTGTCACATCAACAGCATTCCAGACTGCAGACTGGATAGCCACGCCACGACAGGCAGACGCCCTGGAGTGAGCACGCCTCCAGCGGGGACGCGCATCCACAACACCCAGCAGCAGATGCGGGAGACGGGCGCCGGGTTCCCAGGCGACCGGCGCGGCCACCAGAAGGGAAACGGCTCGGATCGAGACGACAGCGGAAATGAGCTCATTGGGCGGAAGCACAATCGGGGTCGGTCGCTCGGTGCGTGAAAGGTCGTGGCACTAAAAGGTCGCATGCTGTCGCCTGTTCGATACGGCAAGCAGAATTTGTCACCGCTGCCAGCGAGAAGGTAGACACTCGGCAGGGCTCAGCTGGCGGCTTCGGGGTGGCATAGACACTTGGTGCCAAGGCCTCGGCCCAATGCTGGCGTGCGATCTTCGAATAGGGGTTGCCGCCTCCACGCAGCAGGGATGATACCGAACCGGTCACGGCTGATGTCCTCAAAGCCATGCACTTCATCGTCGGTGTTGAACCGCAACGAGTAGCTAATCCCACACGCCTCGCGGGTCTTGCGGGGCCAACCGCACGGACGTCACTCGCGATCCGGCGAGTGGGTACGTGTGACCGAGGTGGAAAGTTATCGGCGGCACGCTGACGTGATGATCGCCGTCCGCTCGCTGGTGCGGCTGCCCGCGGGCGTCACCGTCTAGGAGTCGTGCGGTGGTTACTGCATGTCGCATGACGGAGCCCTCTCGATCACCGTCTACGCTTGCCTGTTCCGGCAGTCTGACGAACATGAAGGGGCAAAGTACGTGGCAAGGAAGGTCACCGTCGAGCTGGTCGACGACTACGACGGCAAGTCCAAGGCCGAGGAGACCGTCGTTTTCGGGCTCGACAGCACGACCTACGAGATCGACCTGTCCGTCCTGAACGCCAGCGCGCTCCGCGGGTTCTTCGAGCAGTGGACGCCACATGCCCGCAAGGTAGGGCGAATCCCCAAGGGCAAGAGCGTGGCTCGGTCGGCGACAAGTCGCGAGCAGACCCAGGCGATCCGCGAGTGGGCCCGCCAGAACGGTTACGAGGTTTCCAGCCGCGGACGGATTCAGGCGGACATCATCGAGGCGTACAAGAAGGCGAACGAATAGGGGGCGAACACCTCGGTGTGGCGCCTTCAGCTGGGTTGTGCATATCACCGCTCCCCGTGGGCAGCGGTACTGATCTCATTCTCCAGATAGTTGCATGCCTAGGTATATCCCACGCACAGTGTGGTGTCGCACCCGACAGTTACGATCGTCTAGATGACTGGGGATGGTGTCGGGCCAGGCAGTCTCGGCACGATCGAACCGTCCCGTCCGCTCGCGTGGTGTGACCTACACTCGTAGCCAATCAATGCCCACCGTTCTTGGGGGATCATGCGGCGAGATTCGCGCTCGACAGACGTCACGAACGGGGCTGTGGCTGTCTTCCTGGATTTTGAGAACCTTGTCCTCGGTGCTGGCAGCAATGGTGCAGGAGCCAAGGCGATTCCCTCGTCCGCACTGCGGTGGCTCTGCCGCGGGTTCGGCAACGCCTCGGTACGCCGAGCGTACGCCGACTGGCGTGATGAGCGGTTCGGCCAATACGAGCAGGCGCTGGCGGAGAACGGCATCGACCTAGTGCAGCTCGGCCGTTTCGCACCGGGCACACACAAGAACGCGGCCGACATCCGGCTGGCGGTCGATGCCATGGAGACCCTGATTGCCCACGCTGACATCGGCGTCTTCGTCCTGGTGACGGGGGATAGTGACTTCACTCCGCTGGTGCAGAAGCTGCGCGAGTTCGGCAAGCACGTCATCGGCATCGGCACCAACGAAGCCACGACCAGCGCTCGACTGGTGTCGGTGTGCAGCGAGTACAAGTTCTGGGAGACGGTACTGCGTCAGGCCGAGCCGAGTGCGTCCCCCGCCGGCGTAGTGAAACCGGCTGGCTCGGCGTCTGGCTTGATGCCTACTTCGAGCGCGAAAAACAAGAGGCCGACGAAGCGCGGCTCCGGCGGCTACTGATCGAGCAGGCACCCGCCATGAAAGAAGCCGTCATCAAGGGATTCGCCTTTGCTGACGATGACCTGCGGCGGGTGGCCACTCCCGAACTCCTGGACGAGATCATCGTCAACAGCTTGGCAATGCGACTCAAGGACAGAGAGTTCGCCCGCGAGCTCTACACGGACATTCGCGACCAAGCTGTGCAGTCCATCGAGCGATGGCATGACGTCAAGCTTTCGGTTCGGATCACCACCCCGACATCGAATACCGCCCATGCAATCTCCGCCGATCCCGCCGGGCTTGTCATCACGGTGCGGCAGGAATACACCACCGTGCCATCAGGCACCGTGCGCCGGTTCGTATCGGTATCAGATGCCGACGAGTACCGCGCCCTGACACACGATCCCGCCTCCACTTTCGCCTGGTACTACAACCCGACCAGCGGCATCGACGCTGGCGCCAAGGAAGCCTTCGAACTGGTCCAGTTCACCGTTGACGGCGAGGAACGTGCCATCCGGCGAAGCGCTCGAAAGGGAGCGCAAACCTACACCGTCGATCTCGGACTGCCGGATGAGGATGGTGATCGGACGCGGCCACGGACCATCGCTTTCACCTACCGCCTACAACCCGCGCCGCAGAGCCGGTGGCTGCAGTTCACGGTGGATCAGCCCAGCCGCGGGATCGACATCGACCTGGACTACAGCGATACCGATATCGCCTACGTCAACCTGATCGACTTCATTGCCAGCAGCCACAAGACGGTTGTCACCAAGAGCCCGGACATGGTGCCGGGCAGAACGATCGGCCTGCAGTTCGATGGCTGGATCATGCCAAGGAGCGGCGTCGCCTTCGTGTGGGTGACGAAATCCGAACTTGAGCTAGCATCGTCCGCCTACCAGCGCAGCTCAGACGTGGCCGCACTCGCCAACCCAGAACGGGCCCGGCGGTGACTCGATCACGAGATATGCGCTGGCGGGCCCGTAGTCGGGGCGCTTGGGATCGCTCGGTCCGCGCCTTGGGCTCCTTCCCCAGCAGCTCCGAGGTCGCGAAAAGACCCATTGCTTCGAGCGCTGTAGGGCTGCTGCTCAGATCTCTCCCCATCGTAACTGTCAAATAACGTCTCACCGCGTCTTGCGTACGTATCGAAATAATGCAGTCGCCGCGTAGGCCACTACCCCGAAGACGGGCACTATCCACCAGCGGCTAGTGGTGTCTTCGGCGGGAATCTTTTTATCGAGCCAGAGGTAGACGAAGAGGACGAATCCGGTGCCTGCGCCCATTAGAAAAGGTAGAGCTTCGTCGCCCACGTCGCGGAATCGGTCATCATCAGCCTTGAGTGCCATTACTAAGTCGATGGCAAGACCGGCAACGGCGACAAACGCGCAGCTCCAGGCTATGGTGCTGTAACTACCGGGTGGGAATTTGACCCTGTCGGGGTCGAACTGCGTCAGAAATTCTATTGCTTTCATCAACGCAGACAATCCGACCCAGAAGATCACCAGAATGACCGAACGCGCGATGAATTGTCCTCGCGCAGAGCGGACTCCGGCTCGATTGTAGCGAGGGCGAGGCGAGCGGGGCGCGGATCGATAGTCTCCGATGCCCCTACCGGACGTGTCAAACCGTGTCAGCGCCCGACGCAGTCGGTCAGTATAGTGCGGGACGGCGTAGTTACCTGTCCGGAACCAGCCTCGCCCGTCTTTGCCGGGAGTCTCCTGATAACAGCGGTCCCAATCGATGATCGCAAGCGGGCTGATACTCAGCTTGTCGGTGGTGAGACCACTCGGGATCAGTTCGGTTGTCTCGCGTCGGCCACCATGAAGCCGTCCGTCCCGACCGAGGATTGCCACCTCCTGCCAGTTCCACCGCTCGTGATTGTCCTCTCCGATAGCGACTGGCCGTTCCGCGATAATCCAGCCTTCGATGCTGGATTCGTTCACCTGAGCGGGCAGATCTTGATGTCGGGCGGCGACCTCGCGTGCAAGCGCCTCAAGCTCTCGTGTCGCTTCAGGGGTGACGGTCGGCTCGTAACTGGCCTCGTCGATTGTCATATTTGCTACCTTCTTACGCCTGCGGCAGGTCAAGGCGGCGGAAGAACGCCGTGAGCCGTGGTGCGCGAACGGCAGCCCGAGCCGCTCGCGACCCATGCGACTGCGGTCGACCACACATACAGAAGCCCCACCGACCTGCCAAGATATGCCGAATACTCCCGACCCGCTCAGCCAGTATCCCTGTACATGCCCGCTGGACATCCGAAATGGACAGCCGTCACGCTGTACGCCTTAGGATTCCGGCACGAGCATCGTTTGGCAGGAAAAATGTCGAATCCGACATGAGGCATCGCGCCGCTATTGCAGGAACCCATCCAGACCCAGCCCTCGTCCTGGTCCCGCTACGACACCGCCCGCCACAGCACACCCCTGTCTCCGCTGCGGAGCGACCGCACTCGCACCTCCAGCTGCTCGGTCGCGGCCGGCTTGTGCGGCGCCAGGCGGATGTACGACGCGATCGAGTGCAGCTCGGCAATGTCCCGCAGCAGTCGCCAGCCCGGCCAACTGAGGATGTCGTAGCCGTAGGCGTCGAGGAACTCCCGCCGCTCGGGCTCCGGCCGCTGAAAATGATCCGGTAGCCCGCCGATGAGATCCAGTTCTCGTGGGCCGATGCAGGATTGGTCCCAGTCGATCAGCACGTAAGCGTGTCCGTTCCAAACGACGTTCTCGGTGTGGGCATCGGCGTGGACAACTCCGATGCCGAGCGGAAAGTCGGTCGCGTGGTACGCCCCGACCAGTTCCTCAGCCCGGTTCCGTATCCACTGGCGATCATCCACTGACAGTGCAGGCTCCCGCCGGGCGTCGTCCAGGTCGAGCGCTTCGCGTAACCGATGCAACGGTCGGTACTCCGGTACGGCAAACGGCGGCATCGGCTGGCTGTGGAGACGACGCAGCAAGGTGGCGACATTGGTCAACGTCGCCGGGGTGTTCGGTGGGCAGTACGGCCAGAAGGTGGCAACGGCACCAGCTGCGAACACCGGTTGATCGCCCAGAAGCGGCTGCAGGCCAATCGGTTCCGTTGCTTGTTTACTCAGCCAGCGCGTGACCGTGACGGCGGTGGTTGCCCGCTGCCTGCGCAGATCGGTATCCGGCGCCAAACGGACGATGACGCCGCGCTCGCCCTCCCCTGGCAGCAGATAGACGGCGTTCGAACGGTGGTGGAGTTGTCGAGCACCCCGGCTGTTCATGCCGAAGATCCGGCACACCGTCGCGAGCGCGTTGCGGCCGGGCAGCTCGCTGTCTGAGCGGCCCGGGGCTGCACACACTGCTATGCCACCACGGGAATGGCTGCCCGGATGTCGGCGCGCAGGTCGGCAACCTCGGGCTGGCCAGCGAACGGGGCGGCGGCTTTGGAAAGATCCTTGAGCCGGGCGTAGCAGCGGGTCGAAGACACGTTGCCGATCGCCGAAATGGCTTGGTAGCCAGTCTTGATAGCGCTTTCGGTATCACCAGCGCGGAACTGGGCAGCAGCCAGCGGCGGCAGGTTGACCGCCCGGCTGCGGGCATGGGCGTTCTCGTAGCTGCCGACGGCCTGGCCGAGCATGGTGACGGCCTGCGGTGCGTACTCCGGCTGTGATTGCGACAGCAGGTGCATGGCATAGCCCTGCTGCGCCGTGATCTCGGCCTCGGACACGACACCCCGCCAGCACCGTGCCCAGGACGGCACTGGTGCGGAATTGGCGTCGTCGTAGCGCTCTTCGGACTGACCGAGCGCCCGGCGCATCGGTTCGACTTCACCGCGGGTGGCGCGGGACCATCCGAGTACGGCGAAGATGTACGCCTCGGTGGTGATGGCGGCCGGATGCTTGCGGTTGCCCGCGGTGGCCTGGGCCAGCTGCGCCACCTTGAGCGCTTCGTCCGGCCGACCGAGGTGCAACGACTGGTGCGCCATGTCCAGCAGAACGCTGACGGTGAGATCGGTGCTGCGCGGGTGGTCCTCGCCTTCGTGCGCGGCATCGAGGGCGTAGGTCCACAGCTTGCGGGCGGCGTCGTGATCTTCGACGTCGTAGGCCAGCCAGCCCGCCATGCTGGCCAGTTCGGCGGTGGCGATCAGGAGACGCGGCCGGACATCCTCCGGGCACGAGGCACTTTGGAGCGCTCGTACTTGCTGGAGTTGGGTGAGCGCGGCGCTGCGGCACAGCCCGCCACCGTGCGCCAGATCCCACCGCCGGAACCCGTCAGTAATCGCCTCGATGGCGTCGATATCGGCCGCCCCGATGTGCGTGCGCGATGACGGCACGGCTTGCCCTGGCAGTTGGTTGCCCAGCCGGGCGAGTTCGGGATGCAGATTGGAGCCGAGTGTGGCTGCTGTCAGGAGTACTAAGAAATCGCGTCGGTCCACCCAACTCACCTCCTTATTGGCCAGGCTACCGGTCACTCCGGCGGCGAAGCCGAGTAGTTCAGCTGGGATCCCCAGCCTGGTGGCAATGCGTGCCACCAACTTCACATGGCCAATGCCGCGCTCGCCGCGTTCCACCGCGGAGACCCGCGATTGGCTCATATCGAGCAGCTCGCCCAGCTCCGTTTGGCTGAGCCCGGCCTGCTGGCGAACGGCAAGGAAAATCGCACCGAAGTCATAGCTGCCGAGGGCAGCGCGCAGCGCGGGAGATTCGTAGAAATCCTCGGGCAGGCGCCCCAGCATCTCGGCGATGGACGCGCACGACGGGCAGTCGCTGATCGAATTCGCCTCTCCGGCACGGCATGTACACCACGCCGGTATCCGCCTGTTCATGGCCGCTCTCGATTCGTCGATTGGTAACAGCCTGCCGTTGTCGGTACGCCCCCGGAATACCCCGGAATGGCCGGTATTTCGGCCCCTCCGGCGACAAAGTGCCGTACCGCGTTTTGCCAGGTAAACCCACCAAATACGGGCCTGTCAAGCCCCATTGGGGCTACCCCTGCCGGGCCTTGGCCCGTCCCCGCACCCCGATCAACGCTTGACCTGCACCCGGTACCGGGACGACGCCGTACCCCCTTGCGCGGCGCACCGGCCGCCAGGAGTGGCTAGCCGGTGGCGAAAGCCCTCGGTGCCGGGTGCCACCTGACCGTTTCGCCCCAGAAGAGATGACCCACTATGCCCACAAGTTCCCTCGCCATCTACCAACTCATCGCCATGTGCGACGAAGCTGCCCATCAGGCACCACACGTGCCATTCACCATCCAGCAGGCGCACACGGTGATGCGCTACCACGTCGCCTGCCGGGCGAAGCGCTGCCCGCGGAAGGCGTCAGCCCTCCAGACTCTCGTCGACGCCGGCGCTGTCGTGCCGTCCCAGTGTCATCCGCGGTGATCGCAGATGACCACCGCATCAAGTGGCGACGACCACGGCGAGCGGCCAGTAGACGCTAGTGAACCCGATTCTGGTCAACCGGCACCGGAGTGGGCACCGCTGGAGCCGCTGCCATCGAGCCAGATGTTTCTGTCGGCCTTCGCGGGGACAGCGCCACTGACAGCTGCCGACATCCTCGATCCGGCCTTCGATCTGGTGGCCTGCCAGACGCAGTACCGGCTGGCTTTTGAGGTCTTGGGAAGCGATACGGCGTCAGCCGAACAGCTGAAACACGCTGCCACGGAACTGGTGACAGCGCAGGCGGATATCGAGGTTCTGATCGCCATCATCAACGACTCCGTGGCGGACCGGTTGAAGCAGCGACTCAATCGGGCGGAAATGGCGACGCCTATGCGGGACATCGCCCCGATCGATGGGCTACCGCTCAAGCCGGTCCATACCGAGTCGATTGGTGAGATCGCGGCGCGAATGGCGAGTCTCTGGGAAACGATGATCGACAAAGCCAAAAAGTTTGCGGTCGAGGAATTCCCAGAAGCCGCCCAGCTGATCGAGTTGTGCTGCGGCTACGACTGCCTGGCGGCGGAGATCGAGACCGGCCGGCGCTTACCGCCGGGAGTGTGATGCCAGATGCAACCCCCACGACCACCCCGCCGTATCCGCCACATCCATATCGAATCCGGCGCGCTGAGCCTGGATTACCAAGCCAGCGCCGAGCAGGCGCAGAACGTGGCCGACGAACTGGCGCAGGGGTTTCCGGACCTGGTGGTCACTGTCGATGACGACGTGCATGCCGATTTGCCGCCCCTGCCCTGCGCGGCGCTCTGGGATTGAGCCGGTCGCCGCCGGATGCGTGAGCGGAACCAACCGCGGCACTTACCCCATCTGCCCATGACTGAATGAAATACGAAGGGATACCTACCTGTGCCGTCTGAACCTTCGCCATCGAAGTACGTCGTCTTCGGAATCACACCGAACAAGCCTATCGCTTTCACGGTTCCGCCCGTCGAAGCTCAACCCGATCAGCCGCTGCCAGATGTGGGCCCGTTTCTGCGGCTGTGCTCGGGCGTAGAGGAACCGACCACGGTGATGCTGCGCTGCGCACGTGGGCTAGTCGGTGAGTGGCGCTATGTGCATGAGCACAGCCGGATCGCTTCGAACTCGGTCAATGAGCAGCTCAATTTGCTGATATGGCTGATCGACCGGGAGGCGGGCGGGCATACCGGCGGGATTGTGCTCAAGGCCGACGCTCCGACATGTCCCTCGTCGTATGGCGACTGGGTGGCGTGGCTTGTGTGGAAGTACGTGCTGTACGCGCTCAGGCAACACGAGCCGGAGCATCACGAGCGTGATGCGGCCGAGCTGTCGCGGTGCATCGAAGCCTTCGACCGGTTGGTGGCCGACGTTCGGGCGGGGCGGGTTCGGCTGCCGAAACAGGCGACGGATGTGTACCCGCCGCAGACGGTCAGGGCGAATGCGGAACCGGATGAAGCGGGTAGCGGAAGGGAGCTGTGATGCCAGAACCGCTGCGACACAGAACGTTCGTGCAGGCGGACGGCATGCTGGCGGAGTTTATGTGCCAGGTGCACTTGATGGAATTGAGCGTCGAACGCGCCGAGCAGCTGCGGCACATCCACCGCTTTCATCACCCGGACGAGTGCGTGGTGCACATGGAGGCGGCGTACTTCCTGCTGACCGAGGACGGCGACTGAATGGTGTCGCCTCTCCTTGTCGCCATCCCCTGGGCGGGATCGGTCATCTTTACCGGGGCGTTGTGCTTACGGCTCGGCCACTGGTGGAAGACGACCGAGCTGCAAGGACGGCACGCGGTGGGGAATGTGGCGAGGCAGGATGCGGGAGTGGTTACGGACGAAGTGCCGGACGACACAGCTGCGGGGATCGGCTCATCGCCGGTCCGGTCGCGGTGGTGGAGCGAGGAGGATGATACGGAGGAGTTGCCGAGGATCACAGATTATGGCGAGAAATGATAGTCAAAGCCAAGAATTTCCTCGCACCGACTCAAATGTAGAGTTAATCAAATTTACCACGCCGACGTGACGAAATTCGAGCATGTTCCCCCATCCAGGTCACTTACCTGGCCAAGCCGCTATCCGATGTGCTGTCAATCGAAGCCCGGCCGCCCGCCAACACGCTCGCCGGGTGTCCGTTCACGAGAATCTGGTGTATCGCCGAAGTCTCGAGACCATACTTGTGAAAAGCGGTCTGCAAGATTCCTTCTTGGCGACGATTGATAAGCACGACGAATCGACCGGATGGCTTAAGTACGCGATCCAGCGAACGAGCGACATTCACTGCAAATTCATCGTATGAGGCATCCAATTCCTCATACTCACCCCACGGCGGATCCGTTACGACCACATCAACTGACTTGTCGGCGATGGACGGCAGGTCAAGAGCATCTTCCGACATGAACTGCACCCGCTTCGTCCGGGCCAGTTCTGGTTGAAAATCTCGTTTGAAAATTCTGTAGTCGATGTCCGAATAGATGATGCGCCGAGCGGGATACTTCAAGCGGGCGAGGACAAGCGAGCCGCGACCAGCGAAAGGATCCAGGAAGACATCCTCATGCTTCGGCGGGACTGCGCGGACGAGCATCTCGGCGAGCTCGGCATTTAGAGCGCCTTTCGGCGTCGGTGCGCCCTTCTTCTTGGGCAGCTTCAAGCCGAACAGGAAAGTTCCCAGCTCCCGCCGGCCGATAATCCAGTACTCGACGCCCGACCCACGTGCTTCCACCCGCCCGTTCGTCCGGGCGGCAATTGCGTTTTCGAGTCGAGACTTGCCATCACGCGGCAAGCCAACCAGTTCCCCGTCAACTGTTGCCATGATTCGGAACGGGCGTTTCTTCGGTGCGAGGCGTATAAACTCAGGGCGCTTCAATTGCGATGTCAACGCCTGGATTGCGCCAGGAAGTCCAGCTCCGCGCTTCGTCTCGCCGAGGACGAGGAAGGCGTTCTTGAGATACGAGATACCCGCTACGTCTTCAGCTCTGGCGCCGGAATCGAGCATAGCGGAGCTATCGTCCTGAAAGACGACTTTCACGCGCTTCAGATCTTGCCGCAGTGAACTCATAATAAGCTCGCCGAGGCCAGCATTGAACTGGACGTAATACCGCATTGTTAAATTTTAGCACATAACGGTCAATCCCTACGCATCTGGGGTGTCTGCGCTGGTGCTACAGAAAAGTTTCTCCCATCGCATCGCTATGGTTCGAGCGTCGAGTTCCTGCGCGAGCCGTTGTGCACGTATTCCCATTGCGCTTCGCAGAGGACTATCGGTCAGTAACTTCACTGTCTGATCGACAAATTGATCCTTCGTTTTTTGTTCGTCGATACATCCTTTGATCAGAAACCCTGTATCACCATCACCTACTCGTTCGGCTAGAGCGTGGGAATCGCTAGTGACGGTGGGAGTCCCTGCAGCGGCAGCTTCTGCAACCGAAAGGCAGAACATCTCCTCGTCACGGCAAGGATAGACCAACAGCGCGCTCTGTGCTTGCATCTGGCGCAGCTGATCGCGATCCAGCACGCCGAGTAACTGCACCCCGTCGGTTTGGCGGGCAATGTCGAAGATGGGCTGGCTGAGCGCTGCGGATTCCGATTTTGTAAATCCCCATAACTCGAAGCCGCTTGTAACGCAGAGCTTGGCCGATGGAACCGCCGCTCGAACGCGAGGCCAGATTTCGAGTAGCACATCCAGTCCTCGCTCGGCAATGCTGGCGTAGAGGCACGTTGGCGCACGGGGAGCAGTGTCAGCCGCCGGATAAAGCCATGTTTCAACCGGATGCGGAATATGAGTAGGTACGGACTGGAGGCCGCCTCGTTTTGCTACTGTCGCCATAGCGCGGCTGGCGACGACGACGGATCCTTCCTGGAAACATGGCCGTCTCTCGAAAGACACAGCATCTTCCGGTCGGTTATCCAGCATCCAGAACAGTTCGCGCCCGGCGGGTGCATCGGATACCGACTCCTCATAACGGACCGCAACGCGAAGATCAGGCCAAGGGGCTGCTGGCAGTTCGTGGAGCGGACGCCAGGCGACCCCGTCGTACCTGCCAGGGCGGTAGCAGCAGTTGTAGACCGTCACGTCATGGCCACGGGCGGCCAATGCGCGGGTGAGGATGACAAGGACAGCTTCCGACCCACCGAGTCCAGGGCTGTCGTAGTCCGGAGGATAGAACGCAAATCGCTTGGCGTAGACGAACTGCCATGACGCCATGGCGGGCCTCCAAGTGGTGTCCTCTCATTCGGCGTCGGCACGCCGACTGCGCCCGTAGGATGCTACCTGTGAGGCTCGGTCGGTACTCGGTCGTTATTCCGACCGCAGGGGGCCGGCCGTCTCTCCGTCACTGCATCAACGCCGTACTGGCCCAGAGTCAACCAGCCGATGAGGTGATCGTTGTAGCGGCAGAACCCGCCGGGCGCCCGGACTGGCTGCCCGGTTCGGTGCGGTTCGTGACAGCATCCGCCTCGACTTCTGGACAACGTAATCTAGGGATCCGCCTGTCGACGGCAGAGTTCGTACTCCTTGTCGATGATGACAACATCCTGGGCGACACATTTGCTGAGCAAATCCTCGCCACTTGGAACGCAGCTGGCCGCGGCGTCGCAGCCGTGGCGGGCGTCGTTGTCAACGATCCCAGGCTGTCGTTCCGTCAGAACCTGCTCTACTTCGTATTTGGTCTGGGGTACAACGCATTTAACGGTCGGGCTTCGTCACTTCGGTGGTCCGGTCATGTCAGGTCTGTCTACTCACCAAGGACACGCATGCCCGCGCAATTTGTCCATTGCTGCTGCACGCTGTACCGGCGGGACTTGCTGTGTTGGGAACCATTCGATGAGACATTCACCGGGTATGTCATTGGCGAAGATCTCGATCTGGCAGCACGCTTGGGTAGCCATGGCGTACTGCTCCATGCGCCCAGCGCAGTCTCGTGGGCCTGGCGTTGCCCTTCAACGTGTCCGAACGATCCCGAGACTGTCGGGCGCCTGCACGGTGAGGTACTGGCCAACTTTCGTTGGCGACACCGAGGACCCGGCCTGGTCGGCACCACTTGCTGGATGATTGCCAACGTCGGCCAAGCTGGCATTCTGGGCAGCCGTGCCCTCAGGACCGGAAGCTGGCTTCAGCTCTATGGGTTCTTGTCCGGTCTTGGTCTGACGCATCGGCGCATCCTGACAGGCGAATGCCGACGGTGGCAGCCGACGTCGCGCGGCTACAGCGTTGCTGTCCCCGTCACCGGAGCTGAACCTCAAAACCACTCGGCACAGCCGTCGGTTTTCGGCTAACCTTCGTCGAAGGCCACGCTGATGCGTCCAACTGATCGTCGATCATGGATCGGGTTGTAGCTCAGCATGTTTCGAGGGGGTGCTGTCGATGACGACCGTCAGATCATCCCGCGAATCCGCCGTTCGCCAGGCCCTGGCGGCTGATGGCGTCGGCCGGATAGTGCTCGGTGGCCGGTTCGGCGAGCAGCCCCGTGCGATGACGTATCGGCTACTGGATCGCTTCTACGAGGCTGGCGGGCGGCTGATCGAGACCGCTCACTCGTACGCGGATGGCGCGGCAGAGTCCGAAATTGGTGTCTGGCTGGCAGACGCGTCAGACGACGCCATTTGCATCACCAAGGTAGGGCACCCGCCGGCGGGATCGTCGGCTGTGGACGTGGCAGCCATCAGCGATGAGATTGAGCGCTCAGCCGAGCGGCTCCAACGCGACGCCTTAGACCTCGTAATGCTGCATCGCGATGATGCTCGATACACAGTTACCCAGCTGTTGGAGCCCTTGCTGCGTGCTAAAGAGGCCGGAAGCATCGTTGCGATTGGTGTTGCGAACTGGACAGCCCCGCGCCTGCGCGAAGCGATTACGGTGGCGCGTGAGGCGGGCGGATTGGCCGCAGCAAGCGCACAGCTGTCGTATGCGATCCCACAATTTCCCCTCTGGCCCGGCACGGTTCACGCGGACTCCGAACTGATCGCCGTCCACAGCGAGTATCGCTTGCCGTTGCTGGCCTGGTCCGCCAATGCTCGCGGCTTCTTCGCTGGACGGCTCAGTTCGGACGCGACCACCGATCCCGACGCGCGTAAGAGCTTCCATACCCGCGAGAACCTGGATCGGCTTGGGCGCTGTGAAGCCGTGGCGGAATCCATCGGATCCACTCCAACCGCAGTCGCACTGGCATGGACGCTGCAACAGTACGAGTTCGCCCGACCAATAGTCGGTCCCGCCGAGGAAGCGGAGCTCGATGATGCACTCGCCGCAGCACGTATCTACAGGGAGCTGCCGAGTCTGTAGGTGCGCGATCGCAAATCGATGATCTACCTGGTGAGAGGAATTCAATGCAGTCACCGACAGATGCGACCGCCCCTATTCGCTACCCAGATCCATTGCCTGCCAACGTTGACCGGGTGCTTGCGCGGATCGGGCCAGACGATCGGGTGCTGGATGTCGGCGGCTGGTGGAAGCCCTTCAATCGTGCCGACGTAGTAGTCGACCTATTACCCTACGAGTCGCGTGGCGGCGGCGGTTCGATCGGCCCCAGTCCGGAGCGGTTTTCAGAGGCAACCTGGACTCAAGCGGACATCTGCGACGGCCTTCCGTTTCCCGACCAGTCCTTCGACTTCGCATACTGCGGTCAGACCCTCGAGGATATCCGCGATCCTATTGCTGCATGCAGGGAACTGAGTCGGGTCGCGAAGGCTGGTTATATCGAGGTGCCGTCGCTGTGGGTTGAATGTTGCTATGACGTTGACGCGCTGCCCAATTCGGATCAGTACCCCGGATATGAGAAGCACCGCTGGATGATTTACGCAGAGGATGGCGAGCTGCTATTTATCCCGAAGCTGTCATGGATGTCTCTGTACGAGTTCGTTCCTCGTGCCATATTCGACGAGCACCGGGCGGATCAAGCCCTGTGGACCACACCGTGGCATTGGGAGGGGACGATCCGAGCGAGGGAGTGGTCGTTCGTCGGCCAGGAGGAGCTTGTGCCGTTCCTCCAGCGCTACTTCGCGAACTTCGACTACAGAACCGGCAGGTCCCGCCCATGATCCCTGCGGCGGCTTCGTCAATCCCAGAAGTCAGCGCCGGTCCGACTCGCGTTCTCTGTCTGACACACCACCTGCCGTGGCCGCCTCTAAGTGGCGGCACTCTGCGCGAGTACCAACTACTCACCAAGTTGGCGCAGCACTTCACGATCGACCTGCTGGCTATCGGCCGAACGGGCAGTTTAGCCCTTGAAAAAAATCCGCTTGGGCTCGCCTCGGTCGAGTTCCTCCCGGACGAGGCGGCCAGGACGACAAGACGGCAGCGCCACTCAGCGAAAGCGCGGCAGCGGATTCAGGAGCTGGCAGCCCTCGGCCAAATAGATGCCATACATGTTGAAGGCGGCTACCTGTTTCACCTTGTACCCGCCGAACTTCACGGCCGAACGTGCCTTGTTGAACACAATATCGAATCCGACGTCTTGGGACAGTTCGCTCAGATCACCGGAGATGTGCGGCTACTGAAGGCAAGTCGGCGAGTCAGCGAGCTTGAGAAGCGCGCCTGGCGGGCCGCTGGCGCGGTTATTACCGTGACACCTGAAGACCGTGACCGAGTTGCAGTCCGTTCCGGTCGGAAGGACATTCACCTGGTCCCGAACGGCTGCGACCACATCGCAATCGGTTCACACATCAACCAGCGTCCAGACCGGCCACCGACGGCGCTGTTACTGGCAAATTTTGCGTATGGGCCGAACCGCGACGCCCTGGACTGGCTGCTTGACGAGGTTTGGCCTCTGGTTGCCACGCAACTCCCGACCGCCCGACTCCTGCTAGCGGGCAGCGGGTTGTCGGAGGCACAGCATATCCGTGCCGCCGCGATACCCGGTGTCGTCGTACGGGGGATGGTGGACGACGTCGGGCCGGTACTGGACGAAGCGGACGTGTTGCTATCCCCGCTGCGCGCTGGCGGCGGGATCAAAGTGAAGGTCGTTGAGGCACTCCGCCGTGGCTGTCCCGTCGTGACGACACCGATTGGAGCACAAGGTATCCACGGTGCCGCCCGCCGCGCCTTGTGCATAGAAGACCAGGCCGCCGGACTGGCAAGGAGAGCGATTCAGCTGCTGAGCAACCATCACGTTCGGGAACGCGTCCGAGGCCGCACGCTGAGTGCGGGGTTGCTCCTCCCCACCTGGCAGCAGGCCGCAAGCACGATGACCAACGTCTGGACGGAGGTGGCTGCTCGTCATGCCCGAGCATGAGTTTGTCGTCCCCTATCTCCCGGTCGGCACAACCTATGGGCCAGAGGAGCTGGCCGTCCTAACCGAGTGTGTGACATCCGGCGAAAGCTTGTCCTGCGGCAAGCAGCGGGCGGCTTTCGAGCAAGAATTTGCCGCCTACCTGGGCGTCAAGCACGCCATCAGCCTCGCAAATTGCACCGTGGCCCTGGAGCTTGCGACCTACTTATGCGATCTGAAGGCGGGCGACGAAGTCATCGCGACGGCGCAGTCCTACCAAGCGACAGTGACGCCGCTCCTTATGAGTCCGGCCACGGTGAGGTTCTGCGACATCGACCCGGTCACGCTCAACATCGCCCCAGCCGCGATCGAGAAGCTTCTGACCAAGCGAACGAAGGCGATCTACCTGGTTCACTATGGCGGCACCATGGCGGACATGCGTGCGATACGGGAATTGGCGCGGGACCGGGGCATCGTCATCGTGGAGGACTCCGCTCATGCCATCGGTGCCGAGCGTGACGGCATCAGGCCCGGCACCGGCGGCAGCCTTGGCTGCTTCAGCTTCCAGTCATACAAGAACATCTCGACCCTTGGCGAAGGTGGAATGATCACCACCGATGATGACCAGTGGGCCGAGCGGCTCCGGCGCCTTCGGTCGATCGAGCCCGATGCCACTTACGCTCCCAGATCAACAGATCACCTTGGGCCCTATCAGGCGCCGGCCGATGGCGTCTTCCGGCACGAGAAGGAAGCCTTCGTCGCCGATTGCGTCGACATCCGCCATCCTGGCACAAACTCGACCCTGGCTGAGCCTGCCGCGGCTGTTGGTCGGGTGCAGCTGCGTCGCCTCGGAGAACTAGTCGCCGCAAGGAAGCACGTGGCCGATACGCTCGACGCAGCGCTCGCTGACCTGCCCGGTGTGCGCGTCCAGCGGTTGCCGGACAACACCATCTCCGCGCGCCACCTCTACACGTTCTTCGTGAACGATGAGGCACGAGTAGCGCAGCCGGAGCTGCTCGGGCTGTTGCTGCGCCACGGTATCGAGGTTCAGCAACGGTACTTTCCGCTGCACCTGTTGAGCGAGTGGCGGTATCGCGGCGGCGAACTTGGCCAGTGCCCAGTCACCGAAGAGACGTGGTTCCACCGAATGGTCAACTTGCCGATCTATCCCCAAATGACACAGCATCAGCTTGACTACATGGTCAAGGTGCTGCGAGACCTGCTGGGGTGATGACAGTGGGCACCGGCGAACCGCTCAATAGCCTGCATGTCATAGTGCCCGAACCCCCGGGATCGGTCGGAGGCGCCGATATGCACGTGCGGGATCTTGCTGCTGCCCAGCAACGGCGCGGCCACACGAAGCCAATCGTGTTCGAGACATTGTCACCACCGTTCGCCGCTCGGGTCCGCGCCGCCGGAGTGGAATGCGTCTCGGTGGCTGGCCAAGGCAAGCGGGCTTTGCTTGGTGGGCTGCGCCAGGTCATTGTTGATCGACGCATCGACATTGTCCACGCGCACGGCTATGACGCCACCTGGTGGACAGTCGCCGCACTGGCGTCGATTCGTCGGCGGCCTCCCCTCGTTGTGACCTGCCATGGGTGGATCGAGACAACTACCAAGCTGCGACTCATGAGCGCCGCCGATCGGGCCGCAAACCGATTGGCAGCCGGGGTTATCGTCGTCAGCGAGGAGCTGATCCCGGCTGCGCTCGAATTTGCCTCGCGCGCAAGAACATTCGCGATGATTCCGAACGGCGTGCCGATCCTGCCCTTGCAGGACGGCACCGGCATGCGCGAACGGCTCGGCATACCGGCTGCGGTGCCGCTGGTCGGCGCAATGGGGCGGCTGTCGACCGAGAAGCGCCACGACCGATTCCTTGATGCCTGTGCACTGATCGCCCGCCAACGCCCGGACGTGCAGTTCGTCCTGGCGGGCGGCGGCCCCTTGCGGGAACCCCTTCAGCGGCAGGCTACCGCGCTCGGGCTATCCGACCAGCTGCATATGGTCGGCGTCGTCGAACAGCCGGAAACGCTACTACGCGCCTGCGACGTGGTAGTTCAGCCATCCGACGTTGAGACCACGAGCCGCGTGGTGCTCGAAGCAATGGCGCAAGCCCGGCCGGTCGTGGCGACCAGGGTCGGCGGCATGGATCTGCTCATCCGGCATAACGAGACTGGGGTGTTGGTGCCGGCGGGAGCACCCGATCCGATCGCCGCGGAAGTACTTCAGCTCCTCGACAATCCTGATCGTGGGCGTGCAATCGGCAAGTTGGCCCGCGAGACCGTGATCGACCAATTCGATGCGGACCACATGGCGGCTGCAGTTGATGACGTATACAGCGCAGTGGTCGGTCGCGGATCGGTGAGGCATCAGACCTGGGTGCGGAAAAGCAAGTAGTAAGCGAACTGCAACGGAGGTGCGGGTATGGAACTGTTCACCATCCTCGATCGGATCATGGCCGAGGAGAAGCCAGTCGGCGGCGACGTAGTACAGGAGGCGATCGACCGGCAGTGGATTCGCTCCTTCGCTCCGGGCCAGTATGTGTACGGCCCAGAGTGGGCCAGCCTGATCCGCTTCTTCCAGCGATCATTGTTGGAACGAGCTGCGCGGCTGGGCTTCGAGGAGTGGTTGTTCCCGCGGCTGATTCCGAAGAAGGCCGTCGACAACTTCCAGCTCACGCAGTTCGCACCGGAGCTTCTCGTTACCGTGGAGGATGGGCAGGAAATTCTGGATCCCGTGCAGTGCCTGCCGCTGTACCACTTGCTGTCTGGCACCCGAGTTGATCCGTCCCTCCTGCCGCTGAAGATCACCGAAACGATGGGCGGTTGGACCTGGCGCAATGAAGAGCTGGAAAAGCTCGACGGGCCAATCCGGTCGCGCGAGTTCCTGCGCGTCGAACACGTGTGGATGGCACCGCTGGACCAAGCCTTCAAATTCCGGCGCGAAGTTCTCGACTCGGTGGTGGCATTTCTGCGCGAGCTCGGCCTGTCGGTCCAGCTCGTCGCTGGCGAAGGCTGCATGGACATCCCCGTCGTTCGTGACGCGCTGGAACAAGCGACCTCCATCGACGAAGTGCCGGTCATCGACATCGAAATCCCGCTGCGCACGCCAGTGCGGGAGGACGGCCAATCGCCGGACGTTCCCCATCCGGGCGACTTTGAGGAGATCTCGGGCTGTACCGTTGAAGGCTTTCACCACCTAGAAGGGTTCGCCATCAGCAGCGACGTTCCGGACCTGGCAAGCGGCTGCTGCGGCGTGGGCCTGAACCGATTGGCAGTCGGCTTCCTCTACCAACATGGCTTCGACAGGACGAAGTGGCCTATCGAGACGACTGCGTCCACCGGTTTTTCGCGCGTGTAGCAATGAGGATGAACTGATGCGTGGAAGCTCGCCATGCTGACGATCGCACGAACTCCTGTGGCACTGCGAGCCCTGGCGGAGGAGTGGAGCGACCTGCACGCCGCATGTCGGAGCCAGAACCCGTTTAACCACCCGGCATGGTGCCTTAGCTGGGCGCACGCGTTCGATCACGATGAGCTTCGGATCGTGGTCGAACGCGACCCAAGCGGCTGTCTGATCGGTGTCCTACCGCTGATGGCCCGCGCGGCGGCTGGGAGGGTGTGGGCAACGCTCGGCATGCCGTTGGTCGACTTCGGTGCGCCGCTGGTGGACAGCTCCACGAATGTCGTACCCACTCTTTTAGATTGGCTCGCGGAGTATTCGGCGGAGTGGGACGAAGTCGAGCTCATCGGACTCCCTCTCGACCTCGCTAGCGGTCTTGTCGATGTCGCAGCGCAGCGTCGGCTTTGTGCACAGATCACGGCGACCGAAGTATGCCCGAGGATCGATATATCGTCGATCGAAGATTGGCGGAAGGCGCTTCCACCCAAGCGGTTACGACGGCTGCAAGGCAACCTGGATCGTCTCGAGATGCGGCACGGCGCCGAATGCCGCGAGGTGTGTGCGTCGGCGGATATCACTGCTGCCATACGCCGCTTCGAAAGCCTTCGGTTGCAGAGCTGGTGGCAGCGGAGTGGGTTCAAGACATTGCCACCGGCGGCGCGAGGCAACCAGCATTGCCAGTTGCTCGGTACCTTCGCCACTGCCCTAGCGCCCACCACATTTGTATCCGTCGTGGAAATGGTCTCAGGCGACCGCCTGCTCTCCTCTTCGGTGCTGTTCTGGTCTAACGACACCGTTTTGGTAGCGCTTAAGGCAACGGACACCCGACTCGGCACCTCTGTCAGTCCGGGCCTGGGCCTGGATATGTTCGTCATCGAACTCGCCGCGTCTCGCGGTGTCTCCTCCGTGGGGTACGGCCGCGGTGATGAGGACTACAAGTTCACGTTGGGTGCTGTCGCAGAAACGACCGCCGACGTGAGCTTCGCCCATCCCGATCGCCCTCTGCGCTTGCTAAACCGGCTCGCCCGACAGATTGGCCGGTCGCTGTCGTGACTACGCTTGTCCTCTCGCCACATCTTGACGACGCTGTCCTCTGCGCTGGCGGTCTGATTGCTCGATCCTGCCAAGCAGGTACGTCGCCGGTCGTCACTGTGACGATTTTCGCCGGAGCCCCGTTAGGGCCGCTGAGTCCGCAAGCCACGGAATTCCATCAGGATTGTGGCCTGGGCGATGACGCTGTCGAGCGCCGCCGGCATGAAGACGCCCGGGCTATGTCGGTACTCGGGGCTATGCCAGTGTGGCTCGACATACCGGACGCTATCTACCGGCTGAACGGCGCCGCTCACCGCTATCCAACCCGCGACGCGCTATTCGGAGCACCTCGCGGTGAAGGTTTCGTAGTCGACCGGGCCGTCGGCATGATCCTCGAAGCTGTACCGGACGTAGAGAGCATTGTCCTGCCGCTCGCGGTCGGCGGGCACGTCGACCACCGGTTGGCACGTCTGATCGGCGAAGCAATAGTCGATGAGCTTCAACCCACGTCCACACTGTGGTACGAGGAATCGCTCTATGAGAGCCAGCAAGGCGCCCGGGCATGGCGAGATGTTGGGACCAGCGGATTGTCCGTCAGAGAAGTCACGCTCCCGGATGATCTATGGGCACTGAAGCGAACCGCCGTCGCGTCCTACTCATCTCAACTCAAGATGCTCGGGTTCGCGGTCGATGAAGATAATATATCAATGGCCTTGCGCGCCGAGCGTATATGGGAGGCAATGAAATTGCGGACAGAACCAAGCCGATGAGCGCCGCATTGCCGCCTACTGAGACGTCTCCCCGAGTGCTTGTCCTGTGGGATATTGACCACACCCTGATCGAGTCCCGGGGCTTCGGTCGTACGATCTATCGCCGCGCATTCAGAGCAGCCACTGGAAACGAACTTGAGAACTATTCAATTATCGCGGGACGAACTGAATTCGCGATATCCGCGGAAATGCTGCGAATCAACGGGATTGAGCCGCACGGCGAAGCGATCAGGGGGCTCGTAGCCGCGCTCGAGCGAGAGTTTGAGTTGGCGAAGGCCGAGTTCGCGACCCTTGGACGAGCGCTGCCCGGGGCAGAGGCGACACTGCGACTGTTGGCGGCCGACCCACGCATCCACCAAAGCGTACTGACCGGAAACGTTCGCAGCCTCGCGAGAATTAAACTTGAGGCGTTCCGCCTGGATCGCCATCTCGACCTTGACGTGGGTGCATACGGCGATGATCACGAGAATAGGGCAAATCTGGTTTCCGTCGCCCTACGTCGCGCGAGGGCATCCGGTGTTTCATTCGAACCAGGCGATACTGTCCTGATTGGCGATACCCCTCACGACGTCAAAGCAGCGACGGAGTCCGGCGCGATGGCAATTGGGGTGGCGACGGGCGCGAGCACACTCGATGAACTCCGCGCTGCCGGAGCAGATATTGTTATCCCTGACCTGTCGGATAGTCAGCAAGTCAAGAATCTGATCTTCAGCCTACTACCGGGACCAACAGCAATGATGAACTAGTGGCCGCCGCTCCACCTACCGACCTCGGTCCGGGAACAAGTTGAACCCTGATATTGCTGGTTAGTAGTACCGCATCCCCATCAGATCTTGCACACGAGACAAGGTCGCTGCCGCTATCTCGCGAGCCTTTTCGTTACCATTCCGGAGTGCCTTGCGCACTGCTTCGGGATCTTTTTCGAGTTCACGTCGTCGAGCGCGGATAGGTGCAAAGTACTCATTGACGCTCTCCGTGGCAACACGCTTCAATTCGCCAGCGCCCTTGCTGCCGATCTCGCGTGCTATGTCGTCGGGAGTGCGATCTTGGCACAGTCCAGCCAATGTCAGCAGATTTGCAACTGCTGGCCGCGTCGAGGGATCATAGGTTATCTCCCGCTCGGCGTCTGTCACAGTCTTGCGAATCAGCGCCGATGTCTCGTCAGGTGACGAGGAAATGCAGATCGCGTTATTCAGGCTCTTGCTCATCTTCCGCCCGTCCGTGCCCAGCAATCCGGGACTCTTACTCAAAAGAGCCTCGGGCATTGGAAAATAAGGGTCGCCCGGCGAATACCGCTCATTGAACCGCCGTGCAACCGTACGGGCGACTTCCAAATGTGGCAGCTGATCCTTGCCGACAGGGACAAGATTGGCATGCATGAAAAGAATGTCTGCGGCTTGATGGACGGGGTAAGTAAACATCATCCCGCTCACTGCAGGCCGATTGCTCAGTCGAATCTCGTCCTTAACTGTCGGGTTTCGTTCCAGTTCACCGACCGTGACTAAGCTCAGAAAAGGAAGCACGAGCTGATTGAGCTCAGGGATAGCGCTATGCGTGAAGATGCTCGAGACATTCGGATCAACACCTGCTGCCAGGTAATCCAGCACGATCTCAGGGACGTTTCGCGAGACGTCATTGCTCACATCTCGATCGGTAATAACCTGATAATCAGCGATCAGCACGAAGAGTGCGACGCCGAGATCCTGTAGGCGGACCCTATTTTGAAGAGTGCCGAAGTAGTGCCCAATGTGGAGCTTGCCCGTCGGCCTATCACCTGTCAGCACTCGAAAACGACCGGGAAATTCCAATACTTCCTGTTCAATCGCTGCGCTACGCTTGAGCGCTGTCTGATACGAGTCAGCTGACATCGACGGGCATCTCCTTCTGTTGTTGACATGTATTTATATATTAACAGAATTCTTTAATGTCGCAATGGAAATACGGACTATGTGTGGAGCGGGCCCCTGGGCCGAATCTTCACTACTAGCAAATCAGGCTGTTTCGGCATCGCTTGCCTTGACACGCGAGATCTTACTATAGTGATCCTTTCCAGTCTCACCAATACTCGGAGTGTCCGAGTAGCCCACCACATGGCCCGCCGAATCCTCAAAATAAGATCGCACATTGTTAGCCCAAGTCAGCCCTACATCCGTGTACCGAACGACGGATCCTTCGACGGTGATATACCCGCTTTCAATCAGGTCGTCGATGCGTCGCCCAAACACGTTCCTCCAGCCTTCCTGGAATCTTTCGTCGAAAGTGCAGAGGTCAAGGTCGAGCAACCTCAGTCCCATCACCATGAATCGACGCCTCAGATCGTCGCGCGTGCAGTAGCGCTGCGCATCGAGCGGCAGCGTTCCTTGCCCGGCCAGACTCACATACTTTGCAACATTCTTCACGTTGCGATAGGTGTACCCCGCGACAAATCCATGCGCTCCAGCGCCGAACGCTAGTACGTGACCGCACCGCGCGTTCAGATCAATATAGCGACACGCTTTACCTGGGTGAGCCCAGTCCCGAACAGTATATCGGCCTATGCCGAATGGAGTACTTGCAACCTGCGTTTCAGTCCATTCGAATAGAGAAATTTCGCGCTTCTCCTCGGGAGGCAGATACTTTTCCCTCTTAACGAAGTCGGTATAGAAGATCGTATTTTCGAGAAGCACGAGCGGATAGATTGTCAAGTGAGTAGCGGGCGTTGAAAGAGCTGTGGACAGATCGTCCGCCCATATACTGTCAGATTGGTTAGGGAGATTGAAGATAAGGTCCAGATTGAAGTTTCCGAACGAGGATGCGATCTGTTCTATGTAGGCCAGCAACTCGTCCTTCCCTTCTCGCATATGCAAGTGCTCAGTACGTATCTTCCGGTCGAACGTCTGGATGCCTGCACTAACCCGCTCGACTCCGTGCTGACGAAGTGCATCGACTCGATCCGGTGTGAAGTTCATCGGGGTACCTTCGCACGTAATTTCGCAATCTTCCGACAACGGAAGCTCCGCATGAAGGGTAGCCAGAATGAGCGCAAGCTGTTCGGCATTCAGGCTGTTGGGTGTCCCGCCGCCGAGGTAAACCGCCTTGATGTCCAAAGAAGTCGTCCAAGCGGTGCGGGCATACTGCCGGATCTCGTTTACGAGGGCGTGCACGTAGGCGTCCTTGACTTCTTCACCGCTCACAAACTTGTTGAACCCGCAGAAGGAGCAAATTTGATCGCAGAACGGGATGTGGACGTAGACCGTGGACTGAGGGGCTACTGCACTTGTCGAGAGGACCTTCGTGCAGCGTGTCGAGTCAACAGGCCCATCCGGCATTGGGTATGTACTTGAGCCAATCGGCTCGCGGTGCTTGAAAGTTACCTTAGCCACAAGGACTCCTAAGGATAGGGGATACGAATCGTCTGTGCGTACTGTCAAACTATTTTGATGCCAAATCGTCCCCCGTGGTTGATACGGCGGCTTGCGCGCTGGTAAGCGCGCCCTCTATCCAGCCGGGAGTTTTGGAGAAGGTGTCGGAACTTAGGACTATGTTCTCCGCGACAAACGTGCAAACGTCGAGGTCTATGGGCGCCCCTTGCTGAAGGTAGGATACTCCGGCAGGCCAATACTGGAAGACGGTCTCCCGCGGTTCTCTAAGTCCCCGAAGTCGATACCCGACAGCCTCTTCGATCCCGTTGAATACGGTCTCTAGAAATATCGACTCGCCACGTCCACGAAGCGTGTTCCAATAGTCGCTGTTCTGGCTATCGCAGTAGAAGAACACCGTCCGCCTCCTAGCGTCAAAATAGATCTTCTGCAGTTGATTGTTGGCTATGACGCAAGCGTCGTCCAAGGAGCGGTCATTCCACCAACATGTGTCATAAATGAAGAATCCTTTGAACAGTGGGACATTGACGACGTAACCGAGCCAGTCGAACGCGTCAGGGTGTAGCGGAAGGTGAATCGGCAGCATGTCGGCGGGCGGCATTGCCAAAACGAGACGATCCGCTGCCGCGTGACGCCGACTCCCGCGATGAGTAAGGAGCTCAAGTTCGAGGTGTCCTCTACCGGCGAACACTGCAACGAGTTTGGCGGGTTCGAGAATTGTCACCCCTGCACCTATCAGGTATCGGCGTACCTCAGACGTGAGCTGTTCGAAACCTGATGTCGCTCGGCGCCAATCATGTTGGAAGGAGTGTGCTCGAAACACCTCTGGATGAGTGTCGACAATCTCTATTCCGGCTGCCGCCGGCAACCGGTGATCGCGAAGCGCCTCGTAGCCGGTGAGCGAACAAAATCTGTCGGCATCTCCCATTCCCAAACATTGAACCAAACCAGAGTAAAAACTATTATCCAGTTTCATCTCCGAGAAATCCAGGTCCGCGAACTTATGTAGATCGTCGAATCCCGCCCGGTGTTGAACCGCATAGCGGTATGGTGACGTGTGAATGTTGAAGCGCTCGATTAGCGCGTGCAATGCAGGATGCAAATACGGGTTGAATCGCCCAGCACCTAGCTCACAGACTATTCCATTCGGGTCCGTGTACGTGTGTATGCGGTTACCTGTGGGCGTGGAGTCAACTATCACTAGATTGGACCCGCTGACTATTCCGGAGTCCAACATCCCAAGAGCGACTGCAAGGCCGCCGATACCTCCGCCTGCAATTACAACCGACATCGTATGTTCACCGGGTCCGCATCGGTGTGTTGCGCTGCTCTGCTGGGGTAGGCTCCCGTGAATCTTCTTGAGAAGACTGTCGCTGAGAGGCGGTCTCGGTAGCGCTGAGTGTCTCAATATTCTGAGAGAGCGCTTCGGCGGAGATCGAAGCCTTTTGATCAGAGGTGTAGTCACCGAGAATTCGTCCGTCAGCAAGTATGAGCATTCTGTCGCCAATCTCTAACGCATGCTTCATATTGTGTGTCACCATGAGCGTTGAACATTCGAGCCGACTGGCGATTGCTTGGGTGAGGTCGAGGACACGGCTCTGCGTCCTTGGGTCAAGGGCCGCAACATGCTCGTCCAAGAGAAGTACCGTGGGCTGGGATAGTGTCGCCATCACCATCGTGAGGCTTTGTCGTTGGCCGGCCGAAAGGAGCCCCGCACGGTCTGCAAGACGGTTCTCCAGCCCGAGACCCAATGTAGACAGTGCCTCACGCATTGTTGCGCGCCTTGCGGACGTTACTGCTCGCCGGAGACCGCGGTGTCCTCCTCGACGGATTGCAAGCGCCATGTTCTCTTCGATGCTGAGTTCCGAGATGGTCCCGTTCTCTGGGTTGTCGAAAACATGTGCCACCATTCCAGCCCGCCGATAATCTGGTTGACTGGTTACGTCAGTGCCGTGAATCTTGACGGTCCCGGTTGCTGGTTGCACCGACCCCGCAATTACTTTCACAAGCGAACTCTTGCCCGCCCCGTTCGAACCTACGACGGTGACGAACTGGTTTTCAGGAATAGTAAGTGTGACATCGCTAAGGGCGGTCGACTGGTTGGCCTCGCCGAGATTGTGAACCACTGAGATTTCATCAAGCTCAAGCATTACTGTGTTCCTTGTCCGGCAAGCGACGCAGATTGGCCCGGGATCGGCGATAACTCCGTATCGAATGCTGTTTCAATAGAGCGCCGGCCGCGGCGCGTGTGCTGAAGACGGCGATCAAGGTCAGTGCTGTAACAGCCTTCAAATCGGACGCGCGGAGTCCCATGGCTAGTGCTGAGCTGATAATCAACCGGTAGATGATCGTGCCGATTAGCACCGCGAGAATGGCGCGCAGGACGCTCGGCCCGGGTCGTCGGATGATAACTTCGCCCAAAAGGATCGCGCCAATGCCTGCGAGTAACGTCCCATTTCCCATA
Organism: Nocardia asiatica NBRC 100129; assembly: GCF_000308415.1. Classification (GTDB taxonomy): domain Bacteria; phylum Actinomycetota; class Actinomycetes; order Mycobacteriales; family Mycobacteriaceae; genus Nocardia; species Nocardia asiatica. Next base: position 40,133 of record NZ_BAFS01000250.1, on the reverse strand, counting down.
TTAATATCGGCGAACCCTTGGCTCTGGACCACAACAGAGCCGCTGAGGCCGACCAGAACGTTTGCGATGACCAATGAGAGAACCGTAGCGAGCGTCTGGTTGACACCATAGCTCCGTGCCATCAGGGGATTGGTCCCAGAGCTTCTCAGCGCAAGGCCGAGGTCGGTTTTGAGAAAGACTGCTAGAACCGCAAGGACAGTAACCGTGGCTGGCGCCAAGAGGGCAATGGTGAGCAGGTCCGACGCCCGCGGTGCTGTCGCTTGGGTATAGGTAAAAATAGTGTTTGAACCGGCGAGGGATACCGTTGGGCTACCAAGGATGCGCAGGTTGAGAGTGTAAAAGCCGATCGACACCGTGAGTCCAGCGAGGATAATTGGTATCTGAAGAGTGACGTGCAGCGCGGCTGTCAAAGCGCCCATCAGTCCTGCCACCGCTGCAGCGATGAGCATTGCGAGGGGGACTGGCATGCCGCCCGCGATGAGAACCGCGGTTGTAGCGCCGCCTAGTGTGAAGCTCGCTTCGACGGTCAGGTCGAAGTCTCTTCGCATCACAAATACCAGGTATATCCCCATCGACGATAGGATCAGCGGCAGCCCTGTTACGACCGCATCGATTATTATCTGCACTGTGTTCTGATCCTTGCGGAGATTCCGATGACCACTAGATCACCTGGTTGCGGCTTGAATAATTTCGGGCGGGACCGTGAGGCCGAGAACCTTCATGGTCTCTGCGTTTATTCCCCAAACGACATTCGGCGGCCTTCCGAAAGGTATAGATGCCGGATTCGCCCCTCTGCAGACCAGGCCCGCGTTTCGGCCAGCTAGTTTGCCCACATCGTAGTGTTTCGGCCCGACGGTGGCGAATACACCCGGCGTCGAGATGTCCCCGCCGTCGAGATAGAGGGGGATCTTGGACTGCATGGCGGTTGAAGCAATAGACGTGACACCGGCGAGTGTATTCGCGTCATTTCCGATGATCAACGCATCTACCTTGCCGACCAAGGATCGAGCGGCTATCCCTATATCGCCCGTACCAGTGGCGGGACGTTGAATGAACGCAATGTTGTTGACATTGGCTGCAGACTCGAACTCCCGCACCCACTTCACCGCATTGGGTTGGGAGGGATCGAATATCGTACCTATCGTTTTGGGCCTCGGTGCGACCTTGAGTATCTCGTCTAGTTGCACACCGGGTCCGACGTAGTCGGTACTGCCGGTAATATTTCTACCCGGCGCGTCTAGCGTGGTTGCAATTTTGGCGGCTACGGGGTCGGCCATTCCAATTGTTATGATGGGACGCCGCTTCTCAAGATGACCGAGTGCAATGGTGGCGGATGTGCCTACGACAAAGAATATATCCGCATCACTAGTGCTGAGAGACTTGGCGATACTTTCAACGTTCCCCGCATCGCCCTGGGCGCTTACGGTGCGGAAACTTACCCGGTCTGGGTCGAGCCCGGCTGTTTCGAACAGACCGGCTTTGGTTCCGTCTACCGCCTCGGTGATTACCTTCGCGTCTGCAATCTGAAACACCGCGATGTTCCTGCATGGATTTGCAGAAGCGGCGCCTGATGATTGCGGCTCCATGTTTTCCGCTCTGGTGCAGGCGGTAGCCCCAGAAAGTACTGCTAACGCGATAAATATTAAAGGCGATCGGAACCTTTGCCGCACAGCGTCCTCCTTACACGAATGGACTAGTTGTACGTCGGGCAGAGGTTGTCCGCTGTCGTCGGCGGTCTATGGGCACCGGCGACGGTCAACGCACGCCGGTGCTACTCACTGTCGATAGCTTGCGGGGGCATGTCCGTGCGTGTCGCCCGCGTCAGACTCCCTGGCCGTCAGTTGGGTCTCTGCAGCGGCCAGGGTAAACAGGCGGGTCCATTCTTGCGGTTTGACTGATCTATGCTTCACAGCAGTTCATATGTGTCCACATTTGATTGCGGAGTTCGTCCGTTCGATGAATAAGGTCGACGTACCATCTGCTGGTCTGTGCGCCCGTAATCCAACTTGGTCCTGCCGCGGACGCGTGTAAGAGCAGCGTTCTGGCATGCTGGCAAATCCCAACGACAGTTATGCTGCGGATCCCCTCTCGTAATTGTGGGTCTGCGGGTTGGATGTCAACAAGGCTCAGGCGTGCCCCGCTCAGATTGCTTGCATCGTGTCGCTGCCGTGTCAGAAGAGGTTTGCCATTCAGTCCGTAGCTTGACGGACTGAGATGGCTGCCTTGGACCGCGCCCTCTACGGCGACGATAGCCTGATGGTGTAGGAATGTCTGTCCAGGATCGGTGGGCAGGCCGTCGCGGATTGCATTGCCGTCGCTGCCATGCTCAACATCAAGATGAAGGGCATACCCCTTCTTGCTGCGCGGATGCGGATCGGCCGGTGATTCCGCGTAAAACGCGTAGTGTCCGAAAAACCTCGTCTGTGGGTATGCCGCTGCCAGCATCTCCTGGATGCTGCCCTTCAGCCCGGTGTCGACGACGTGGATCTCGGACCCTTCCGCCCCGATGTCAATCCCTTGGTCGATGAAGTATGCGGTGAGCCTTCGCCAGGCCCCGCGCGGATCACTCTCGGCCGCAGCGCGTTTGCGGAATTCTCTGATGCCCGCGAACGACTTGCCCTCGTACTCCTCAAGTTCCCGCAGTGCGGCGTTCACCAAGGACCTCGACAGGTACATTGTCGTGCAGTGGGCGGCGTAGAACTTCGGCAGCAGGATGCTGAGGGCGTAGCCGAACACGAAGCCGTCTCTGCCGAGGAAGACGATCTTTGCCCGCGGGTTCCTGGCCACGGCGTTGAGCAATGCGGGTGCCATGTCGATGACGAGCTTGACGACGAACGGCGCCAGGTAGGTCTTGGCCCACTGGTACGAGTCGAGGAGTGCCTGGGCCTTTTCTGGCGTGTCGATGCGGAACGACGCCGCGAATATGTCGAAGGTCAGGCGGTCGAGATCGAACTGGGTGTGGTCGATGCCCCCAGCGGCGACGTGTGTCGCATACGGCCACAGCTTGATTCGGCCCACTGCCGTCTGGCTGGCGCTGTGCATGATGCTCCTTCCGATTTGGATGGAGCGATGTCACAGCGTGTTCCGTGCTGTTCCGCCTGGCCAGAACGGGTTTCTGCTCGGCCATCGTCGTTCGTCCGCGGCATTGACGGCGGTTGTGCCACCATGGCCGCGGCATCTTCTACAGGGCAGAATCGAGGCGACATCGGTGGGGTCGGCAGACGATGAGTTGGAGCAGGCCGAAGCGCACTACGATCGGCGCTTCCGCGAGCTGAAAAATGCAACCTTCAACGCCTACGAGCAACTGTTGGAGCACTACACGTCCGGGGAAATCGCCAACCACACGGGCCTGGGCAGCTCGACGATCCGCAAGGTCGGCTCGGACGGCGACAAGTCAGCCTGGAAGGCTCCAACCTTCAACACATGCCGGAAGATTGATGACCTCGGTATGAATCCTCCGATCGGTGCTGGTGAAACCGCATTGAGGGTCGATTTCGGACTCACGGGCTACCGGCAACTCCTGATGGACGCGGCGGCGAGGCTTAAAGAGGCAAAAAAGGCGCAGAAGCTCGAGCGGCGCGAGTCGATGTTGGTCGAGGGGGATCGGGGCCTGTATGAAGCCCCTCTTCCGCGCTACCTGTCGGAGCTCCAGGGTGCGCTGTCCGTCACGGCGAGATGGCTACCGTTTGTAGATATTTCGAACGGCTTCGAACTGCGCTCGGTCTCTATCAACAAGAGGCCACCAACCGAACACGACGCGTTCGCCGCCTACGACGATGCTTCGCCTGACTTGGCAGGGGACGTTGGGTGGCGGCAGGCGATCACCGAAGTGCCGGTCGCGATCGTGTTGGCGGACGCAGGCTTCGGCAAGACTTGGTTGTTAAGACACCATGCGCTGACACTCTGTCACGGCGCCAATGAGGCATTCGAGCGAGGTGATGAACCAAAAGACATCGTCATCCCGATCGTGGTGCACGCCGCTGATCTTGCACGACAGTGGCGGATCGCCGTGGGTGGCGAGCAAGCGGTCATTGCGGCAGCGAGCGCTGGGCTTACATCAGCAGGTGTAACCGTCTCACCGGCTATGCGTCAACTCCTGCTCGGTCGCTTCGAGCAGGCCGAACCTCTCCACATATTGGTCGACGCCTACGACGAGATATTCGACGATGGGCAGCGTGCCGCCTTCGGACAAGCGCTGCGGTGGCTGCACGGCAAGACCGCTAGCCACGTTCGCCTGCTCGTCACGTCACGGCGGGCGGGCTACGAAGATCCGTTCGACCCCCGTACGAATCACCCGACACCGCAGTACATGACGCTGGGTCTACTCGACGAGCCACAGGTTCGGCACCTGTGGTCGTCGTGGTTTGATGCACGCGGAGAGGAGGTTCCGACGAAACGGCTGGAGCCCGCGATTGCGCCGGAATCACCACTGCGACGGTTTGTCCAGGTCCCGCTCATCGCCGCATTTTGTGCCTGGGTGGCCGAGACCGACACCGTCGCTCCGACTCGGGCCGGGTTGTACGGCCAAGTGGTTGACCGATTCCTTCAGCTAGCGTGGAAGGCCGATTCACCGCACCTGGAGGGCAGCCACCGACAAGATCGGGCCCGCCGCAATGCACATCTGGCTAGCCTTGCTGATCTCGCTTGGGAAATGGCCAACAGCAGCGACAACTGGCACGACGCTGTTGAGGTTGCAGATTGCGACAGGGTTCTCGCTGGATCCGGACCGGTACCGCAACAGGGTCGCAGCTACAGCTGGGAGCCAATCCGTCAGCTCGGCATTCTCACCCAGCCGGGTGCATTCAACGGTGACGCCCTCGGCGACGCACCGGTCATGTGGATACACAGGAGCGTCGCCGAGTACTTGGCGGCAACCAGACTCACCACGCTGTCGACCGACGCCGTCGACTCTGTGCTGCGTGACCGGAGCTGGTTCCATCCGGCATGGGCTAACGTTCTGGACTTCGCCATCGGTCTGGAAGTGACAACCGGGAGCCAGGGCGCTGTCAGCACTGTGCTGCGCCGCCACGCTCTCAGCGACGACGATGGGCTTGGTTGGTTCGCCACTGTGTATGCAGCTGCAGCCGGAGGGCTTCCACCAGACCCAGATGCTCGGAATGCGGTGATCCGCCGGATCTGGCGACTTCACGAGGTGGGCATCATTTCCGCCCCCCACCTCGGGCGTGTGCTGGCGCTGGTTCCTGAGGCGAATCCGAAAGAGATCGTCGATCTGCTTCTCCAGCGTATCGAAGAGGTCGGACCCAGCCACGGCGCGTGGACTGCGATCGCCTGGAGTGGCGAACCCGGCCGGTCGAAACTCACAGAGCTAATCCAGAACTCCCCTACTGCGGCAGGTGCCGCTGCCGCGCTGTTCACGGTCGATCCGTCGGGCGCCGTCGAAGCGATGCGTCGGCGAGTTGTCGCTGAGCTGCCGCTTCATGCAGAAGACGCACCCGTCATGAGTGAACTCGACAATGAGTCGGTCGATCTCCTCGCACAACGATACCGTGCTGCTCCGGACTCCCATCAGCTGTGCGAGGCCCTGGCATGGACCAGGAGCCCCACCGCGAGACAGGTATTCGGCAAACTGCTCGGCGACGATGACCCCCGTATCAGACGAACGGCAGCGCACGGTGTCGGCGTGTGGTATCGCAACGATCTCGACCGCGAAGGCTTCGGCACACTGCTTCGGCTTTTGCGGGACGATCCGGATCTGGGTATGAAACGCCAGATTATGGCGTTGCTAGAGGTTATCGCGGCAACCGTGCCGTGGATTGAGTCAGCTTTGCAACGGGCAGTGGCCGCAAGACAAAGAGAACGCCCAGAACCGACAGATGACCTTGAATGGCTGGCGGCCAATTTGAACCCAGCGAGCCCTATGCTCGCCAAAGCACTGGCTGCGGTGCGCGATGATCCTCAACTGTTCAAACAACCGGTAATTGATGCCCTGGGCGCGCTGACCCAACTGGCGCTCAGGGGGCGTCTCGATGCTCGATACATTGGAGACTGTCTGATCATAGGTGGCCCCCAGCTCATATCATTCGCCGCGAACCTCATACAAACTGACCAGCTCGACGCAGATGGGGTCGGAAGCCTAGCGCTCGGTTTATGCTATGCAGCAGAAGGTGATCCTGCTGTATATTCCGCTATAGTCGCTGCTGCAAAGGCGCATCGGCACCCACTACTTGAAGTAGCATTGCAGTTTCATAAGTCTGCGACTGATGTCCGACTCGGGGCGCTCGTAGGAGCGCTAAACGCTCTCAGCGAACCAAATGCGCCCGTAGTGCACACGTGGACGACAGCAATCCGCGCCTTGTTGCTGGCCTTGCCATATGATCGCCGGATAGCCTGGAAGCCCTTCTGTAGTGAGGCAACGGCACGTCTACTCAGTCGAGCAACTGCGGGCGGGTGATGAGATAGATCATCACTACGGACGAATTTTCTTAGGAATTAGATCGAAACTATCGATAAAACTCATCACGACAGGAAATGCTTCTCGCGCACTTATAGCAGTTCCTTCTCGCTCAATGATATCGCCCTTGAAGGTGTCCCATGCCTGCTGCTGGACGTATTGATCACTGTCGCCGGCCAGCCGGGTGAGTAACCGGAGTCCGCCTTCCTGGTCTACTGCCAGCATTTGGCCGACGTACGACACAATGAACCGCCTGTCTCTGACGTATCCACTCTCTGTCAGCCGGGCGTATACTTTGGCGGATAATTCCGTATCCGCCTGTGGCAGCGACTCCACCTCATCGTGTAACCGATTGAACTCAATGAATACACCCCGCTGCTCACTCGTCATGCTATCAAGATGGCGGGGCAGGCCGTCTGCCGCATCAATTAGCGACTGGGCGCGGTCCACAAATTCCGAAGCTTGCGCTTCGAGTTCCTGCTGCGACCTTTCTGCGTGTGGCGATAAATACTCCATTCCTTTGCAATTGAACCACAATTCAATGATTTATGCAATATTCCCATAGTTATCTGCGCATCAGGTAGGTATACTGCCGCTCCAGCAGTCCGTGAGTAGTTCTTTGCTGGGCTAGAATTCGACGGACCATATCGCCGTGCCCCCGGAGGACCGTGCTATGCCGCGCCCGGAGCGCCCCCTTGACCCTTCAGCAGGTCCTGTTCAGGCGTTCGCAGCCGACCTGCGGCGGCTGCGTGAACAAGCTGGCAGTCCCAAGTATCTGCAGATGGCACGCATGACCGGTCGTTCCCGGACTGCGCTCTCGGAGGCGGCCGGCGGCGACCACCTGCCGACCTGGGAGACGACCGAGGCGTTCGTCAAAGCCTGCGGTGGAGACGTCGGCACATGGCGCATCAAATGGGAAAGGGTGCAGGACGAGATAACTGGTTCCCTAGGGCTGCTCGCGGTAGCGCGACCGGATAACCAGCAGCCTGAGCGCCCAGACGGACCGCAGGACCGGCAATCATCGGCCGGTGCCGACGTGCTGATGCGCATGTGGCAGGAGCAGCGCACGCAGGGCCGACAGTCCGAGAATCATCGCGCCATCATGACCTTGATCGTGGTGATCAGCGCGGTGGGCGGATTAAGTTACATTGCAGTCCAAAGGGATACCCGTATCGTCAGCGCATGTGTCGCCCTCGGCGTCTGCTTGCTTGGACTCTTCGGTGCTCTGATCTCGGCCAAGTACTTCGAGCGGTTCAAGATGCACATGGATGCTGCGCAGCTGCTTCGGCGCCGTCTCAATGACCTCTACCCTGAGCTGTACCTCGAAGACGATTGGGCGGCTAACCGGCGCCAGCACGAGAGCAACTACAAGGTGCTGGCCCGCATTCGGCTGGAGCACCTGTGGGTCGCCGCGCACCTCGGGATCGCCACGCTGGGCGCTGTAGTGGCCGCCGTCGAGATTTTCTCGCGGTAGCTGGGCTCTGGTGACCGCTGCGCCGGGCCAAGCCCAGGCTCCCTTCAACCAATAAACCTGTTCTGGCCAGGAAGAACACCGCGGAACAGGCGATGTCATCGCTCCATCCAAATTGGAAGGAGCAAAGCGGTGAAGGACCATAACCGCCAGCTGGCCGACGAAGCGCTCGACCATGTCATCGTCGCCTGCACTGAAATTCTGGAGAAGGTCGAACAGCGGCAAGCTGTTGCTCCAGATGGATCGGATCGCGCGAAGCGTCTGGTCGTCTACGTGGAGCGCGCCGTGATGAATTGGCTGGCCGAGGCCGTGTAAGCCACCTGCCTACCGGTGTACGACGCCAAGAGCGCCGGGCCCACCCCCGGCGCTCTTGGCCTGAGCGGACGTACGATCCTTCGTCAAACAGTCAGGGCAAGTGCCTGCCGGACCAGTTGAACTGCTGCCTGCAACGCCAAGCTGTGGACTTCGTGATTGAGCATGGCATACGCACGGGCATCTGCTGGCTTGTCACCGAGCATGACGGCGTCGGTTTCGGCGCGATGAGCAAACCAATACTGCCTGGCCGTTCCCCCGGTGAAGGCCAGTGGGACAACCGGGATCCCATGCATATCAGCCAGTTCCGCCTCTTCCGCTGTTCCTCTGGCGCCACCGAACAGGATGGCTAAACGCGAGATACGCAGCATCTCCCGCCGCTTCTCCATGGCATTGATGCCGAAGTACGTCAGGGTGCCGATCGGGCGGTCGGCCTGAGTGGGCTTATCGGCGTTGGCTTGGGCAAACAGCATGACACGTGTGGGCGCGTAGATGCCCCTGGCTGCCAATGCATCCGCCATCGCGTAGGCGATCCTACGGCCGGGCAGTGCAGAACCGGACACGATCGTGACCGGCAGCTCCGCGAGTGCGACACCGAGTTCGGCGGCATCACGGTCCCAGATCGGGTCGGTGTAGTTGCCTCCGATGAAGATCCGCTGGGTCGCGGGCTGCGTACGAAATGCCTCGGCAAGCTCGGCTGCAAGGTCGCCAATCACCCGTGCTCGCCGTGTCTTGAACTGCTCGTCGGTGAACCCAAGGTCGTGCTCACGAACGAAGGCGCGGCGCTGTTCGACGGTTTTGTCTTGGAACTCGGGTGTCGCGGCCAACACCGTCTCAGCGATGCGCCGGTCCACCGGATCGGCAATTGCGGTGATGAGCGAGCGCAACACAGTGACGACCCTGCGCGCGAGTTGCTCGCGGTACCGCGGGTCGGAAAGCCGAGTGTCATCGCCAAGCTGGCGCAGCACCACGTCAACGCTCAGCATCCGGCCTTCCGATAGACGTCGCCCTCGTCGGCCGTACTGCTCCAGTGCTTTGTGGAGTTGAGAGCGAGGATAGCTGCGGGTCATGACGCCATCATGTTCCCGCCTGGAGAAGTGCGCCATGAGTGCGGCAGCTACCCACCAACTTTCCCACCAACTTCAGCGCCACCTTGCACGCCTGCTTTCTGACCTGCGGATTTCTAACGTTTCTTCCGGGGCTACAACGTCATCTACCAGTGACGTAGACCGCTCGCATCCCATCAGCACATCCCGGAAGGCGGAATGCCGCATGTCCCATCACACCTATTTGAAGTCTTCACCGGACGCTGCTGTTTGCCAGCTTGTTTCGCGTCCGACTGCCTATTCGTTAGCGATACACGCGGTTCTTTCGCTGCTGGCGCTGTTCGCAAGCTTGTCCGCGTTCCTCAGCATGATCGGCTGCACTGCGTCGCCTGCGGACGCGCAGCCCTCTACGATCACCATCGCCGCCACCGCCACCAGCGCCGAACCCCGTGCAGCCCTGCCGGATTCGCTTGGCACCGAGCTGACCGACATGGCCAAGCGCTCCAAGCGCACCGGCGACGCCACCGTGCACATCATGTCCTCGGCCACGGGCGACATCACCATGAAGGACCTGACACCGCTCCGGCCGAACGGCCAGGTGCAGCACGCCACGGCCGATGCCGATCGCCAGATCACCGCCTCGCTGCGCAAACTGGACGACTCGGTGGCGAACGCACAGGCCGATCAGCCCGGCCTCAATCTCCTCGCTCTCCTTGATCGCGCCAGTCAGCTGCCCGGCGATCTCCACATCGTGTCCTCGGGGATCAGCACGGTTGCGCCGATCGACCTGCGCGTCACCGGCTGGAACGCCAAGCCGGACAGCGTCATCGACAGCATCGCGCAACAGGGACGGCTGCCCACCCTCAAGGGCCGTCACGTGACATTCCATGGCCTAGGCATCGCCGGTGGATCGCAGCCAGGATTGCCACCCTTCGCTCGCACCCTGGTCGAGCAGCTGTGGACCGGGATCTGCCAGCGTGCCGGGGCAGCCACTTGTATCGTCGCGCACGACACCCCGTCCGCGGCGGCGCCGGTAGCCACCATGCCCGTGCCGGTCGTGCCGGTGCCGGACGCCATCACCGAGGGTGGCTGCCCGGTGTGGGCGAGCTTGAACGATCAGACGCTCCACTTCGTGCCGGACAGTCCCGTCCTGCCAGCGAACGCCGACGATCAGCTACGGCCGATCGTGGACGCTGTATCCCGCTGCAACTTCCGGTCCATCGACGTCACCGGGCACATCGCGGACACCGGCACCGGGGACACCCGGAACAACCTGTCCGAGCGGCGGGCACATGCCATGGCCGATCGCCTCGTGGCACTGGGGCTGCCGTCCGCACTGCTGGGCACCGTCTCCGGCCACGACGCCCGCGAGCCGGTGATCCCGAACTTCACCGATGGCCGCTTCGACGAAGCCAAGGCGCAGCAGAACCGCCGCGTCGAGCTGACCTTCCACCACGGCAGCCGGTGATGTCCCGCCGTCGTGTAGCTCCCCGGAATCCGTATCCCCTCACCAGATTGGAGCCAGCATCATGACCATCCAGCCCACCACGCCCACGAACGGAAATAGCGGGCACGTCGATCACGGCCAGGCGTTGCCCTCGGTGATCCCGGCGCCGCCGGCGACCGGCGCCGGTACCACATCGCCGCCATCCATACCCAAGCGCGACATCGCCATGTCGCTGGCCACCGGCAAGCCGATACCCCGCAACTGGCTGGCCCAGGTGCTGGCGCTGCATAGCGAGCAGGGTCGCATCGGTGAGAAGCGCGAGCCGGACACGTTCAGCCAGATGGAAGCCCTCGTGATGAGCAAGGGCATGCTTGCCGCCGAGGAAGCCCGCGAGCAGGGTGCGGAGCAGCTCGCACGGCTGCTGGACCATGCCGCGAGCGTCAAGGGCAAAATGGTCATGACGCGCGCCGAACTCGACCGGCTGGACGAGCAGTCGGTGACTGGTATGAACGGCGACGTCATCACGGCCCGCGACGCCCGCGACCGAATGGTGGCAGTCAGCACCAAGGTGACCGACGAGCGCGATGCGGGCAGCCTGAAGCACCGGCGGGTGCCGGTGTGGTTGCATCGGTTCGCGACCTGGGCGGCGCTGCTGGACTTCCCGGTGCTGCTGTACTTCCTGGCGCAGGTGTTCAACGTCGACCTGACCGGCATCGCGAGCGGTGAGGGCGCGGCCTGGGGTGGCAGCGTGGTGCCGCTCATCACGGCCGTCGTCTTCGCGTTGCTCGGCACCGCAGCCGTAGCCGTGGGTCTGAAGTTCTTCGGCCGGGATCTCAAGGGCTACAAGGACACTGGCGGAGGCATCACGCTACCCGCGGGCCCGGCGCGTTTCTTGCCGCTGGTGTTCGTCATCCTGGCGACGACGCTTGCTGTCGGGGCCGGGATCGTCATGGCCTACCGAATCATCTCCGACAGCGTGGCGGCGGGTGGCGGCATCACCGGCGCGGCCATCCTGGGCGTGTTCTTCGCGCTCATCGTGATCGTGGTCAACGTCGTAGTGTTCGCGGCGCGCTTCCGCGACGGCTCGCTCCAGACCGACGAGGTCGGCTACCTGGCCGCGCAGCTGGAGCCGATCGAGCAGCAGCGGGTGGCGCTGGGTCGCCAACTCGACGGGCTGGCTGCGCAATTGCCGCCGCTCAAGTTGAACGCCGAGCGGATCGTCGCCGCCACCCTCGCCAAGATGGGCGCGCCGATCAAGGGGGCGGATCAGGTGCGGCTGCTGGCCCGGTCGTATCACCAGGGATGCGGGCCGGAGGCGATGTTCGCGAACCAGGACGGCAGCCCACACGGCAATCTGCTCCGGCCGTTCGTCGGCGTCGACCGCTCGGTGCTCGTGGAGCTGATGGAGCGGCTGGACGAACTGGTGGCCGAGGACAGCACGGCCACCAAGGGCACGACGTCCACGGCCGCGTCCAGAAGCATGGCCTTGGTGCCGATCGCGTCCACCGAGGGCGACGACGAGGCCGACGATCTCGGTGGGGAGTGGTGAGCATGAACACGCGAAACCACCGAGTGGTCCTGAACGAGCTTCGGCCCAAGGTGCCGCAGGGCGACGATCTCGAAACGGTCAGCGACATCGTGAATTTCGTGCTCCGGCGGTCCCTGCGGCTGAGCCGAGACATCCAGCGCTACGCCGGCAAGCGGGAGGATCAGGCACCGACGAGTAGCCGCTTGGCGCTCGCGTTTGCCTGGCTGGTGGCCAACGAGGCGATCGACTGGATGAGGAGGTGGCCGCGGTGAGTGGAGATTCTCCGTCCGGCCTGGCCGAGTCGTTCAAACGAGCCTGTGTGGCCATCCTGCTCGGCGTGATCGCGATCTACCTCGCGGTCAACCTGATTCAGTCGATGTGGCCGACGCTGGTGGTGATCCTGGGGGTGGTCGGCCTGATCGCGCTCGTCATCGGCGGGATCGTGATTTACCGGAAAATGCGTGCTGGGTGGTGAACGAAATTATCCAAACAAGTCAGATTTTCTACCCCTGTTATTGCTAGCCGTTTCGGTGTTGTAGTTTGCTCAAACTCTATTGCCTGGTGAATTAATTCACCGCATAGTAGAGACAGGATCTGGTGAAAATATTCACCGGCTAGCCCGGCGATCATCTTCGCTGGTGGCGACCGATATCAAACGTAATTCGAACAGGAGGATAGCTATGTCTAAAACAGGACGATCAAATTACCGTCGACGTGACCGAGAGCAGCGTCACCAGGCGAAACTCGAACGACGGATCTATGTGCGAGCAGTGCGGCGTGAGCAGCCGGACATTCGGCTGCTCGGAAAGGCGTTTCTCGCGCTGGCTCTGGCCGATGCTGCCCGTGCTGCTGAGGCGGAGAAATCCCGCACCGATCAGAAGGAGGCCGACCATGACAGTAAGTAATGCCGATACCGACCTCACCGCCGACTCCCTCGTCTGGCAGCTCCTGTTCTGGCCCAGCCCGTTTCGTGAAGGAGCGGCGACCTCGCTGCTTCGCCACTGGGCGGCCCAGAAGCACGCGCCCCAGCTCATCCTCGAAGCCCGCTCTGCCAGTGAGGGCGTGGAATATCTTGTCGGCAGCCAACTTCGGCACGCCCAAGGTGTTCGTCGCTCGGTCGAGCAGCTGGTTTCCGGTGCGGTGGTGACGCCGTTCGACACCGAGGAGCGCGGCGAGATCGTCACGGCCCGGCGGCTGAAGCTGACCGCGACAGATTGGCCGCTGGAGCCCGTCGATCGGATTGCGTCGAGCCGTTCCATCCTCTCGGCGCTGACGGCGGTGAAAGGCACTGAGCGCCTGGTGATCCAAGTCGTCCTCGGGCCACGCCGTCAACCGATGCTGCCGCCGGTCACCGGAGCGGACGGCGGGCATCAGTCGATGGCGTCGAAAGTCTGGAACGGCTTGCTGCCCGACCGGCGCCCGAACGCCAAGCAGGCCATTGCCCGCAAGCTCGGCCAGCACGGCTTCAGCGCGGTCATCCGGATCGGCGTCGAGGCCAGCACCGCGGAGCGACGCAAATCCTTGCTGCTCGGGTTGGCGGCAGCGATCGGGACGGTCGAGACCGCCGGGGTGCATTTCAAGCTGGCGAACGAGAAGGCCGGGAATGTCAACGAGCCGAAAGCGACGTGGTCGATCCTGACCCCGGCGCAGCCGCTGAGCGTGCCGGAACTGAGTCACCTGCTGGCTTGGCCGGTGAGCGATCACGACGAGCGTTTCCCCGGCCAACCGCCGCTGCACCCGAAACCGGTCCGACCAACCCCGGCACTGCTGTCCGGCGAGCGGGTGATCGCCAAGGCCAACGCGCCGGGCGTGTCCGGCACGGTCGGTTACGACGTGCTCGACAGCATGCGACACACCTGGGTCATCGGACCCAACGGCACCGGCAAGTCGACGTTGCTACTCAACCTGATCGTCCAGGACCTCGAAGCCGGGCGCCCGGTGGTGGTGATCGAGCCCAAAGACCTCGTGTCCGACATCCTGGCTCGCATCCCTGCACGCCGGGCCGGCGACATCGTGCTGCTCGATCCGCTCGATGAGGCCCCGGTCGGGATCAATCCGCTGGCGCACAGTGAGGGCCGCACGCCGGAGGTGATCGCGGATTCGTTGTTCGGCACCATCCACGCTATCCACGGCGACCTTGGGCCGCGGTCGGCAGACATCCTCCGCAACTCCCTGGAGGTGCTGGCCAAGCGCGACGATGCCTCACTCACCATGCTGCCGCTGTTGCTCACCAACCCCGGTTTCCGCCGCTCCTTGACGCAGCGGGTGATTCGCGATGATCCGTTCGCGGCCGGACCATTCTGGGCGTGGTTCGACTCGTTGTCGCCGGAAGCGGTGGACACGAAGATCGCGCCCCTATCGAACAAACTCCGTCCACTGCTCACCAAGCAGCTCAGGGCGGTTCTGGCGCAGCGCAATCCGAAGTTCAATATCCGGCAGGTGCTGCGGGGGAACAAGGTTCTGTTGGTGCCGTTACAGAAAGGTGTCATCGGGCCGGAGGCGGCGCAGCTACTGGGGGCGATCATCCTCGCCGAACTGTGGCAAGCCATTCGGGAACGGGCGGGCACCCCAGAGGACACCCGCACGCCGGTCATGGTCTACATCGACGAGGTGCAGGACTACCTGCGGCTTCCAACGGACCTCGGCGACGCTCTGGCCACCGCCCGCAGCTTGCGCGCCGGGTTCCATTTGGCGCATCAGTACCAGAAGCAGTTGCCGCCCGCGATGCTCGACGCCTTCAGAAACAACGCCCGCAGCCGCATCACCTTTCAGCTGCAGGCAGGCGACGCCAAAGATATGGCCACCGGACAATCTGTGCTCAGCCCGGAAGACTTCGGTGCCCTGCCCGCCCACCACGTCTACGTGAACCTTATGCGGGATAACACCGTCCAGCCCTGGGCGTCGGGCATCACCTTGCCGCCGCCCCCGGAAACCAGCGATCCGAACGAAATCCGGCGCCTGAGCCGCGAACGCTACGGCCAGCCGCTGGACGAGATCGAAGCGGGATTCAACGAGCTGCTCGACCAGGTGAACGGCGACGCGGACGGTGCGCCCCGGCGCCGAAGGAGGCAGGTATGACGACGGAAAAATCGCGGCGGAGCGAAGCGACGGGGATGGAAAACACTGGCCATCTCGATGGCCGTCTCGCCCCGACTCAGAAATCTGCATCCTCGCCGGTCAGCTCCAAATTTCACGTCCTGCTGGACGCGAATGATGGTGCCCATTCGGGCACCACACACCAGCAACCGACCCCTCGCCTGACTCGCCAGCCGATCCGTGACCTGTCGGCCATCGCCAAACAGATGAGTGAGCGCGACTGGGCCATCTTGCGCTCGGTGGCCGAGCATCGGTTCCTGACCGTGCGCCATATCCAGACGCTGCATTTCGGCGATCTGACGCCCGGTTCTGGCAGGCGTAAGGCACAGCGGGCGCTGGCCAAACTCCGGCGGTTGCGGGTGCTCGACAGCCTGACTCAGCGCGTCGGCGGCCTGGCTGCAGGCAGCGACGGCCTGGTGCACTTCGTCGATGACGTCGGCCAGCGGCTCCTGCGACGGGAGTCCGGGACGGTGGCCCGGCGACGCTTCCATGCGCCGACCGAACGGTTCCTTGACCATCAGCTTGGTATTGCCGATGCCCATGTGGCGCTTGTGGAGGCCGATCGGCAGGGTCAGCTGGAGCTGCTGAAATGTGAGATCGAACCGGCCGCGTGGCGCGACTACGTCGGCATGGGTGGAACGCGGCTGACCCTGAAGCCGGACCTCTACGCCGAAACAGCGTGTCCGCCCGGCAGCGAGTACGTCGACGCCGCCTTCATCGAGATCGACAAGGGCACCGAGAGCATCCCCACCCTGATCCGCAAATGCCACGAGTACGAGGCGTACTGGCGTCTAGGCATCGAGCAAGAACGAAATGGCGGATTCCCCCTCGTGGTGTGGAGCATCACCGCCGAAACCCCCTCCAAGGCAGACAAACGACGCGACGCCCTGCGCCGGGCCATCGACAAAAACCGCAAGCTGCGACCGGAGCTGTTCCGGATCATCGCGCCCATCCAGCTGATCGCTACGTTGCAGGAAGGAGCCGAAGTATGACCATTACCAACATAATTCGCCGCTACCGGACCATCCTGGCCGACCCGCCGTGGGACATCCAGCAGAAGACGACGCTTGGTGCCAACCGCCACTACGGCCTGATGTGCCTGGACCGAATCGCAGCAATGCCGATCGTTGATCTTGTCGAAGACAATGCCCACCTGTGGCTGTGGGCCACGAACGCCACGCTGCGAACCGCGTATGACGTCGTAGACGCCTGGGGATTCGTGCCGCGGTCGCCGCTCACATGGATCAAGCCCCGCTTTCACCTGGGCAATTATCTCCGGAATGCCACCGAACACCTGATCTTCGGCACCCGCGGCCGAGCCCCAGTCCACTACCGTTCTCAGCCGACGTGGATGTTTGCGCCGATCCAGGACCACAGCCACAAGCCCGAAGAGCAATACGCGATCATCGAGCGGGTCAGCCGCGGCCCGTACCTCGAACTGTTCGCTCGCAGGCGGCAGCCGGGGTGGCACGTGTGGGGAAACGAAATTGACGCCGATGTCGTGATTCCGGGCTATCCGGTGCCATCCGACCGAGCCAAGACATCCAACATTTGCGAAGGGTCGCCGCTACGGCATGTACGCCGGATGCCCGTCGACCAACAGGAAGGAGGTGAAATATGACAAGTAGCAACCACATTCGACCAACACAACCCGCCAAGCGCTACCGCACGATCATGGCCGACCCACCATGGAACATCGACCAGGCAGGCGGGCGCGGAGCGATCCAGCACTACCCGCTGATGACCGTCGAGCAGATCAAGAACATGCCGGTGGGCGATCTCGCCGAGGACGACGCGCACCTGTGGCTCTGGGTGACCAACGGATCGTGGCGGGCAGGGTACGACGTCATGACCGCCTGGGGCTTCACCTACCGCTCGCCGCTGACGTGGGTGAAGCCGCGATTGCAGCTCGGCCAATATCTCCGCAACATGACCGAGCACGTCCTCTTCGGTACCCGTGGGCGTGCTCCCGTGAACTTCCGTGCCCAGCCGACGTGGTTCATCGCCCCCGTCCAAGAGCACAGCCACAAGCCCGAAGAGCAATACGCGATCATCGAGCGGGTCAGTCCCGGACCGTATCTGGAGCTGTTCGCCCGGCGGCGGCAACCCGGCTGGGACGTTTGGGGCAACGAAATCGATTCCGACATCGTGCTGCCCGGCTATCCGGTGCCGTCCGACCGCAAGCGCTCTCGCCTGGGACCGGACGACTCACGCACCGCACCACCGGGTGTCACCGGATAGCGGGATGCCCTCGTCGGTGCCATGCGGCCGTACTCGTAAGCGCATTCAGCGTTTACCGGCCGCTCGCACCGAGGAGGAGCGATGTCCGAACCGTCGAACAAGGAAGTCACCCTGGCTATCCGAATCGACACCGCTCGGCATACCCAGCTGACCTGGATTGCCGACCTGCGGAAGCGCAGCCTCAAGGCTGAGTGCTTCGCCGCCGTGGACGCCTGGATCACAGCCGCCAAGAACGATCCAGACCTGATGGCCAGGGCCAACGCCGCCCGCGCCGCCATCGAAGACGAGGCACGCACCCGGCAGGCAGCCATCGACAACCTGTTCACCGCAACCGCCACGCCTCCACCCGCACAGGAGGAGGAATCGGGAACCGACGTCTCTGCCAACGCGGCGGAAGCATCGGAAGGCGAGCCGCCGCAGGGTGGTCGCCGCACCCGTGGCCGACGAGGTGGGCAGCAGGCCGAAAGCGAGCAGGCGGATAGCTGAGCCAAGCTCAGCGCCCGGTGTAAGAGGCCGGCGGACGGCGGATCGAGGGAATGCACACCCTCTCCACCGTCCGACCGGCCAACATCCAAACATAACCCGAAGGAGGTGAGCATGAATGAGCGATTTCCAAATACCGACGCACACAATACAAACCGCAGCGAGCAAGGACAGGCACCGTCCGATGACGACCTGCGGCGCGATGAGGCCGAAACAAGCCACGAGCGGGAAGCCCTGCGCTATCCCCGGATCTATGTGACCGCTGGCCTCCCGCTGCGGGCCGAACTCACGAGAGGCACCTGGCTGGAGATGGCACGAGACCCCGACTACATCTACACCGAGCTGTATGCCGTTCTCGGCGAACCCTACGAGCACGACGCTGATCGGTTCTACATCTGGGACCACCAGGGGTTCGGAGCCTTCCACGTGAGCACCGGTGCCATCGGCTTGGACGACGTCCACAGCATCGAACTGCTGTCGACGGTGGCAAACGGCATCGTGGACCACGGTCCCGCGTTCGCTGCCTGGGCCAGCGCCCACGAAGACGACCCGGCCCAGTTCGACCGGTTCACCGCCGCCTACAAGGGCCACTACGAAGACCTGGCCGCCTACACGCGGCACGTGATGGCACCGCTCAATCTGGAAGACAGGCTCGTCGGAGCACTGCCGTCCGGGCTGGAAGTTTTCGCGTCCATCGACTACGACGCCATGGGCCAGCAGTTGGTGCGCGACACCGATCTCGTCGTGTTCCCGGCCACCGGCGGTGGCGTGTGGATATTCGACGAACGAGCATAGATGCCGATATATGGAGCGCATTCTCTGTGAATAATTCGGTTAGCCGTTGTTGTAATATTGTGAAAATTGCCCGAAAGCGTTGAATATTTTCACCACCCGGAGGTATTATTCAAGTACGAATGGGGGCAATAATATGAACAAAGAGGCGCACATTAACGACACCAACGACATCGCCAGATTGGGCAAGTTTCTGAAGTCCAGGCGTGAAGCGCTGGGATTGTCTGCCAGGGTGGTTGCCCAGCAGGCCGACATCGACAAAGCTACTGTCACGCGCCTGGAGTTGGGGCAGATCACGCACCCTCGCAGCGAAAACATCAAGGCCATCGCGCAGGTGCTGCGCGTGCCGGTCAGTGACTTATTCGCTGTCGCGGGGTGGATGCCCAAAGAGGAACTTCCTTCGCTACGGCCGTATCTGCGCACGAAGTACAACCTCACCGCTGAAGAAGCGAAGGAGATCGAAAAAGACTTCGCGCGCATCGCCAGAGAAAAAGGCATCAGTTTCACTGGACAGGACGGGCCGCTCGATGGCGAAGATGAAGGATAGGTGCTACGTCCGAGTGCTTGAATTCAGCGTACAATAATTCTTTAACGCCATAATAATTCGAAAGAAAGGAGCCGATCAAACATCAACTACTAACTCGTGAAGGGAGGTGACATCGATGCGCGACGCACGACAATTTTCAAACAATCCAGGAATATTGCAGGATCGGCCAGAGGAACGCACGTTCCGGCAACCGAGAATTCTGTGGGAGTTGCGGGCGCTCGTGCCTCGCCGCCCGAGTGTCACCTACAGCGAAGCGCTCATGGTCGCCGAGCTACAAGCCGCCAAGCTCCTAGAGCTTTGTGAGATCGACAACGGTCCGATCCCGAGCGAGATCGTCACCGGACTGCCGAAGCTGCGGGTCGAGAGGGCGCTTCGAAGCACCTCCGGCGCGAGCCTGTGGGACCGCGGGCGCGGCGAGTGGGCGATCTACCTTAACCGGTTCGAATCGTGGAGACGACAGCGATTCACGCTGTTTCACGAGTTCAAGCACATTATCGACCACGGGCGCAGACACGTTCTGTACGCCGGACCCGGCCACCCCGACCCCGACACCGAGGCCGAACGCGCCGCTGACTACTTCGCTGGTTGCGTACTCGTGCCCAAGAAATTCCTGAAACGTGCCTGGGGTCAAGGCATTCAAAAAGTCGCTGATCTCGCCCGGTTGTTCAGCGTCAGCGAAGTCGCGATCGAGGTACGGCTCCGGCAAACCGGGCTCCTCGACTGCGCCCACCGTGAAGAAACCGGTGTCGTGCGCCACGCGATCGGATGGCTAGCGCCATGCCGAGGCCGCCGCACCAGTGGCTCATGGTTCCCCGACCCATTACCTTTAGATTTTGTAAGGAGTCTGCAATGAAAACGTCTGACAACGCAAAAGAAACCAAACAGAGTCAAGCGCTCGCTGTGCTCTTCCTCTCCATCGCATCCTCGTATGGAGCAACGGATGGCCTGCACATGATTGCCACACAGCGCGAAGGAGGCACTCGGAAGGCGGCGAACTTGAACGCCCGTGTCGTGCACGAGTTTGTCGAGATCGGCGTCGCCGCAGCTAATTACCATAAGCGGCCTGCGATTGCCGAGTTGCTCGCTTACCTGGACCGGCATCCAGACGTCCGCTACGTCATATTCCCGAAGATAGGCCGGGTCTCGCGCATGCTTGAGGACTTCCATGGGTTGATGAGCCAATTCGACAACCGTGGGGTGGTTGTCATGTTCCCCTACGGAAATCCTGAGACGACGCCTGCGGCTCGCGAAGCACTCTGGCACACAACGGAATGGACAAGAGAGCGAAGCCTGGCCGCGCGGGCGCACCGCCGCAGAAAAGCATCCACCACCTAGCAGGGCCACAAAGAGCAAGGTAACGAGATCGGAGGACAAGTATGACAGGAAAGACGTTCGACCCAGTCGATCCAGACCAACCGCTCAAAACGGCGGTGTCCTATCCACGCGTATCCACCAAGGAACAAGCCGAGAAAGATGGCGAACCCGACGGGTATTCCTTACCCGCGCAACGCGATGCGAACCGCAGGAAGGCTGCGTCGCTCGGCGCCATCATTGTGAAGGAGTTCGTCGAACGTGGCGAGAGCGCCAAGACGTCCGACCGACCCAAGTTGCAAGAGATGCTGGCCTACATCAAGGAACGCCGCGTCGACTACGTCATCGTCCACAAGGTCGATCGCCTGGCCCGTAACCGCGTTGACGACGTCCAGATCCATATGGCGATCAGGGCAGCCGGAGCTGAATTGGTATCTGCCACCGAGAACATCGACGAGTCGCCGAGCGGTATGCTCCTGCACGGCATCATGTCCTCGATCGCAGAGTTCTATTCCCGCAACCTCGCCACCGAAGTGCTCAAGGGCATGACCGAAAAGGCCAAGGGCGGTGGAACGCCAGGCAAGGCTCGGCTCGGCTACATGAACATCCGCGTGGTCAATAGTGAGGGAGCCGAGGTTCGCACGGTTGCCGTCGACCCCGAACGCGGACACTTCATCACTTGGGCGTTCCAGCACTTCGCTACAGGCGACTGGACCCTCAGAACAATGACCGACGAGCTTGAGGTTCGTGGCCTCACCACTCGACCATCACCCAAACATCCAGCCCGGCCCATCAAGTACAACACGCTGCACCAGATCCTGACGTCGCCGTACTACAAAGGCGAGGTTACTTACCGGGGCGTCCGCTATCCCGGACGACACGAGCCCCTGATCGACCCAGTGACCTGGCAAACGGTCCAATCCGTGTTGGCCTCGCACGCCGTGGGGGAGAAGCAGCGCGAACATCCGCACTACCTCAAGTCCACCGTCTTCTGCGGCGGCTGCGGATTCCGGCAGATCGTCACCCATGCGAAGAACCGCTATGGCCAGGTCTACCCCTACTTCGTCTGCCTGGGGCGACACCAGAAGCACACTGACTGCCAACGCCAAGCCGTACTGATTTCCCGCGTCGAAGACTTGATCGAGGATGAGTATCGCGCCCTACAACTCAGCCCCGAACTCCGCGAACGCGTGGAGGCCAGCCTCCGTGACGATCTCGCCGAGAACCGAGCCGCTGCGGAGCGAGCCACACGCGAACTCACCACACGGCAAAAACGCCTGCTGGACGAGCGTGCCAAGTTGCTCCAAGCCCACTACGCCGGAGCCGTGCCGCTCGACCTGATGAAGGCCGAACAAGACCGCATCGCCGCACAACTTGCCGAGATTGACAGCCGACTCGAAGCAAGCCGGGCCGACCTGGAAGTAGTCGAGAAGAATCTCCGAACCGCACTCAGCTACGCCAGCAACTGCTACGCGGCCTACCTCGCCGCCAACCCCCAAACCCGGCGACTGTTCAACCAAGCCTTCTTCGAGAAGGTCTACATCGAACAGGACTACGTCCGTGCTGACCTGGCCGAACCGTTCAAGACGCTGCTCGGTGGCGGGTTGGTAACTGCTGCGACGGGCACCGAAGGTGAGGCAACGACCCCGGAGGTCACCACATATGTCGAGGAGGGCGACCAGCGACCAGCCGCAGACGCCGTAGAGCTGATGGATCTCATCCGACACGCGCCTGCTGGCGATGCATTCGCGCAGCTCAGCGACGTAGAAAACGAAAAACCTACGCCTTACGGCGTAGGTTTGAAAGCCACTATTTTGGTGCCCTCGGCAGGATTCGAACCTGCGACACCCGCTTTAGGAGAGCGGTGCTCTATCCCCTGAGCTACGAAGGCTGGCTGGGTGGGCTCGCGGCCCGCCCGGGACGATCGCAGTCTACCGGGTGACGGGCTCGGAGGCCGCATCGCTGTCCCAGGGCGTTGCCGAGGATCAGAAACCGCCGTCGAAGCCTCCGCCGTCGAAACCACCTCCGCCGTCGTAACCACCTCCGCCGTCGAATCCGTCGGAGTAGTCGCCACCCTGGTCGTAGCCGCCGTCGTCGGCGGCCAGGCCGTCCTGGTAGCCCTCGCCGTAACCGCTCTCGAAGCCGTGCGCGTCGTAGCCCACCCCGGACATCCCGGAGAACAGGGACGTGAACAGCAGGGCTGAGCCGACGCCCCAGGCGCCTGCGATCAGGGCGGGTCTCCACCAGGGCTCGGAGTACCAACCCGCGGGTACCGGACGTCCGGCTACGCGGCCGCCGGGGTAGTAGTTCGGGGTCGATGACGAGGGTTCGGGTGCGGCCGCGATCTGCCTGCCCTCGTAGGCGACGACGCGCTTCTCGGTGACCTGCCCCGCGGTGTCCTGGCCGTCGAGGGCCGCGATCGCGGGACCGGGGTCCATGTTCATCGCGGTCCGCGCGGCCCTGATGTAGTAGAGCCCTTCCAGCGCCGTCTGTTTCGCCAGCCGTGCCTGGGCGGGCGTGCGCGCCTGATCGAGTTGCGAACCGGCCGCGAGATGCCGTTCGGAGGCGTCGGCGAGCGCTTGGACGGCGGCGTCGTTGCTGCCGGAGAGGCTGTAGACCTGGCCGCCCAGCCGTTCGTTCACCTGCCGGGCGTCGGCGAGAGCATCGGCCAATTCGGTGGCCGCGCGCTGTTTGCTCCGTCGTGCCTGCCATGCCAGTAGGACGACGAGCGCAACCAGCACCAGTCCGATCCACAGCCACCACATGGGGCACCTCTTCCGCTCGACCTCGGGCCCCAGTTTACTGGCGGCTAGCTGAGGTCCGGCTGAGCGTTCAGTGCGCGGCGGCGGGCGCTTGCGCCTCGTCGTAGTCGGCGGGGTCGAAGGTCCTCGTCTTCCACCGGTAGAGCACGGTGGCGCCGGGCCAGTTGTTGGTGATCCGGCCGGAGGCGTTGCGGTACCAGCTGGAGCAGAAGTTCCAGGGCGTGTCCTTCAACCGGTTCTGCAGCCAGTCGTCCCAGCGCTGCTCGGTGGCGGCGCGCGCGGCGAGGTAGCGACCGGGCCGGTCGGTCAGGTACCGCACGACCTGGCGGATGTAGCGGGCCTGGGACTCCAGCATGTAGATGATCGAGCCGGAACCGACGTTGGTGTTGGGGCCGTACATCATGAACAGGTTCGGGAACTGGGGCACGGAGAGGCCGAGGTAGGCGCGGGCGCCCTCGTCGGCCCACACGTCGGCCAGTTTGCGCCCGCCGAGGCCGTAGATGTTCATCGGCGCGAGGAACTCGGTGCCCTTGAAGCCGGTGCCGTAGATGATGACGTCCACCTCGTGCTCGACGCCGTCCGCGGTACGGATACCGGTTGGCGTGATCGCCTCGATGGCGGTGGTCTCCACGGTGACGTTCGGCTGTGCCAGCGCCGGGAAGTATTCGTTGGAGAACAATCCGCGCTTGCATCCCGCCGCGTAGTCGGGCGTCAGTTTCACGCGCAACTCGGCGTCGGGGACCTGCTTGGCCCGATGCCGGTCGGCCAGTGCGATCACCGGAGTCTTGATCCCCGGGATGTCCGTCAGCGCCAGGGCGAGCACCTCGAAGAACGACCAGATGGCGAAGCGCTCGGCGAGGCGGCTGGGCGGGAAGTACTTGAACAGCGCGTGGTGCACGGAGCTGTACTGGACGTCCGCCTTCGGTAGCACCCAGGCCGCCGAGCGCTGGAACAGCGTGAGATGCGCGGCGGCGGGCTGGATGCGCGGAATGTACTGGATCGCGCTGGCTCCGGTGCCGATGCAGGCGATGCGCTTGCCGGTCAGGTCGACGTCGTGGTTCCACTCGGCGGAGTGGAACGCGGGACCGGTGAAGCTGTCGATGCCGGGAATGTTGGGCAACGCGGGGCGGGAGAGCTGGCCGACCGCCGGGACGAGGATGTCGGCGGTCAGTTGCGCGCCGTCGGCGGTGCGCACGAGCCACTGGCCGGCGCGCTCGTCGAACTCGGCGTCGAGCACCTCGGTGCCGAAGCGGATGAAGCGCCGCAGGCCGTGCTTGTCGGCGACAGTCTGCATATAGCGGTGGATGTCGCGCTGCTCGGAGAAACGCCGGGGCCAATCGGATTTCGGCTCGTAGGACCAGGAGTACAGCGGGGAGGGCACGTCGCAGGCCGCGCCGGGATAGGTGTTCTCCCGCCAGACGCCGCCGAGGTCCGTGGCGCGCTCCAGGATGGTGAAATTGTCCAACCCGGCCCGCCGCAGCTCCAGCGCCATGCCGAGCCCGCCGAATCCGGCTCCGATGATGATGATGGACGGCGTTGTCATGCTTCGAGGGTACGGGAGAGTATCCGCAGGTCCGAAGACATACGCGGTCATTCAATCGGCATTTCCGGCCACTCGGCGGGGTCAGCCGCCCGCGAGCTGACGCGCGATGACCAAGCGCTGGATCTGGTTGGTGCCCTCGAAGATCTGCATCACCTTGGCCTCGCGCATGTAGCGCTCGACCGGGAAGTCCTGGGTGTAGCCGTAGCCGCCGAAGACCTGGACCGCGTCGGTGGTGACCTTCATGGCGGCGTCGGTGGCGACGAGTTTGGCGACGCTGGCCTGACGCGAGTACGGGAGCCCGGCGTCGCGCCTGCGGGCGGCGTCGAGGTAGGTGGCGCGCGCGGAGTCGACGGCGGCGGCCATGTCGGCCAGGACGAAGCCGAGCCCCTGGTGGTCGATGATGTGGCGGCCGAACGCCTCGCGCTCCTTGGCGTAGGCGACCGCCTCGTCGAGCGCGCGCTGCGCCAGGCCGGTGGCGACCGCGGCGATGCCGAGCCGGCCGGAGTCCAGAGCGCTGAAGGCGATCGCGAGTCCCTGGCCTTCGGCGCCGACGCGGCGTTCGGCGGGCAGGAAGGCGTCGTCGTAGGTGGCGGTGGTGGTGGGCACGGCGCGCAGGCCCATCTTCTCCTCGGGTTTGCCGAAGTCGAGGCCTTCGGTGTCGCGGGGGACCAGGAAGCAGGAGATGCCGCGGGAGCCTTCGCCGGTGCGGGCGAACAGGGTGTAGAAGTCGGCGCGGCCACCGTTGGTGATCCAGGCTTTGGCGCCGGTGACGCGGTAGCCGCCCGCCACCGGCGTGGCGCGGCAGCGCAGTGCGGCCGCGTCGGAACCGGCGTGCGGCTCGGACAGGCTGTAGGCGCCGATGGCGTCGCCGGAGAGCATGTCGGACAGCCAGCGCTGCTTCTGCTCCTCGGTGCCGAAGGTGAACAGCGGATGGCAGGACAGGCTGTGCACGCTGACGGCGACGGCGACGGCGGCCCAGCGGGCGGCGAGTTCCTCGAGCACCTGCAGGTACACCTCGTAAGGCTGCGCGCCGCCGCCGTACTCCTCCGGATACGGCAGGCTGAGCAGTCCGGCGGCGCCCAGCGCGGGGAAGACTCCGTCGGGGAAGATTCCGGTCTTCTCGCACTCGGCCACGCGCGGTTCGAGCAGCTTGTCGGCGATGTCGCGGGTCAGCTCCAGCAGATCCCTGGCCTCGGGGGTGGGCAGCATTCGGTCCACTGGCATGTCGTCTACTCCGCGGGTCGATCGTTGGTTCTCGTGATTCACAGTATCGGGAGGTCGGTGCCGGCTGGTCGATGCCGGTGGGCGGTCCGGCGAACCCGGGACGGCCGCGGGATGCCCAACCGGTGGGCGTCCGCCGAAGGTCGCGGCCCGGACGGGAGATTCAGCGGTTCGGAAAAATTTTCGTGGACAGCGATGAGTCCTCGGACGGTGCTCCGTCCTATCTGGTGAACGCGCTACCAACCCGGCGCGACCGACCAGAAGGACCAGAGATGACCACCGCCAACCCCACCGCCAACCCCACCGCCGACTTCTCCGCCGACGTCACCGCCCGTCCGGGCAAGGTCCGCAACCGTGTCCTGTGGACCCTGCAGATCCTGTTGGGCCTGTTCTTCATCATCGCCTCCGGCGGGCCGAAGCTCGTCATCCCGAACGTTCTGGCGGACAACGCCCCCGAGAATCTGACCATCCCCCTCGGGCTGCTCATCTTCATCGGAGTCGTAGAGGTCGCGGGCGGTATCGGTCTGATGGTGCCACGAGTCAGTGCCCTGGCTGCGGTGGGTCTGTCCGTTCTCACCGTGCTCGCCGCCGGGACGCAGGCTTTCATCGCCGACAAGCCCATGATGGGAATCTTCCCGCTGGTGCTCGCCGCGATCTTCGCCTGGATCGCCTACGAGCGCCGCGCCACCATCACCGATCTGCGCAACACGTTGTCGCGATGACGAATTCATGAGCACGACTGGCGATCGGTGGGCCCACCCACCGATCGCCAGTCGTGCGTTCTCGGATCGATCGCCCGTCGGGTTGGCGGCGATCGGTTCAGCGGCCATCTGGTCCGCGGCGGCCCGGGCTCGGGCGCTGCCCCAGATGGCCGTCGCGTCCGGGCATCGGAGCGTCGTTGAAGACGACCGGTAGAGCTGCGTGGTGATCCGGTACCGCTGTCGTGGCGGGGACACTGAGATCTCGTGTGCTGCACGTGCAGCTGTGTGCGCAGGTGCGCGTGAACATCGCTGCGGGGCCGCGTCATTCGGGCTGGTCACGGAGGTGTGCCGGGGCGTTGAGGCGAAATGGCCCCGCAGCGCGCGGTCTTGGTTTGTCTCATTCGGGTGATATCGCTCCGATGGTCTGGCGCAGTGGCGCCACCCTCGGCTAAGACAAAGACTGTTCGAATTCGGGGTCGACCGGTGTGTCGGCGGCAACGCAGGGGGTGCCGCCGGCACGCCGGCCCGGAGCGACGCCTGGCATCCGGGCAACGCCTGTTCTATTATCTGCTTATGAATGCAGATAGCCAGGAACCGCGACCGCCGCTCGCGGAGGACCAGGTCGGCCTGGTTGTCGAGGCGTTCCGCATGCTCGCCGACCCGACCCGTGTGCACCTGCTCTGGGCGCTGGTCGACCGCGAACTGTCGGTGAGCGACTTGGCCGCGCAAGTCGGCAAGCCGGCGCCTTCGGTGTCGCAGCATCTGGCCAAACTGCGCATGGCGCGATTGGTGAACACCCGCCGATCGGGGACGACGATCTTCTACCGCTTGGAGAACGAGCACGTGCGGCAGTTGGTAGTGGACGCGGTGTACAACGCCGAGCACGCGGGGCCGGGTGTCCCGGCGCATCACCGAGGCGTGGGCGTGGTGCGGGAACTACCAGGCAGCGACGGGGCGAGTGCGTCATGACCCATAGCCATCACCACCACGCCGGGCATCATCATCACCGGCATCGGCCGGGGCTGGGCGGGGTCCTGCGGGAGATCTTCGTCCCGCACAGCCATGACGCCGCCGACAGCATCGACGACGCGCTGGAGACCGGCGCGGTCGGCATCCGCGCGGTCAAGATCAGTCTGGTGGTGCTCGGGTGCACCGCGGCGCTGCAACTGGTGATCGTCGCCGCGTCGGGGTCGGTCGCCCTCGCCGCGGACACTGTGCACAACTTCTCCGACGCGCTGACCGCCGTGCCGCTGTGGATCGCGTTCGCACTGGGCCGTAAGGCCGCGACTCGGCGCTACACCTACGGATACGGCCGGGCGGAGGACCTGGCCGGCCTCTTCGTCGTCGCGATGATCGCCTTGTCGGCGCTGATCGCCGGCTACGAGGCGGTGCGCAGGCTGCTCGACCCGGTGCCGCTGGAGCATCTCGGCTGGGTCGCCGCGGCCGGCTTGATCGGATTCCTGGGCAACGAGACGGTCGCGTTGTACCGGATCCGGGTGGGACGGCGGATCGGCTCGGCGGCGCTGGTCGCCGACGGTCTGCACGCGCGCACCGACGGGTTCACCTCGCTGGCTGTCCTGTTCGGCGCGGGTGGGGTGGCGCTCGGGTTCCCGCTCGCGGATCCGATCGTCGGCCTGCTGATCACCGTCGCCATCCTGGCGGTGCTGCGGACCGCGGCGCGCGACGTGCTGCGCCGGTTGATGGACGCCGTCGAGCCGGGGCTGGTCACCGCGGCGGAGCGGGCGCTGGCCGCCGAGCCGGGGGTGCAGGGCGTGCGCAGCCTGCGGATGCGGTGGATCGGCCATCGTCTGCACGCCGACGTGGAACTGGATGTCTCTCCGGCGATCACGCTCGCGGACGCGCATCGGGTCGCGCACGAGGCCCAGCACGCGCTCACCCACGTGATGCCCAAGCTGGACACGGCCGTGGTACACGCCTATCCGGCGCATACCGAGGTCGCGGCACCGGGGACGGTCGGCGCCTGAGGCTTCGGTCACCGGCCGCGGACCGGAACGCGCGGTGCGGGCCCGGCGTCGACTTGACCAGCGGGCACTGAGGGCGCCCGCCATCGGATGGGTGCTCCTGGATTCCCCGATCGGCGTTGCCCCGAGCGGCCTACCGTTGGGTAGCATCGCCGATGTGATGTGGCTCATGGTCGGTGCGTGCTGAACCATGCCGGCGCGTGTACCGACCTTTCCGAAGCAGCCCCACCTGGTCCGACGTAGTCACATCACGGAAAATCTCGACGCCGTCGCGTCGATCGGGGCGGAGGCGGATCCCGCCGAAGCCGGTCTCGCTCCCGACTACGCCGAGCGCGTGCGACTGCTGTATCGCAGCGGCGCGTGTCCTGCCATCCGGGTATGCGCGCAGGCCCGGCCGAGTCGTCGCGTCCGAAGGCGTCACGGCATTCGTCTCGCACCTGCTCATCGAGCGCGGACCGCACGCGCCGATCAGCCGCTACATCCCCCGAGGTGGCCGAAACCGACTCGGCTTTCCGACGGGAAGTCACCGAAGAAGAAGGAGTTCCGATGTTGAGCACCATGCAGGACGAGCCGTTGTCGCTGGCGACGTTGCTGCGCTACGCATCGACGTTCGCCGGCGATTCGACCGTGTCCACCTGGACCGGGACCGGCGTGCGCACCATGACCTACCGCGAGGTCGGCGCCGAGTCGGCGCGGTTGGCGAACGCGCTGCGCGCGTTGGGCATCGGGGCAGGCGACCGGGTCGGCACGTTCATGTGGAACAACAACGAGCACCTGGTCGCCTACATCGCGGTGCCCGCGATGGGCGCGGTGCTGCACGCGCTGAACATCCGGCTGTTCCCCGAGCAGGTCGTCTACGTGGCCAACCACGCCGAGGACCAGGTGGTGCTGGTGGACGGCACGCTGGTGCCGCTGTTCGGGCAGATCCTGCCGCACCTGAAGACCGTCCGGCACGTCGTCGTGGTCAACGGCGA
This sequence comes from Nocardia asiatica NBRC 100129, assembly GCF_000308415.1. Classification (GTDB taxonomy): domain Bacteria; phylum Actinomycetota; class Actinomycetes; order Mycobacteriales; family Mycobacteriaceae; genus Nocardia; species Nocardia asiatica. The sequence goes on along the minus strand of NZ_BAFS01000250.1, from coordinate 10,264 downwards.
CGCCGCGACGCTCACCGCGCCCGAGGGCGTCCAGGTGCACGCCTACACCGAGTTGCTCGGCGGGCAGCCGGACACCTACGACTTCCCGGTGATCGACGAGCGCTCCGCCGCCGCGATGTGCTACACCTCCGGCACCACCGGCGATCCGAAAGGCGTGGTGTACTCGCATCGCTCCAACTGGTTGCACGCCATGCAGGTCGGTGCGAACAACGGAATGGGACTGCTGGGCACCGACACCATCCTGGCCATCGTGCCGCTGTTCCACGCGAACGCCTGGGGCCTGCCGTACGCGGCGCTGATGTCCGGGTCGAATCTGCTGATGCCGGACCGGTTCCTGCAGCCGGGCCCGCTGCTCGAGATGATGGCCGCGCAGAAGCCGTCCTTCGCCGCGGCGGTGCCCACGATCTGGGGTGGGGTACTGGCGGCGCTGGCGGCGAATCCGCAGGACATCACGCATCTGCGCGCGGTGGTGGTGGGTGGTTCGGCCGTGCCGCCGTCGATGATGCGCACCTTCGAGGACGAGCACGGCGTGCGGGTGCTGCACGCGTGGGGCATGACCGAGACCTCGCCGCTGGGCAGCGTCGCGCATCCGCCCGCCACCGCGGTCACCGACGAGGACAAGTGGGCCTACCGGGTGACCCAGGGCCGTTTCCCCGCCGGTGTGCAGGCGCGTCTGGTGGGCGACGACGGCGTGGTACCCAACGACGGTGTGTCGCTGGGCGAGCTGGAAGTGCGCGGTCCGTGGATCACCAGCTCCTACTACTCGCCGGACGGCTCGCCGGTCGATCCGGAGAAGTTCGACGACGGCTGGCTGCGCACCGGCGACGTGGGCAAGATCAGCCCCGACGGCTATCTCACCCTGGTGGACCGTTCGAAGGACGTGATCAAGTCCGGCGGCGAGTGGATCTCGTCGGTGGATCTGGAGAACGCCGTGATCGGGCACCCCGCGGTCGCCGAGGCCGCCGTGATCGGCGTGCCGGACGAGAAGTGGGACGAGCGCCCGCTGGTGGCGATCGTGCTCGCCGAGGGCGCCGAGGCCGAACCGGCGCAGCTGCGCGATTTCCTGGCCGACAAGTTCGCGAAATGGCAGTTGCCGGAACGCTGGACGTTCATCGCCGAGGTGCCCAAGACCAGCGTGGGCAAGTTCGACAAGAAGCGGCTGCGCAGCCAGTACGCCGACGGCGACCTGGACGTCATCACGCTCGGCTGAACCCGGCGCCCCGCGTCACCACTTCAGCATCGGCAGTGGTGACGTGGGGTGGGTCCGCAGCCGCCGTGCGGCCAGCCGCGCCAGCCTGCGGTGGAAGCCGTGGTTCGGATAGCGTTTCGCCAGCTCACGATAGGTTCGGCGGGAGATGCCGAACCGGCCGAGCAGGCCGAGTTCGACGTCGATCGCGTCGGCGCGCCGGAAGATCTCGACCGGGTCGTGCGGCGGTCCCGCGGGCCGGACCCTGTGGTGCTCGTCGATCATCGACACCACCAGCCCGGTCAGTTCGGCGCGGTCGATGCTCGACAGCCAGGCGCGCGCGAGATCGCAGGAGGGGCCGAGGTAGTCGAAGCTGCCCGCCGACCAGATGCCGATGTCGTGCAGGGTGGCCGCGGTCAGGAACTCCTCGCGTGCGCTCGGCCGGGGTTGCTGATCGGCGGCCAGCAGGTCGCACAGCGCCAGGACGCGCAGGACGTGATTGGTGTAGGCGGCGCGGTCGGGCCCGAGCTGCTGCTGCCACGGCGCGAGCCGGACTTCGACCTCACCGCGAAGATCGTTGCTGCTCATGGCGGTTCACCCTACGCCAGCAGCGGCGCCGGGCACGGTGGCGACGCGCGGCCGCGCGGGTCGCGGATACGAAAACACCCGGCGCGGACCGAAACGGTTGCCGCGCCGGGTGTTCAGCTCGCGCCGCTCAGCAGTTGCGCAGTTCCGGGCTCTGGTTGAGCAGCTGGGCCCGGGTGCCGATGAAGGTGGTGTAGGTCTCGCCGCCGACCGCGGAGATCGGGAACGCGGCGACCCGGTGGCAGTTCTGGAAGGCGAGTTTCACGCCGAAGTGCCGCTCCAGTCCACCGCGGATGGCGTCGGAGGCCATGGCGCGCAGCAGTTGTCCGCGGGCCGTCTCGTCCGGCGGCGCGATCGTGTTGTCGGCGTATTCCTCGTCACCGGAACGCAGTTCACCGGCGACCCGGCTCACGACCTCCCAGGCGTAGGGCAGCGAGGTGCGGACGACCTCGACGAAGTCGGCGTCGTCGACCTCGCCACGCTCGGCGCGTTCGAGTAGTGCGGTGGGGACATCAAGGGACATGGCGCTCTCCTCCAGTGCTGGACGCGTGCGATGCCAGTCGAGTCTAAACGAAACTCGTTGTCAACAATGCTGGATTCGGCGCGAAAGAGCGGCCTCCAGAGCGGTTTTCGTGGCGGCGGCCAGTGTCGCGACCAGTTCGCCCGCGGGTAGCTCCGGTGCGAGCGCATGCGTCTGGCCCGCCCAGAGATTGACCTCTTCGGGGTTGCTCGCCGCGCGTGCGGCGGCCCGCAGCGGGGCGGTGGCGTAGTGGATCTCCGGGTATCCCGTCGGCGCGGTCGCGGTGTGCTCGACCAGGAATCGGTTACGCAGCCCGCGCGCCCTGCGTCCGGTGAAAGCGCGTGTGAGCATCGTCGGAGTGTCCACGGCCACGGCGGCGCGGTGCACCTGGTGGGTGCCCGCCTCGGGGCAGCGCAGGAAGACGGTGCCCAGCTGCGCCGCCGTCGCGCCCGCCGCGAGCGCCGCGGCGATGCCCGCGCCCGTCGCCAGGCCGCCGGTGGCCACCAGCGGCAGGTCGGTGGCGGCGGTGAGCAGTTGCAGCAGCGCCAGCAGGCCGAGCGGGTCGGTCGCGTCGTCCTCCGGCCGGTCGGTGAACGTCGCGCGGTGCCCGCCCGCCTCGGCGCCCTGGGCGATGAGGACGTCGGCGCCCGCGTCGGCCGCGACGCGCGCCTCGGCCACCGACGTGACCGTCACCCAGACTTCCGAGCCCGCGGCGCGCAGCCGCGCGACGTCCGTGGCGCTCGGGCAGCCGAAGGTGAACGAGACGGCCGCGACCGGGTCGGCGACGAGCAGATCGAGCTTGGCCGCCCAGTCGTCGGTGTCGAAGCGCGGGTCGCCGAGTTCGTGGTCGGCGCCGAGTTCGGCGAGGTAGTCCGCCAGGTCGGCGGGGGGAGTCGCGGGGCCCGGCACGAAGAGATTCACCCCGAACGGTTTGCCGGTGGCCGCCCGGGTCGCTGTGATGCGCGCGGCGGTGTCGGCGGCGCTCAGGTAGCCGGCGGCCAACTGCCCGAAGCCGCCCGCCTCGGCGACCGCGGCGGTCAGCTCGGGGGTGGATGGGCCGCCCGCCATCGGGGCCAGCACGATCGGAACGTCCACATGGTCGAGGATCACGGATTGATTCTCGCTCATCTGGACATGTGACCCGAGCCTCACCAGCGTTTTTCCGCTGGAAGGTTGCGGAATGGTCACGACGAGGTAGAGTTCCCGTCACGACGGATGCCAAACCGTTATCGCCCGGCGAAATCGGATCGTTATGAACCGGTGGGCCGGGCAGGCATCCCGGACCCTGTTCTACGACCGAGGACAAAGCTTTGTCGCAGCACCGTGTAGGCCCCAGTTCCATTACCGTCCAGAGCCTCCTCGGCGAGGGCGGCGAAACGGGCCGTCCGAAGCGGCACCGCGCCGAGCCGTCCGCCACCGAGCGGGTGAAAGCCGCCGCGACCGCCGCCGTCGCCGCCGGCGCCCTCATCGGTGCCGCCAGCCAGGCCGCTCCGGCGCTCGCCTACGCCGCGCCGCTGCTGCCCGGGTCGCACGACAGCGATGACGAGCAGCAGGCCGCCTCCACGGTAAAGGGCTCGAGCATCCTGCCGGTCGCCGAGGCCAAGGCCGCCGCCGAGCCGGTCGCCGAGGTCGCGCCGGAGCCGGCTCCGGTCGCGAGCCAGGTCGCGGCCCCGGTCGCGGCCCCGTTCGGAATCCCCAATCTTCCTCCGGAGATCGCCGCGCCCTTGGCCCATGCCGAAGAGGTCCTCAAGGGCGTGCAGCAGCAGGTCGCTCCGGCCCCGCCCGCGGTGCGCCCGGTGGCCGGCGCGATCAGCTCCGGCTACGGCAGCCGCTGGGGCGCGATGCACTACGGCGTCGACTTCGCCGACGCGCTCGGTGCGCCGATCCACTCGGTCAGCAACGGCACGGTGATCGAGGCGGGGCCCGCCTCCGGTTTCGGCCTGTGGGTGCGCGTGCTGCAGGACGACGGCACCACCGCGGTCTACGGCCACGTGAACGAGATGTTCGTGCACGCGGGCCAGCGGGTGAACGCGGGCGACGTGATCGCCACCGTCGGCAACCGGGGCCAGTCCACCGGTCCGCACCTGCACCTGGAGATCTGGGACCAGGCCGGCGCCAAGATCGACCCACTGCCGTATCTGGCCGCCAAAGGCGTGCCCATGGAGTGGGGCCCGTCCATCCACTGACTTCTTCTGTCCGGCTTGATATTCCGACAAGCGCGTGGTTGCGCGCAGTGGAGCTGCCCGTGTCGCGATCGCGCGGGAAGCCGATCGCGTGCGCGTCTCGTGGAGCGGCCCCACGGACACCGGTCGGTCGCTAGGCTCGGGCCGTGATCGAGCTGGGCGACATCTTCGAGCCTGGGTCACCGCACGGCCGTGTCTATGCCGTGCTGGTGCACCATCCGCGATCGAGTCTCGCCGAAATCGCGCAGTACCTGGGCGTTTCGGAAGACCTCGCGGCGGACTCGTTGGATGTCCTGTGTGAATTGCGTGCCGCGGTCCGTATCGAGTCGCCCGACGGCGAACCACGATGGGACGCGCACGCGCCGGAATCGTTGTCCGAAGCCGAGGCGCGGCGCAGACAGCAGGAGATCAATCAGATGCACGCTGCCGCGGCGCGGCTGAGCGAGACGTTCCGCTCGGTGCGTCGCTCGCCACGCGGCAACGGCGCGGTGGTGCCGGTGTACGAGCGACTCGAGATGCTCGCGGACTTCGAGGAAATGCAGAACGCCGCGCGCAGCTGCGTCAAGCTGGTCGAGCGCGGCCCGTATCTCAGCGATCCGGAACGCGAGCGCCAGTTGTTCGAACTCAAACGGGCCAGGCTCGGTGAGGGCATCCGCTATCAGACCCTGTACCAGGACACCGTCTACCAGGACCCGGAGCGCCTGCGCCACGCGCTGTCCACCAACGCCAGCGGTGCGCAGGCCAGAACGCTGCCGGAGCCGCCGTTCAAATTGATCATCAGCGACGACGAGCGGGCCAGCCTGGTGCTGCACGCCGACGAACGCAGGCCCGACCCGATGGGTCTGCGCATCACCGGGTCGCCCACGCTCGAGCTGCTGATCAAGACCTTCGACGTCCTGTGGGCGATGGCCGCGCCCATCTCGGTGAATCCGGCCGCGGAGGCGCTGGACGAACGCGACCGCGCGATCCTGACCCTGATGGGGCTCGGCGCGACCGACGACACCATCGCGCGCCGGCTGGGGATGTCCCGGCGCACCGTGGTCCGCCGGACCGCCCGGCTGCTCGAGCGTCTCGGCGCGAGCACGCGATTCCAGGCGGGGGTGCAAGCCACTCGGCGCGGATGGTTGTGAACATGTTCACCGATCCGGGTGCTTTTGCAACATGACGGGCCGCGCGCCGATATAACGGCAGGCGATCAGGCAAGACACCGATTCCAGGGGGAGGGGGCGGTGCCCGACGAGAGGACAGCACGGAAGGCAGGGGGCGCGGAGTGCGGTGGCGGCAGCCGCGGCAATCCCATAGCAATCCAATACAGCGCGCGGGTTCAGCGGTCAGTCCCTTATATGATTGCCCGGTCCGCGCTGGCCCCGGATAACAAGCCCCGAGCAGGCTACGCCCCGGGTCCTGGCTCGATGCGAGAGGTGAATGCACTCGAATGGAAACCGCCCGTCGTTCCGCTCGCGGTAGCCGTCGCCGCAGGTCGGGCAGTCCGCTCTTCGCGCAGCTGCTCACCGCCGCCGTCGAGTCCGCCGCCACCGAGGTCGCGATCCGGTTCAATCCGACCGGAGACCCGGCCGACGATCGGGAACTCACCTACGCCGAGCTGGACGCCGCGTCCTCGCGACTGGCCAGGGAACTGATCGAACGCCGCGTCGGTCCCGGCGACGTGGTCGCCATCGGAATCTCGCGCAGTGTGGAGTCGGTGCTGGCGGTCTGGGCCATCGCCAAGACGGGCGCGGCCTACGTGCCGGTCGACCCGACGTATCCGCCCGACCGCATCAACCACATCGTCGCCGACTCCGGCGCCACGGTCGGCCTGACCACCTCGGCGCACCGAGCGGCGCTCGGCACCGGCGTCTATTGGATCGAGCTGGACGACCCGGTGCAGTCCGCGCGCATCGCCGCGCGTCCGGCGCATCCCATTTCCTACACCGACCGGGTACGCCCGTTGGACGAGCGGCATCCGGCCTACGTCATCTACACCTCCGGCTCGACCGGCAAACCCAAGGGCGTCGTCGTCACGCACAGCGGCCTGGCCGGGCTGGTGGCCGCGGAGCGCGAGCACTACGGGGTGACCGAGGAGTCGCGCGTGCTGCACGTCTGCTCGCCGAACTTCGACGTCTCGGTGCTCGAACTGCTGCTGGCCTTCTCCTCGGGAGCGACGCTGGTGATCGCGCCGCCCACCGTCTTCGGCGGTTTCGAGCTGGCGGAGCTGCTGCGGCGCGAACGCGTTACGCACATGCTTATCACGCCGGGCGCCCTGGAATCGGTGGATCCGGCGGGGTTGGAGGACCTGCAGGCCGTGGTGGTGGCCGGGGACAAGTTCGGCCCGGAACTGGTCGGCCGCTGGGCAGGCGAGCACGAGTTCTACAACGGCTACGGCCCCACCGAGGCGACGATCCTCGCCACCAGCACCCCACCGATGACGCCGGACGAGCCCGTCACCATCGGCACGGCCATCCCGGGCGTCGGCGCGTTCGTGCTGGACTCACGGCTGCGTCCGGTGCCGGCCGGGGTGGTCGGCGAACTCTATCTGTCCGGTGCCGCGCTGGCGCAGGGCTATCTCAACCGGCCGGGCCTGACCGCCGAGCGGTTCGTCGCCAGCCCGTTCGGCGCCGACACCGGCAACCCGGGCGCGCGGCTCTACCGCACCGGGGACCTGGTGCGCCGCACCGAGGCCGCGGGCCAGGACGGCGGCGTCATCGAATACCTGGGGCGCTCGGACTTCCAGGTGAAGGTCCGCGGTTTCCGCATCGAACTGGGCGAGATCGACAACGCCCTCACCGGCCACCCGGACATCGATTTCGCGGCCACCCTCGGCAAGACCCTGCCGTCGGGTGCGACCGCGCTGGTGGCCTACGTGCTGCCGCGCCCGGGAGCCGACGTGGACACCGGCGCGCTCGCCGAGTACCTCGGGGAGTCGTTGCCCGCGTACATGATTCCGGCGTCGATCATGACGTTGGACAAGATCCCGCTGACGCCGGTGGGCAAGCTCGACCGTGCCGCGTTGCCCGAGCCGACGTTCGCCGCTCGCGCGTTCCGTGCGCCGTCGACCCCGGTGGAGGAGATCGTCGCGGAAGTCTTCGCGGCGTTGCTGGTGCCCGAGGAGGACGGGCGCGTCGGTGCGGACGACGATTTCTTCGAGCTCGGCGGTAATTCGCTGTTGGCCGCGCAGGCGGCGGCTCGGGTCGGTGCGGCGCTGGGTGCGCGGGTGCCGGTGCAGTTGCTGTTCGAGGCGTCGTCCGTGGCTGGGCTGGCTGCTCGGGTGGAGGCGCACGCGGGGTCGGCGGCGGGGCAGGCGTTGCGTGCGCTTCCGCGGCCGGAGCGGGTGCCGCTGTCGTACGCGCAGCAGCGGATGTGGTTCTTGAACCGGTTCGATCCGGGCAGCGCGGTGAACAATATTCCGGTCGCCGTGCGGTTGTCGGGACGTCTGGACGTGGCGGCGCTGCGCGCGGCGGTGAGGGATCTGGCCGAGCGGCACGAAGTGCTGCGCACGGTGTATCCGGACGTGGATGGTGTGGGTTATCAGGTGGTGTTGCCGGTGGGCGATGCGCGGGCGGTGCCGGATGTGATGGTGCGCCGCGCGGGTGAGCCGGAGGTGCCCGCCTTGGTAGCCGCCGCTGTGGGTGAGGGTTTCGACGTGACGGCGGCGCCGCCGGTGCGGGTGCGGTTGATCGAGTTGAGCGATACCGAGCACGTTCTCGTGTGCGTGGTGCATCACATCGCGGGTGACGGGTTCTCGATGGGTCCGTTGACGCGGGATCTGATGAGCGCGTATGTGGAGCGCACGCGCGGCGGTGCGCCGGGGTGGGCGCCGTTGGAGGTGCAGTACGCCGATTTCGCGTTGTGGCAGCGGGAGATCCTCGGTGCCGAGGACGATCCGGAGTCGTTGCTGGCCCGGCAGATCGCCTTCTGGCGGGCGGGGTTGGCGGGATTGCCCGAGCAGCTGGAGCTGCCCGCGGATCGAGCGCGCCCGGCGATGGCGTCGCATCGGGGCGCGACGCTGGCGTTCGAGGTGGACGCGGAGGTGCACGCGGGGTTGGTGCGGGTAGCGCACGAGCACAACGCGACGTTGTTCATGGTGGTGCACGCGGCGTTGGCGGTGTTGCTGGCGCGGTTGTCCGGGAGCCGGGATATCGCCGTGGGAACGCCGGTGGCCGGGCGTGGCGAGGCGGAACTCGACGATCTGGTCGGCATGTTCGTCAACACGTTGGTGCTGCGGACCGAGATCGATCCCGGGGTGGGGTTCGACCGATTGCTGCGGCAGGTGCGTTCGGTGGACGTGGAGGCGTTCGGGCACGCCGACGTGCCGTTCGAGCGGCTGGTCGAGCTGCTGGACCCGGTGCGGTCGCCGGCGCGGCACCCCTTGTTCCAGGTGATGCTGACCTTCCAGAACTTGGCGCGCACCGAACTGGAGTTGCCGGGACTGTCGGTGTCGGCGGTGGACCTGGCGGTGCCGCTGGCGAAGTTCGATCTGCAGCTGGCGCTGTCGGAGGACATCGATCGGCACGGGCAGCCGCGGGGTTTGTCGGCGGCGTTCACCTATGCCACGGATCTGTTCGATCCGGCGACAGTTCAGGATTTCGCGGATCGGTTCGGGCGGATCCTGGCGGCGGTGGCCGCGGACGCGTCGGCGGTGGTCGGTGATATCGATGTGCTGGCCGCGGGCGAGCGGGAGCTGGTGCTGCACGAGTGGTCCACTCCGGGCGCGGTGGTGCCGGAGGTGACGTTGGTCGAGGTCATCGCCGCCCAAGCCCGTAGCCGTCCGGACGCGATCGCGATCCGGTACGCCGACACCGCGTTGACCTTCGGTGAGCTGCACCGGCGCGCCAACCAGGTCGCGCGCGCGTTGATCGCCCTGGGCGCGGGCCCGGAGTCCGTGGTGGCCGTGGCGGTGCCACGGACCGAAGAACTGCCGGTCGCCCTGTTGGGTGTGTTGACCGCGGGTGCGGCGTATCTGCCGATCGACACCGCTTATCCGGTACAGCGGCTGGAGTTCATGCTCGAAGACGCCGCACCGGTCGCCATCCTGACCACCGCTGCCGAGCGGGAGTCCCTACCGGCGGGCAATGTCCCCGTGCTGTTGCTGGAGGACACCACCGGCTACGACGAGGCACGGGTCCGCAACCGCGAGCGTGTGACGCCGCTGCGTCCGGACCACCTGGCGTATGTCATCTACACCTCCGGTTCCACCGGTGTGCCGAAGGGCGTAGGTGTCGCTCATCGCAACGTGGTCGAGTTGTTCGCCAACACCCAGTTGCTGTTCGAGTTCGACGAAACCGACGTGTGGACGCTGTTCCATTCCTTCGCGTTCGACTTCTCGGTGTGGGAACTGTGGTGCGCGCTGGCCAACGGCGGCACCGTCGTCGTGGTCGACTACCTGACTTCCCGCTCGCCGGAGCAGTTCCGGGAACTGCTGATCCGCGAGCAGGTCACCGTGCTCAACCAGACCCCGTCGGCGTTCTATCAGCTCGCCGAGGCCGACCGCGCGGCACACCACGACGAGGGCAAGTTCGCCCTGCGCTACATCGTGTTCGGTGGTGAGGCGCTGGATCTGCGCCAGTTGCGGCGCTGGTACGAGCGTCACCCGGTGGACGCGCCGTGGCTGGTGAACATGTACGGCATCACCGAGACCACGGTGCACGTGTCGTTCCTGTCGCTGGATGAGCAGATGGCCGACAACCCGGCGAGTGTGATCGGGCGGGCGCTGCCGGGCTTGGACGCGTATGTGCTCGACGACCGGGTGCATCCGGCGCCGGTGGGGGTGGCCGGTGAGATCTATGTCGCGGG
>NZ_BAFS01000251.1 GCF_000308415.1 Nocardia asiatica NBRC 100129 | reverse complement strand
CGGATCCGGCGCTCGACGATCTCGTCGGCATGTTCGTCAACACGCTCGTCCTGCGCACCGCGGTCGACCCGGCGGCCGGTTTCGATCGGATGCTCGACGTGGTGCGGGAGACCGATCTGAACGCTTTCGCCAACGCCGACGTGCCGTTCGAGCGGCTGGTCGAGGTGGTCAACCCGGAGCGGTCCCCGGCGCGCCACCCGCTGTTCCAGGTGATGCTGTCCTACGACCACGCGCCGGATCTGCGGATCGACCTGCCCGGTGTGCGCGCCGAGGTGCTGCCGATCGCCTCGGACGTGGCCAAGTTCGACTTGCAGCTGGTCGTCCACGACGACTCGGGCGACGGACCGCTGTCGGCCGAATTCGGCTACACGACAGATGTTTTCGACCGGTCCACGATCCAGTCGTTCGCCCGCCGGTTCATCGCGGTGCTGGCCGGCGGCGTGGCCGCCCCCGAACTGCCGGTGGGCGACCTGCCGATCCTGGACCGCAAGGAAACGGAGAACCTGGTGCCCATCGCGGGCGCGCCCGCCGAGCCGCCGATCACGCTGGCCACCTTGCTGACCGCCACCGCAGGCCGGCTGCCGGACGCGGTGGCGGTGCGCTACCTCGGCGCCGACACCACCTACCGTGAACTCGACGAGCGGTCGAACACGCTGGCGCGCGCACTCATCGAGCACGGCGCCGGTCCCGAGACGGTCGTCGCGATCGCGCTGCCGCGCGGTCTGGACGCGATCACCGCGGTGTGGGCGGTCGCCAAAACCGGTGCGGCCTATGTTCCCATCGACCCGAGCTATCCCGGTGAGCGGATCGCGCACATGATCGGCGACTCCGGCGCGATGCTCGGCATCACCGACCCGGAATGCCTCGCCGCCATGCCCGCTTGGCCCGCGGCGCGGGGCAGGCACCGCAAGGCCCAGGTCGACTGGCTGGTGCTCGGCTCCGACGAGCTGACCGCAGAACTCGCGGGCCACCGTGCGGATCCGATCACCGACGACGAGCGCCACCACCCGATGCGGGTCAGCCACCCGGCCTACCTCATCTACACCTCCGGCTCCACCGGAACACCCAAAGCGGTGGTGGTCACCCACGCGGGCATCGCCTCGCTCGCCGGTGAGCAGAACTACCTGTTCGGTATCACGGATGCGGCCCGCACGCTGCACTTCTCCTCGCCCAGCTTCGACGCCTCGGTGCTGGAGATGCTGCTCGGCTTCGCCGCGGGCGCCACGATGGTCGTCGCCCCCCGGGGCATGTACGGCGGCGCCGAGCTGGCCGCACTGCTGCGCGAGGAGCGGGTCACCCACGCTTTCGTCACCCCTGCCGCGCTGGCCACCGTGCCGAACGTGGGGCTGGACGAGCTGGAGACGGTCATCGTCGGCGGTGACGCCTGCTCGGAGGAACTCGTCGAGACCTGGACCGCCGGACACCGCATGCACAACATGTACGGCCCCTCGGAGGCCACCGTCGCGGCCACGGCGAGTGGGCCGATGGCGCCGGGCCGTCCGGTTCCGCTCGGTATGCCCGTCCGGGGCATGCGACTGTTCGTACTGGACGGCCGTCTGCATCCGGTGCCGCCGGGCACGCCGGGTGAGCTGTACGTCTCGGGTCCCGGCGTGGCCCGCGGCTATCATGGGCGCTTCGGGCTCACTGCCCAGCGGTTCGTGGCCAACCCGCACGGCAGGCGCGGCGAGCGGATGTACCGCACCGGTGACCTGGTCGTCATGGAGCGGTCGGGGCAGCTGCGGTTCCTCGGACGCGCGGACGACCAGATCAAGATCCGGGGATTCCGCATCGAACTGCGCGAGATCGACAACGTGCTGCGCCTGCATCCCGGCGTCCGGTTCGCGCTCACCGTGGCGCACACCGACGAGCGCGGCCAGGTGCGGCTGGCGTCGTATGTCACTGCCGAGCGGCCGGTCGAGCCGCGAGCGGTGCTGGAGACCGCGCGTCAGCGGCTGCCCGGTTACATGGTGCCCGCGTCGGTGGCGGTGCTCGACGAGCTCCCGGTCACCCCGGCGGGCAAGCTGGACCGCAAGGCGCTGCCGGAGCCGGTGTTCGCCACCGCCGGACCGTCCCGCGCGCCCAGCACCGACCTGGAACTGGGTGTGGCGAGCGTGTTCGGCGGGGTGCTCGGGCGCCCGGTGACGGGAGCCGAGGACAGCTTCTTCGACCTGGGCGGCAACTCGTTGCTCGCCACCCGCCTGGCCGCCGCGCTGCACGCGGAGTTCGGGGTGGAGCTGCCGGTGCGGTCGATCTTCGAGGCGCCGACGGTCGCCGGGGTCGCCGCGCAACTGGACCGAGCGCCCCGGACGCGGCGGCCGGCGCTGGCGGTGCAGACTCCGCGTCCGGGACGTATCCCATTGTCGCTGCCACAGCAGCGTTTGTGGTTCCTCAACCGATATGCGCCCGAATCGAGCGCTTACAACATCGCTTTCGTGATCCGCGTCGCCGGTGACCTGGACGTGCCCGCACTGCGGGAAGCGCTCACCGACGTGGTGCGTCGGCACGAAGTGCTGCGCACCGTGTTCCCGGAGGACGCC
>NZ_BAFS01000252.1 GCF_000308415.1 Nocardia asiatica NBRC 100129 | reverse complement strand
TCTCGCGCCCAAGCCCGTCGCCGAGCACGAACTCGCGGACTGGCTGCGTGGATTCGCGCTGACCGGTTTCGATGTCGCGGCCGAAGTGCCGCTGCGCATCGCCCTGGCCGAAATCGGTCCCGGCGACCACGTGGTCGTGGTGGTGGTGCATCACATCGCCGCCGACGGCGCGTCGACAGCGCCGTTCCTGCGGGATCTGCTCAGCGCTTTCCTCTCCCGGCGCAACGGGGCGCGCCCGTCCTGGGAGCCGCTGCCGGTGCAGTACGCGGACTACACGCTGTGGCAGCGCGACATGCTCGGCGACGAGAACGACCCGGCTTCGGTGGCCGCTGCCCAGCTCGCGTACTGGCGTCGTGCCTTGGCGGGCATTCCGGACCGGATCGACCTACCCTCGGATCGGCCGCGCCCGCCCGTCGCCTCCGGTCGAGGCGCGGAGTACGCCTTCGCGGTGGACGCCTCGGTGCACCAGGGTCTCGCCGAACTGGCGCACAGCGGCGGCGCCTCGGAGTTCATGGTGGTGCACAGCGCGCTGGCGTTGCTGCTCGCCCGGCTCACCGGCACCGACGACATCGCCATCGGCACGCCCGTGGCCGGACGTGGCGAGCGAGAGCTCGACGGACTGATCGGCATGTTCGTCAACACGCTGGTGCTGCGCACCCGGATCGATCTCGGCGTCTCGTTCCGCACCCTGCTCGCCCAGGCGAAAGAGACGGATCTGGGCGCCTTCTCGCATGCGGAGTTGCCGTTCGAGCGTTTGGTCGAGGTGCTTGACCCGGTGCGGTCGCAGGCGCATCACCCGCTGTTCCAGGTGGCGCTGTTCTTCCAGAACATGAGCAGGCCCGAGATAGCGCTGCCCGGGCTGTCGGCGCGGGTGATCGAACTCGACGGCGCGGTGGCGAAATTCGACTTGCAACTGACCGTGGTGCCCGACGTCGAAGGCCGCGCCACGGGCTTCACGGCGATGTTCACCTATGCCACCGACCTGTTCGACGAACGAACGATAGCCGAGTTCGCCTGGCGGCTGGACCGGCTGCTGACCGTAGTCACCGCCGAGCCGGACCGGCCGATCGGCACGATCGATCTGCTCGCCCCCGCCGAGCGTGAACGCATCCTGCTCGAGTGGAACAGCACTCGATACCCGGTGCCCACCGAGTCGCTGCTCGACGGCTACCGCCGTGCGGCGGATGCCTATGCCGACGAGATCGCCGTGGTGTACGAGGGTGTGGGTCTGTCGTATCGGGAGTTCGATGCGCGGGTGAATCGTTTGGCTCGGTTGTTGATTTCGCAGGGTGTGGGTGCGGAGTCGTTGGTGGGGTTGGCGGTTCGTCGGTCGTTGGATCTTGTGGTGGGGATGTATGCGGTTGTGGCGGCGGGTGGGGCGTATGTGCCGTTGGATCCGGATCATCCGGCTGAACGCATCGCCCACATCCTCCGGACAGCCCAGCCCGTCTGTGTGCTGACCACCTCCGCCGACGCCGTCGACGTGCCGGAAGGCATCGCGGTACTGCTGCTGGACGCGCTGGACCCGAATCGGTTCGACGACGCCCCGGTGCGCGCCGAGGAACTGGTGCGTCCGCTGCTGCCGCACCATCCGGCGTACGTGATCTTCACTTCGGGGTCCACCGGCCGCCCCAAAGGCGTCGCGATCTCGCACTTCGCGATCCAGAACCAGATCAGCTGGATGCTCGCGGCCTACCCGCTCGACGCCGACGACGTGTACCTGCAGAAGACGGCGACGACGTTCGACGTCTCGCTGTGGGGCTACTTCATGCCCCTGCGGGTGGGCGCGAAACTGGTCGTCGCCACGCACGACGGACACCGCGATCCGGTGTACGTCGCGGAAACCATTGCCGCGCAGGGCGTGACGGTCACCGACTTCGTGCCGTCCATGCTCACGGTCTTCGCCGCGCACACCGCGCCCGGCTCGTGCCCCACCTTGCGGGACATCTTCGTGATCGGCGAGGCGCTGCCACCGGAGACCGTCGCCGCGGTGCGCGCGGTAACCGACGCCGCTGTACACAACCTGTACGGGCCCACCGAGGCGGCGGTGTCGGTGACCTACTGGCCCGCTACCGCCGCCGACGAGCGGTCCGTCCCGATCGGTGTGCCGCAGTGGAACACCCAGGTTTACGTGCTGGATTCGCGCCTGCAACCGGTGCCGGCCGGGGTGCCCGGCGAGCTGTATCTCGCCGGTGATCAGCTGGCTCGCGGTTACGTGCGGCGTCCTGATCTGACCGCCGACCGGTTCGTGGCCAACCCCTTCGGTATCGGCGAGCGGATGTACCGGACCGGTGACCTGGTGGTCTGGCGCGCCCCGACCGAAGAACTACCGCATCGGCTGGATTATCTCGGCCGGACCGATTTCCAGGTGAAGTTCCGTGGTCAGCGGATCGAGCTGGGGGAGATCGAGACGGCGCTGCTGGCACAGCCCTCGGTGAGCCAAGCCGTGGCGGTGGTGACGCGATCGGCGCTGGGTGATCAGCTGGTGGCCTACGTGGTTCCCGCGCCGGGCTACGCGATCGAGCAGGCCGGATTGCTCGCGGCGATCGGTGCGACGCTGCCCGGGTACATGGTTCCGGCGGCGATCGTGGTGCTGGCGGAGTTCCCGCTGAATTCGAGCGGGAAGCTGGATCGTAAGGCTCTGCCCGAGCCGACGTTCGAGACCAGGCAGTTCCGTGCGCCCGCGAGCGCGGTCGAGGAGATCGTGGCGGGGGTGTTCGGCGAGGTTCTCGGGTTGGGCCGGGTCGGCGCGGATGACGATTTCTTCGCGTTGGGTGGCAATTCGCTGGTCGCCACCCAGGTGGTGGCGCGTCTGGGTGCGGCGGTGGGTGCACGGGTGGCGGTGCGGACGCTGTTCGAAGCGCCGAGCGTGGCAGCGCTTGCCGTGGCGCTCGAATCGCACACCCATGGTGAGCGTGGTGTGGAGCTGGGCGGTATCGCGCGTCCGGAGCAGTTGCCGTTGTCTTTGGCGCAGCGGCGGATGTGGTTCCTCAACCGTTTCGACCGAACCGACGACGCGGGTCAACAGATCGGTTCCGCGGCCTACCACCTCCCGTTCGCGTTGCGCCTGACGGGTGCGTTGGACGTCGCCGCGCTGGGCGCGGCGTTACACGATGTCGTGGCGCGGCACGAGGTGCTGCGCACGGTGTATCCGGAGACTGCGGATGGCCCGGTGCAGCTGGTGTTGCCCGCCGGGCAGGTCACGCTGGACGTGGCGGTGCACCCCATCGGCGCGGCCGAGATCGCCCGCGACGTGCGCGCGCTCGCCACGACGCCGTTCGACGTGACCGCTGAAGTGCCCGTGCGAGTGCGGTTGCTGCGGGTCACGGATGCGCCGCAGGAGTTCGTGTTGGCGGTGGTGGTGCATCACATCGCGGCGGATGCGTCGTCGATGGGTCCGCTGGTGCGGGATGTGATGGTCGCTTACGCGGCGCGTGCGGCTGGTGAGGTGCCGGGGTGGTCGCCGTTGCGGGTGCAGTATGCCGATTACGCGTTGTGGCAGCGTGCGGTGCTGGGTGCGGAGTCGGATCCGGAGTCGATCGCGGCGCGGCAGATCGCGTTCTGGCGGGCGGAGTTGGCTGATCTGCCCGATTTGCTGGAGTTGCCGACGGATCGGCCGCGTCCGGCGGTGGCGTCGTTGGCGGGTGCGCGGGTGGACGTCGAGATCGACGCGGTGACCCATGCGGGGCTTGTGGACTTGGCGCGTGCGCATGGTGCCACGTTGTTCATGGTGGTGCATGCGGCGTTCGCGGTGTTGCTGGCCCGGTTGTCCGGCGGTTCGGATGTCGCAGTTGGTACCCCGGTCGCGGGTCGTGGTGAGCGTGAGCTGGATGATCTGATCGGTATGTTCGTCAATACCGTGGTCTTCCGGACGCGGATCGACGGCGGGGAGTCGTTCGCGGATCTGCTCGCCCGTCAGCGGGAATCGGATCTGCGTGCATTCGCGAACGCGGATGTGCCGTTCGAGCGGTTGGTGGAGGTCTTGAATCCGCCGCGGTCGACGGCGCGTCATCCGTTGTTCCAGGTGGGGTTGTCCTTTCAGAACGTTGCGCGGACCGCGCTGGAGCTGCCCGGGTTGTCGGTGGCTGGGGTGGACGCGGATGTGGATGTGTCGCAGTTCGATCTGCATTTGATCGTGGGTGACGCCTATGAGGAGTCGGGTGCGGCTGCTGGTATCGGTGGGTTCTTGACGTATGCGACCGATCTGTTCGACCGGGAAACGGTCGAGGGTTTCGCCGAACGGTTCTCGCGTGTCCTCACCGCCGTCGTCGCGGACTCCACGGTGCCGGTCGGTGATATCGACCTACTCGCGGACACCGAGCGCACCGACCTGCTCACCACTTGGAACGACACCGGCCACCCGGTGGAAGCGGCCGCCACGCTGGGGTCGCTGCTGCGTCGAACCGTCGCGGCGACGCCCGGAGCGGTCGCCCTGGTCGCCGACCTGCCCGGCGGCGAACGCGCCGAGCTGAGCTACGCCGAACTGGGCGCCCGGGTGAACCGCCTCGCGCGCTACCTGATCTCGGTGGGCGTCGGGCCCGAATGCCGGGTCGCGCTCGCGTTCCGCCGCTCGGCGGATCTGGTCGTGGCGATGTACGCGGTGGCCGAGGCAGGCGGCGCATACGTGCCGGTCGACCCGGACCAAGCCGCGGAGCGGACCGACTACATCCTCTCCGTCGCGGCTCCGGTGTGTGTGCTGAGCAACGTGGAGTCGGACTTCGATACCGATGTGGCGCCGGTGGTGCGTCTGGAAGACCTCGAGCTCACCGCGGTCGCGAGCCTTCCGCTCGCCGATTCCGAGCGTGTGGTCGCGTTGCGACCGGAGAACACGGCCTACGTCATCTTCACGTCGGGCTCGACCGGGCGGCCGAAGGGCGTCGCGGTGTCGCACGCGGCGGTCGTGCATCAATTGCTCTGGAAGACGGCGTATTTCGAGTTGACCCAGGACGACTCGGTTCTGCTGAAGACGGCGGCGACGTTCGACTTGTCGGTGTGGGAGTTCTGGTCGGCGGCGGTGTGCGGTGGCCGTCTGGTCATCGCCGCTCCGGACGGGCATCGCGATCCGGCCTACCTGAACGAGCTGACGGCCCGGGAGTCGGTCACGACGCTGCACGTGGTGCCGTCGATGCTGGACGCGCTGCTGGTGCACCGGGCGACCGCGGAGGGGCCGGACTGGGCGCCACGGCGGGTGTTGGCGATTGGTGAGGCGTTGCCGGGTTCGGTGGCGCAGCGGTTCTTGCGGGAGAATCCGCGGACCGAGCTGTTCAATCTC
>NZ_BAFS01000253.1 GCF_000308415.1 Nocardia asiatica NBRC 100129 | reverse complement strand
GTTCAGCATCGCCATCACATCCGGAATACGCCGTAGGAAACGGGCTCGAGCGGGGCCTGCGCGCACACCGACAGCGCCAGCCCCAGCACGGTTCTGGTGTCGGCGGGATCGATGACGCCGTCGTCCCACAACCGGGCGGTCGCGTAGTAGGGGTTGCCCTGACTTTCGTACTGCTCCCGGATCGGGGCCTTGAACGCTTCCTCGTCCTCAGCTGACCAGGGCTGCCCACTGCTGTCGAGCTGATCGCCGCGCACCGTCGACAGCACCGACGCCGCCTGCTCGCCGCCCATCACCGAGATCCTGGCGTTCGGCCACATCCACAGAAACCGTGGCGAGTACGCCCGGCCGCACATCGAGTAGTTGCCCGCGCCGTAGGAACCGCCGATCACGACGGTGAGCTTCGGCACGCGCGCGCAGGCCACCGCGGTGACCATCTTCGCGCCGTGCTTGGCGATGCCGCCCGCCTCGTAATCGCGGCCGACCATGAAGCCGGTGATGTTCTGCAGGAACAACAGCGGGATGCTGCGCTTGTCGCACAGCTCGATGAAATGCGCGCCCTTCATGGCGGATTCGCTGAACAGCACGCCGTTGTTGGCGACGATGCCCACCGGGTGCCCGTGGATGCGCGCGAACCCGGTGACCAAGGTCTTGCCGTATTCGGCCTTGAACTCGTGGAAGCCGCTTTCGCCCTCGGGTGTGCCGTCGACCAGGCGATGGATCACTTCGCGCACGTCGTAGGGGGTGCGCAGGTCCACCGGCACCACGTCGTAGAGCTCGGATTCCGGCGCGGCGGGCGCGATGACGGGCCTGCGGTCCCACGGCGCCGGCGTGCGCGGACCGAGGGTGGCCACGATCCGGCGCACGATGCGCAGCGCGTCCCGGTCGTCCTCGGCCAGGTGGTCGGTGACGCCCGAGGTGCGCGAGTGCAGTTCGCCGCCGCCGAGTTCCTCGGCCGTGACCACCTCGCCGGTCGCGGCCTTCACCAGGGGCGGGCCGCCGAGGAAGATGGTGCCCTGGTCGCGCACGATCACGGCCTCGTCGCTCATCGCGGGCACGTACGCGCCACCGGCGGTGCACGAGCCGAGCACCGCGGCGATCTGCGGAATACCCTTGGCGCTCATGGTCGCCTGGTTGTAGAAGATGCGCCCGAAGTGCTCCCGGTCGGGGAACACCTCGTCCTGGCGCGGCAGGTAGGCGCCGCCGGAGTCGACCAGGTACACGCACGGCAAGCGGTTCTGCGTCGCGATCTCCTGGGCGCGCAGATGCTTCTTCACCGTCATCGGGTAGTAGGTGCCGCCCTTGACCGTCGCGTCGTTGGCCACGATCACGCATTCGCGCCCGGACACCCGCCCGATCCCGGTGATGATCCCCGCGCCGGGGGATTCGTCGCCGTACATCCCGGTCGCCGCGAGCGGGGAGAGTTCGAGGAACGGGCTCCCCGGGTCCAGCAGCTGGTCCACCCGCTGTCTGGGCAGCAGCTTGCCGCGCGCGACGTGGCGCTCGCGCGCCTTCGCGGGCCCGCCGAGCGCCGCGGCGGCCAGCCGGGCGCGCAGGTCGTCGACCAACGCCGCGTGCGCGGCGCGATTGCCGACGGCCTCTTCGGTAACGGTCATCACGCCATCCTGTCGTCCAGTTAGTCGCCGATAACTAAAATTCAGGTTAGTGTTGATTAACCGAGATGTCCAGATCGGCGGAAAGGATCGCGTGTGACCAGTGCCGAATCCGTCGCGCCCACGCGTCGTGAGCAATTGAAGGCGCAACGCAGGGCGCAACTGCTGGAAGCGGGGGCGCGGTTGATCGCCGATCGCGGCTTCCTCGGCATGCGCTTGGACGACTTGGGCGCCGCCGTCGGCATCAGCGGTCCCGCGGTCTACCGGCATTTCCCGAACAAAGAGGCGCTGCTGGTGGAGCTGCTGGTCGGGGTGAGCCAGCGCCTGCTCGACGGCGGCAAGGCGGTGGTGGCGGGCACGAACTCCGCCGAACGGGCGCTCGCCGGGCTGGTCGACCATCACCTGGACTTCGCCCTGGGTGAACCGGAACTGATCCGCATCCAGGACCGCGACCTGGACAACGTGCCCGCCGCCGCCCGCCGCGAGATCCGCCGCACCCAGCGCCAGTACGTGGAGATCTGGGTGGGTGTGCTGCGCGAGCTGCATCCGGAGCTACCCGAGGAGACGGCGCGGGTACAGGCCCACGCCGCCTTCGGCCTGATCAACTCCACCCCGCACAGCGCGGGCAACGCGACCGCGGCCCGCGCCCGTCCGGTGCTGCGCAAGATGGCGTTGACCGCCCTCGGGTGAGCGCGCCCTCATCGCGCGCTCCACCCGCCGTCCATCGTGTAGGCCGCGCCGGTGACCATGCCCGCCTCCGGCGACGCCAGCCAGCTCACCAGCGCCGCGACCTCCTCCGGCTCCACGAGGCGCTTGATCGCGCTCTCGGTGAGCAGGATCTTCGCTACGACTTCCTGCTCGGGCACGCCGTGCGCCCTGGCCTGGTCGGCGATCTGCTTGTCCACCAGCGGCGTGCGCACGTAGCCCGGGTTGACGCAGTTGCTCGTCACGCCGTGCGGGCCGCCCTCCAGGGCGGTGACCTTCGACAGTCCCTCCAGTCCGTGCTTGGCCGTCACGTAGGCGACCTTGTACTCGGAGGCGCGCAGCCCGTGCACCGAGGAGATGTTGACGACGCGCCCCCAGCCCTGCCGGTACATGTGCGGCAGGGCCGCGCGCACCAGCAGGAACGGCGCCTCGACCATCAGCGTGAGCAGGTCGCGGAACCGTTGCGGCGCGAAATCCTCGATCGGGCTGACATGCTGCACTCCGGCGTTGTTCACCAGGATGTCGACGTCGAGTTCCAGCTCCTCCAGCGCCGCGACGTCGAGCAGATCCACCGCCCACGACTTGCCGCCGAACTCGCGGGCCACGGCCTTCGCGCCGACGTCGTCGACGTCGGCCACCGTGACCGTGGCGCCGCGCGCCGCGAGCGCACGGGCGCACGCCGCGCCGATGCCGCTCGCGCCGCCGGTCACCAGGGCGCTGCGCCCCGCCAGATCGCTCATCGCACGGTCACTTCGGTTCGTGCGCCCAGGCTCGCGGCGTCGGCGTGGTCGATGCTCTCCAAATCGAGCCCCTTCGTCTCTCGTGCGAAGAACACGGCGATCGCGCTCACCGCCGCCGCCCCCGCCAGGTACCAGGCGATCGGCACCGCGGAGTGATAGGTGTTCAGCAGCCGCACCGCGATGATCGGCGCCAGCGAACCGGCCACGATCGAGGTCACCTGATAGCCGAGGGACACCCCCGAATAGCGCATCCGGGTGGGGAACATCTCGGCCATGATCGCGGGCTGCCCGGCGTACATGAAGGCGTGGAAGACCAGGCCGATGATGATGGCGGACATGATGACCACGTTGTGGCCGCTGTCCATCATCGGGAAGGCGAAGAAGCCCCAGGTGCCCGCGGTCAGCGCGCCGATCAGATAGACCGGTCGCCTGCCGAACCGGTCGGACAGGTTGCCCACCACCGGGATCGTCGCGAAGTGCACTACGTGCGCGGCCAGCAGCCACCACAGGATCACTTCGGTGTCGGCGTGCACCTCCACCTTCAGATAGGTGATGGTGAACGTGACCACCAGGTAGTACATGACGTTCTCGCCGAAGCGCAGACCCATCGCGGTGAGCACGCCGCGCGGGTAGCGGCGCAGCACCTCGACCACGCTCAGCGAGGTCGCCTTGATCTGCTCGGCCTCCTGCTGGGCGGCGACGAAGATGGGCGCGTCGGTGATCTTGGTGCGGATGTAGTAGCCGATCAGCACCACCACCGCCGACAGCCAGAACGCCACCCGCCAGCCCCAGCCGAGGAACGACTCGTCCGACAGCGTGGAGGTGAGCACCAGTAGCGCGACCGTCGCCAGCAGGTTGCCCACGGGCACGCCCGCCTGCGGCCAGCTCGCCCAGAAGCCGCGGCTGCGGCTGGGGCTGTGCTCGGCGACCAGCAGCACCGCGCCACCCCATTCGCCGCCGACCGCGAAGCCCTGGATGAAGCGCAGCGTCACCAGCAGCGCGGGCGCCCAGTAGCCGATCTGCCCGAAGGTGGGCAGGCAGCCCATCAGGAACGTCGCGCTGCCCACCAGCACGAGACTGAACTGAAGCAGCTTCTTGCGGCCGTACTTGTCGCCGAAATGCCCGAACACCACGCCGCCGAGCGGACGCGCCGCGAAACCGACGGCGTAGGTGACGAACGCGGCGAGGATGGCGTCCAGATCGCTGGTGCCCTTGGCGAAGAACACTTTGCTGAACACCAGCGTGGCGGCGGTGCCGTAGAGGAAGAACTCGTACCACTCCACGACCGTGCCCGCCATGGACGCCGCCACCACGCGGCGCAGGCCGCTGGTCGCGCCCGCATCCTTCGCCGGTGTCGCTCCGGCGCTGTGCTCCCTCATCGCACTTCTCCTTCGTGCCCGGGGCCACACTTCGGTTCCCGATGTGACAGCCCCCACAATGCTTGGCTGCACCGAGTATTAGTGCAGACGAATCGCGCCGCAATGACCATTTGTGCAGTGCGTCTCTGCAAAGATGCAGATATGCGCCCGGCCACCCCAGGTCGTCCCAGCGCGGACGACCTTCTCGTCCTGCTGGCTGTCGGGCGTTCCGGCCGATTCGTCACGGCCGCCGAAGAACTCGGCATCAACCACACCACCATCTCGCGGCGCATCGCCGCCCTGGAGCACACCCTCGGCGGCCGGGTGCTCACCCGGGTGACCGGCGGCTGGGAACTGACCGATCTGGGCAGGGCGGCGCTGGCCGCGGCCGAGGCGGTGGAGTCGGCGGTGAAGTCACTGGCCGCGGACGCGGGCGGCGACCGGGTGCTGGAGGGCGTGGTCCGGATCTCGGCGACCGACGGCTTCAGCGCCTACATCGCCGCGCCCGCCGCCGCCGAGGTGCAGCGGCGGCATCCGAAAATCTCGGTCGAGATCGTGGCGACCACGCGCCGCGCTTCGCAACAGCGCTCCGGCCTGGACCTCGAGATAGTCGTGGGGGAGCCGCAGGTGCACCGCGCCACCGCCACGCACTTGGCCGACTACTGTCTCGGCCTCTACGGCTCCCGCGAGTACCTGCGCGAACACGGCGCGCCCGCGACGATCGATGAGCTGGCCCGATATCCGCTCGTCTACTTCATCGATTCCATGCTGCAAGTCGACGATCTCGACCTGGCTTCCAGCTTCGTACCCGCGATGCGCGAATCCGTCACTTCGACCAATGTTTTCGTGCATGTGGAAGCCACGCGCGCCTCGGCCGGTCTGGGCCTGCTGCCCTGCTTCATGGCCGACCGCCACACCGATCTCGTTCGCGTCCTGGCCGATTCGGTGACGGTAACCCTCGGCTACTGGCTCGTCGCCCGCACCGAAACCCTCCGCCGCCCGGAAGTGGCCGCCGTCGTCACCGCGATCCGCGCCATGGTGGCCGATCAGCGCGACACCCTCCTCGGCCGCCGTCAGTTACCACCTCCGGGGCGGCTCCTCTGAAGTCTTGATCATGCCGTGCGGGCGAGGGCGTCGAATCGGAGGCGGAAGTGTTCGGCGTCGTCGCCGCGTGTGCGGTTGGCGGCTGTGCGGACAGGGCGCAGTTCGGCCAGGAGGCGTGGGGAGTTGACCGGGCCTTCCAGCAGCGTGAGGGCGGTGTGGGCTTCGGTGATGGCCGAGGTGGTGTCGCCGAGGCCCGCGAGGGCGGCGGCGAAGTAGGCGCGGTACGAAGCTTCGTCGCGGGGGAAACAACTTCCGTGGGCGACGCTCTCGCGGTACAGCTCGGTCGCTCGGCCGTGGTGCCCGAGCATCCGGAGTCCGCGCGCCTCGTGGGCGCGCAATTCGGCCTCGTTGACGTGCCCCAACCATGCCGGGTCGTCCGGGCTGTCCAGCCCACGGTCGGCTTCGCGCCAGACTCGCGCCATCGCGCGGTCGAACTCCTGCTCGTCGCCCACGGCCGCGTACGCGGTTGCCTCCTCGGCGGCCTTCAGGGCATTCATGCGCGCCGACGGTATGTCCTTGACGAGTTCGGTGGAACGCCGTGCGAGGCGGACGGGCTCGGCGAGCGAGGCGGGGAAGGCGGAGAGATTCGCGAGGTCGCCGAGGGCAGCGGCCAATAGCGCGTTGTCACCGCACTGTTCGGCAAGCAGAACCGATTCCGTCAGGTGGCGTCGAGCGATGCCGGGTCGATTACTGTCGCGAGCCAGCCAGGCGACGGTGTTCGACAGCCATCCCGTGGCACTCAGCAATTCGGCGCCGATGCGGTCGCCGTACGACCTGGAGTCGAGTAGACGCCGCACGGAAGCGTATTGCCGCGAGGCGTAGTCGTATATTCCGCCGCCTCCGCGATGGTTGTCGTGCTCCCACAGCCGTTGGGTGAGCACGCGGATATAAGTGACATGCCCGGCGCCGACTCGGAGAGGTTCTGCCGCCCTGGTGGACGGTATGGAGACACCCGCCGCTGCCGTTATGGTCGCTGCCAGGCCGAATTGTCTGCGGTCCACGTCATCGACTCCTTCGCCACCCCCATAGTCGATGGTCCCCGGATCGGGTGTCGCGAGCAAGAGAGGCAGCAACGCAGAGCGGGGGATACCGAGTGCGTCCATGGCGCGGACCAATTCGCGGACGTCGAAGATGGTCCCTACTTCTCCGCGTTCCACCCGGCCCGCGTGGGTGCGGTCCCAATGCAGGAGCGCGCCGAAGTCGGCTTGGGACAGGCCCATTTCTTTGCGGACGAGAGCGAGCGCTTGACCGGGCTGCCCTCGAGCGAGCAATTCGCGGAATCGCGGTGACTTCCACGCGCCGTCGGTCTCGTTGTCGATCACGATCCGCCCCCTCACGAGATCTCCTGTGATGAGCAAACTTTAAGCGCGATCGCGCAGGTGGTGCGGGGCAACCGCAGATATCGCACACCTGCTGTCGCGCGCTTGACAGCGTCGCGATGTTCGGCCCGTTCCTCGAGGCTCGAGATGCGCGCGCCGCCGGGGTGATGCCGTGTCGGCACGGCACTCCGGGACGCGGTGAGCCGCGAACGGTGGCGAAAGCCCCCGGCGGCGGGCGCACCCATCGAACGAGAGGTGATCATGAAGCCGAAAGTGGTCGGGTATCTGCGCCGCGATATCTCCGGGCGTCGTGCGCGCAGGCACGAAATGGAGATCCGCGCGCTGGCGAAGGCGTCGGGTTTCGATCTGGCGCGAACGCTGGTCGCCGGCCCCGCCGCGCCCGCGTCGCTCGACGCGCTGCTCACCGTGATCGGCCGCGTCGGCGCGATCGCGGTGATCACCCCCTCTGTGGGCCATCTGGAAGACCGCGCGGACGTGATCATGGGGGTCCGCGGGCTGATCACCCTCGATTCCAGGCACATTCCACCGCAGGTCAGAGGACGGCCGACCGCACCGTGGCCCGGTCCTCGCACGGGCGGTCGAACGGGCGTCTGAGGTGATCCACGCGCCGTGTGGGTTGGCAAGCTTCGCTTTCTCGCGGTCTGCTGGTACGGTTCAGTTCATTGAATGATCGTTCAATCAATGGAGTGGCGTGGGAAGTCGACGAGAACAGGCGCAGTGGCGGCGCGAGCGCCTGCTCGACGCGGCGTTGGAAGTGTTCGCCGACAAAGGGATCGACGGGGCTTCGGTCAAGGACATCGCGGCTGCCGCCGGGGTCGCGCCCGGCCTGCTGTATCACTATTTCGCCGGGAAAGAGGCGCTGGTGACCGCGTTGTTGCGGGAGCGCGGATTCTCGCGGCAGTTGCGCGAATCGCTGGAGCGGGCGGAGGGCGAGCCGGCGACCGAGGTCTTGCCCCGGGTCATGCGCGAGTTCGACGGCGTGCTGGCCGCCAATGCCAAGCTGATCAGACTGTTTTTCGCCGCCGGGCATTCGCATGAGAACGTGCGGGCGGTGCTGGCGGAATTCGTCGGGGAAGGGCAGGCCGTGATGGCCGAGTATCTGCGCTCCCGCGTGGTCGCGGGGGAATTGCGTGACCATGACGCGCGCACGACCGCGACCGCCCTGTTCGCGACTCTCGCCGTCGGGCGCAGCACCGGCATCCCGGTCGATGTCGCCGAGCTGGTGGGTCTCGTGCTCCACGGACTTGTTCGTAGCGCGCCATTCGAAGAAGGAGAGATCGCCGGTGCATGACATGAACGTGCAATGCTGCGTGGTAGGCGGCGGCCCCGCCGGGATGATGCTGGGCACGCTGCTCGCCCGGCAGGGTGTCGAGGTGGTGGTGCTGGAAAAACACGCCGACTTCCTGCGCGATTTCCGTGGCGACACCATCCATCCGTCCACTCAGGAACTCATCCACGAACTCGGCTGGCTGGACGAATTCCACCGCCTCCCGCACAACACCATGGATCGCGTCACCGTCGCGGTCGGCGGCACGCCCGTGACCTTCGCGGATTTCCGGAAGCTGCCGGTCCGCGGCCCGTACATCGCGTTCATGCCGCAATGGGAATTCCTGAATTTCCTGGCGACCAAGGCCGCGGCCTTCCCCGGCTTCCGGCTCCTGCAAAACACGAAAGCAGTCGATCTGCTCATCGAGAACGATCGCGTCCTCGGCGTGCGGGCGACCACCGACACCGGAAGCTTCGAAATCCGGGCCGATCTCGTCGTGGCCGCGGACGGCCGCCACTCACGCATGCGAGAATCGGCCGGTTTGCGGGCAGCGGCGAGTTCGCCACCGATGGACGTCCTGTGGTTTCGGCTGTCGCGGCGAGCGACGGACCAGGTCGAGTTCTTCCAGGGCGGCAAGGGGGCGATGGTCGCCATCGATCGCGGCGACTACTGGCAAGTGGCGTACACGATTCCCACGAACGCCTATGAAGATCTACGCGCACTCGGCATCGGCGAGCTACGCGACAGAATCAGCGCGCTCGCCCCCGCATTGCGCGACCGCGTTCACGAACTCGGCGATTGGGACGACGTTCATCAGCTGACGGTCCGTGTCGACCGGCTCACCAGGTGGTATCGACCGGGCTTGCTCTGCATAGGCGATGCCGCCCACGCCATGTCACCGGCGGGTGGCGTCGGCATAAACCTGGCCATCCAGGACGCTGTCGCAACCGCGAACATCCTCGGCCCGAAACTGCTCGCGCACAACCTGACCGACGCCGATCCGCCTCGCGTGCAGGCCCGCCGCCAACTGCCCGTCAGACTGACCCAGCTGTTCCAGTTGGCCATTCTGCGCGACCTCTACCCCAAAAATCTGCACGACGACACCGCCACCCACGTCCCGCCGATCTTCCGCCTTTTCCGGCGGCTGCCGGTGCTGCGCCACGCGGTTGGCCGATTCATCGGAATCGGCGTTCGCGCGGAACACATCCGCCCCTGAACGCCGCCCCAGACGAACCCGGGGCGAGATCGAGGTCTCCGTTCTTCGCGAGCGGTCAACAATCGACGGCGGGCGATCGACCGAAAACCGACGATCTGCCGACACTCTTCCCGATCATCTGCCGACGGACTGCCCGACGATCTGCCGATAGTTCCGATCGGCGAATCAGGACCGCCACGGTCACCATGGCGGTCGACTCCGAGGTTGGAAAGCGGACCAGCCATCAGTGGTCGGTGCCCGCGCAACCGCGCCGAGGGGGTCGACCGGTCTGCGGGTGTGGCCGCCGCTCGACCGTGTTCCGGGCTTCCGCCGTGTCTCGGCGACGGCTCGGATCGGAGTGTGACATGTCACCGGCTCCGGGCGGAAAAGGGGTTTCCCGCGCTCTCGATCGGTCAACAATCCATGCGGCGGACCGCCGGTCGGGGGCGCGGACGCCGATGTCGATCGAATTCATTGCCCGGCATGAGGATCGCGCCCGGCCAGGGCGCAGAAGGAGGATAAGTGCGATCCATCCGAGCCGGTCTCATCGCCGTGACGCTCGTTGCCGCCACCGTGGCCGGGGCGAGTTCGGCGCATGCCGATGAGACCCTGCCCGGCGCACCGAAGGACGAGATCATCACGGTGGACGTCAATCTGCTGGGTTGCTCCCTCGGCGCCGGACTCGGCCTCGATCTCCTGCTGGCGCTCACCGCGGGCAACGGTTCCAGCACCACCATCGGTTCCGGGCTGGCGACCCGCCTGCGCGCCGCGGGCTGCCTGCCCTGGCAGCGCTGATCCACAGCGGAATTCGACAGCATGCCCCCTGATCCGCACGTCAGCGGCGGGGGCACGGCTTTCGTCGTTTCACCGGACGGTCGAGAGTGCAGGACTATGGGGACGTGAGTACTCCTGCACCCGGGCCTGTCTTCGACGTGATCGCCGTGCTGAACGGCGTGGTGGACCTGCGCTCCTATCCGCGCCGGAACCTGGTCCTGAGTTCGCCGCTGCGGTTGGAGTTCCGCACGCTGGGGGACAACACGTCCACGGTCTTCGAGCCGGTTGTCCACCTGCTCAATGGCATCGAACTGCTCGAATCCCAGGGTTGGGAGTTGGTCAGTGTGATCGAACGGAGCGTCGACAGCTCGGGCACCAGGGAGTGCTGCGTGATGGCGTTCATGCGCCGCACCTGATCCGGACCGGTCGGCCGGACGTCTCCGGGCCGGCGAAATCTTCCGGAGCAGTGGTCCGACCGCTGATCGGGTGCACGGCCGCGCATGGGTCATCCGGCCTGAGGGTGCGGGCGCGAGTCGATCGTGTCGCGCGCCCGTGCCCACACCTCCTGGGCGTCGAACCGGACGGCCTGCCACGAGTCGGTGGCGAGGCCGACTCGCCCGCGCCACTTCCGCATGATGTCGGCGTGCACCGGCCAGCGCACGAACCGCCGCATGTCCTTTTCGGTCTCCCACACCGAGATGGAGCCGCCGCGCAATTCCGATGGCCGAGCCCACAGCCACAGGCCGACCGCGCCGTGCATCACGGGCCAGTTCCGGCTCAATCGCATCCCCGTCTTGTAGATCTCCTGAACGTCTTCTTCGGAGCCGGCCAGGAAGTCGGTCACGCTGACGAACACCGAATCTGCGCTGTCGTGCCGGGGACCGGCTCGCCAGGGCATGAGCACCGTGCCCTCGGAAAACGGCTGTTCACCTGCCGCGCCGTGCGGGTCGGCGGGTCCCGGTAAAGAATTAGTAAGCATTTGTAGATGATATGCGCCTGCATACTAATTGTGCACCGCTGGTGGTCGGGTGCAGCGAGCAGTGCCAGCTCTAGGCGATTTCTGGGCAGTGACCGGCGAAGGGGCTACGGCCGATTCGGGGTGCTGTCTCGGTGGCGCTCGAGGACGCCGATTGCATAGATAGGTATTGCATAGGCGAATCTACGGATGTGGGGTCGGTACGTATTCGATGAGACTGGTTGCCGTGCGGCAAGCACATCTGAGGTGACAGCGTCGTCACCTGAACCCGCCCTCGACAACGGCGTCGGTAGGCCGACAAGGGAGTCGGCCGCACAGGCGGGAATCCGGACCAACCAAAGACTTGTCCTGATGTCCATCGATCCGTTTCGTCGCGTGTTCTGTGGCCCACCGCGGCCTAGGGTGTGCGGATGGCCTCTCTTTCCGATCCCGAAGTGCGCGATTTCCTCGCCCACGGCACCCGTACCGGCAAGGTGGCGTTCGTGGCCGCCGACGGTAGGCCGGTGGTGACTCCGGTGTGGTTCGTCCTGGAGGGGGACGAACTGGTCTTCAACACCGGTAAGTCGACCGCGAAGGGTAAGGCGTTCGCCCGTGACGGGCGCGTCTCGGTGTGTGTCGACCTGGAGGAGCCGCCGTACGCCTCGGTCCAGTTGCAGGGCTCGGTCACGCTCTCGGAAGATCCCGAGGAGCTGCTGCGCACAGCCACCGAGATCGGCGGCCGGTACATGGGCGCGGACCGCGCCGAGGAATTCGGCAAGCGCAACGGCGTCCCCGGTGAACTCGTCGTCCGCCTGCGCCCCGACAAGGTGATCGCCCACTTCGACGCCACCGCTTGAGCGGTCGGGTCGGCCGAGGAACGCATCTCGCCGGCGGGCAGCGGCAGCGGTGGACATCTCCGGTGTCGCGCTGGACCGCGGTGCTCGGTGCTCGGCGGTCAATACACTCGCGCGCATGACCGTGCACTTCATCGGGGCCGGGCCGGGCGCGGCCGATCTGTTGACGGTGCGCGCGGTGGAACTTCTCCGCGCGTCGCCGGTATGCCTGTTCGCGGGGACATACCTGGACCCGGACGTGCTGGCGCACTGCGCGCCGGATGCCGAGCTGGTCGACACTCAACAGCTGGATCTCGACCAGATCGTCGAGCACTTGGTGCGCGCGCACCGAGCGGGCCGGGACGTGGCCCGCCTGTGCTCGGGCGACCCGTCGCTGTATTCGGCGCTGACCGAGCAGACCCGCAGGCTCGACGCGCACGGCGTGCCGTGGGACGTCACGCCCGGCGTCCCCGCATACGCCGCCGCTGCGGCCGCGCTGGGCGCGGAGCTGACGGTGCCGGAGCTGGTGCAGTCGGTGGTGCTGACCCGCACGCGGGCCCGCTCCACCGCGATGCCGGCGTCCGAGGCGCTGGCGAACTTCGCGGCCACCGGCGCCACCCTCGCGCTGCACCTGGCCATCACGCGCGTCCGCGAACTGGCCGCCGAACTGGCCGCCGAGTACGGCGCGGATTGCCCGGTCGCCGTCGTCTATCGCGCCAGCCAACCCGGGCAGCTGATCCTGCGCGGCACCCTGTCCGACATCGCCGGCCAGGTGGAAGCCGCGAAGCTGCGGCAGGCCGCGGTGATCCTGGTGGGGCGCGCGCTCACGCCCGCGGTGTCGTGCGCGCAATCCCATCTCTACGACCCGGCGCGCGTACGCGGGTCCGCGGGTGCGGAGCGCTGAAGGCGACGGCCCTGCGCTGGGCCCCGGCGGTAATGACGGCAGGCGCCCCAGGCGGCTGTCCTACGTCGGCGCGGAAGTGTCGGAATGGGGCAACGTGACTCATGTGAGAACCGCAACAGCACCCTGGCAAACCCGCTGCAACGCATCTGCCTGCGATGATGTCGGATAGCTATAGAGCATGGTTGGTCGGGTGCCGGAGGCGACGGTAGATTGATCCGGTGATTCGCACAGAAGGTCCCGGCGGAGCCGGTCGGTGGGTCCTGGGCACGGTCGAGCTCATGTAACAAGCCCGGCACGTTGGACAGATAGTTCAAATGAACATTTTTTGCCTGATTTGATGTGAGAACTGAACCTGGAGACGCAGGCGCCACGCTCGGATAGGTGCGCGTCCCCTCCGGGTGTGGTCGGGGAGCGCTTGCGTGGTGTTCCGGAAGCGAGGTTACGGTTGGACCGGCTGGATTTCGGCGGAAACGGCGAAACTGGTGGCGAACAGGCACGCGCTTTGTCTGAGGGAACGCCCCATCTGTCGAGTGCGTTCCCGTTGTCCCCTGCTCAGCTGGGCATCTGGTACGCGCAGCATGTGGACCCGCAGGTTCCGATCAACATCGCGCAGTACGTGGACCTGCACGGCGACCTCGATCTGGAGGTGCTGCGCGAAGCGCTGATCCAGGCATCCAACGAACTGGGTTCGGGCTTCCTGCGCATCATCGAGCACGACGGCCAGCCGTACCAGTACATCGACTACTCCATCCCGGACAGCGACAAGGTCTACTACGTGGACCTGCGCGGTGAGGCCGACCCCGAGGCCGCCGCGATGGCGTGGATGCGCGCCGAATACAGCCGCCCGCTGCGTCTGACCGAAGACCGGCTGATGCGGATCGCGGGTCTGCAACTCGCCGACGACCGCTGGTTCTGGTACCTGCGTTCGCATCACATCGCGCTCGACGGCTTCGGCGCGGTGACCAACGTGAGCCGGATCGCCGAGCACTACACGGCGATCCTCAACGGCACCGAGGCGGCGCCCGCCAAGGCCGTCGATCTGCGCACGCTCTACGACCAGGAGATCGCCTACCGCGACAGCTCTCGCTTCGACTCCGACCGGGCGTACTGGGCCGAGCAGGTCGCCGGCCTGGAGGAGGGCTCCAGCCTGACCGGCCGGTCGGCGCCGCCCGCGCCGCTCAACGGAATCTCCAGCGCCTCGCTGTCCGACGAGCAGAACGCGCTGCTGGAGGCAGCGGTCGCGCGGCACGATTCGTCGCCCGCCGGGCTGCTGCTGGCCGGTTTCGCGGCGTACCTGGCGCAGTGGAACGGCGTCGAGGACGTCATTCTCAGCCTTCCGGTGACCGCGCGCACCACTGCCGCGATGCGCCGCTCCGGTGGCGTGTCGTCGAACATCGTGCCGCTGCGGCTGCACGTCGGCCACGACACGACGGTGGCCGAGCTGCTGCGGCAGGTTCAGGTCGCGGTCTCCGGCGCGCTGCGGCACCAGCGTTACCGCCATGAGGACATCCGCCGCGACGCGGCCGGTGACGGTGTGGTGACCACGGAGTTCTTCGGGCCGTGGGTCAACATCATGCTGTTCCAGAACGAGATCGTGATGGGCCCGGTCGAGGGTCAGATGCACGTGTTGTCGACCGGCAGCATCAGCGATCTGGGCGTCAACTTCTACCAGTCGGTCGCGGGCACGCGCTCGCACATCGACTTCGAGACCAACCCGAACCTCTACACCGAGGACGAGGCGCGCCGCCACCACGGCCGCTTCCTGGAGTTCTTCGACCGCTTCCTCGCCGCCGAGGTGGACGAGACGGTATGGAACCTTCCGGTCACCACCTCCGATGAACGCTCGCTGACCCTGCTGGAGTGGAACGACTCCGAGCAGGAGGTCCCGGAGACCACGCTGGCGGCGCTGCTGGACGCGCAGATGGCGCTGTCCCCGGACGACATCGCGCTCGACTTCGAGGGCGCCACGCTCACCTACGCGGAGTTCGACGCGCGGGTCAACCGGCTGGCCCGCTTCCTGATCGCCGACGGCGTCGGCCCGGAATCGCTGGTCGCGCTGGGCATGCGCCGCTCGCTGGAGCTGGTGATCGGTATGCACGCGGTGCTGAAGGCCGGTGGCGCGTACGTGCCGATCGATCCGGATCACCCGGCCGAGCGCACTGCCTACATCCTCGACAGCGCCGCGCCGGTGTGCGTGCTGACGCACTCGGCCGACGAGCTGGAGTTGCCGGAATCGGTGCGCCGGGTGGCGATCGACACCCTGGACACCTCGGCGTACTCGCCCGCCCCGGTCACCGACGCCGAGCGCCTCGCGCCGCTGCGGCCGGACAACACCGCCTACGTCATCTACACCTCGGGCTCGACCGGCCGCCCCAAGGGCGTGGCGGTCACCCACCACGCGATCGTCAACCAGCAGCTGTGGATGCTCGACGAGTACCGGCTCACCGCGGCGGACGTGTACCTGCAGAAGACCGCGACCACGTTCGACGTGTCGCTGTGGGGCTACTTCCTGCCGTTGCTGGTGGGCGCGAAGCTGGTCATCGCGTCGCCGGACGGGCACCGCGACCCGCTGTACGTGGCGGAGATGATCGCCCGGCACGGGGTCACCGTGACCGACTTCGTCCCGTCCATGCTCACGGTGTTCGTCGCCCACGCCACCCCGGCCCAATGCGCCACGCTGCGCGCGGTTTTCGTGATCGGCGAGGCGCTGCCGCCGGAGACCGCCGCGGGCTTCCGCGCTATCACCGACGCGGGCCTGCACAACCTGTACGGCCCCACCGAGGCAGCGGTCTCGGTGACCTACTGGGAGGCGACGGCCGCCGACACGGTGACCGTGCCGATCGGCATCCCGGAGTGGAACGTCCAGGTCTACGTGCTGGATTCGCGGCTGCGTCCGGCCGCGATCGGCGCGCCGGGTGAGCTGTACCTGGGCGGGCGTCAGCTCGCCCGCGGCTACCGCGGCCGTCCCGACCTGACCTCGGACCGCTTCGTCGCCAACCCGCTGTCGGACAGCGGTGAGCGGATGTACCGCACCGGCGACCTGGTGCGCTGGAACGACGCGGGCACGCTGGAATACATCGGCCGCACCGACTTCCAGGTGAAGTTCCGCGGTCAGCGCATCGAACTGGGGGAGATCGAGACCGATCTGCTCGCCCATCCCGCGGTCAGCCAGGCCGTGGTGCTGGTGACGGACACCGCGACCGGTCAGCAGCTGGTGGCCTACGTGGTCCCGGCTCCCGGCCACACCGTGGACCCGGTTGAGCTGACCAGGTTCGCCGCCGAGAAGCTGCCCAGCTACATGGTGCCCGCATCGATCATGGTGCTGGACGCCTTCCCGTTGAACACCAGCGGCAAGCTGGACCGCAAGGCCCTGCCCGAGCCGGTGTTCAGCGCCGACGCCGGCGATTTCCGCGCGCCGCGCACCCAGGCCGAGCAGATCGTGGCGGGCATCTTCGCCGACGTGCTCAGCCAGGACCGTATCGGCATCGACGACAACTTCTTCGATCTGGGCGGCAACTCGCTGGTCGCCACCCAGGTGGTGGCGCGCATCGGCGCTGCCTTCGGCACCCAGATCGGGGTGCGCGCGCTGTTCGAGACCCCGACCGTCGCCGGGATCGCGGCGCGGGCGGAGAACGCCGCTCCGGTCGGGGATTCGCGTCCGCCGCTGGTGGCCCAGCAGCTCCCGGAGCGGGTGCCGCTGTCGCTGGCGCAGCAGCGCATGTGGTTCATCAACCAGTTCGACCCCACCGTGCCGACCTACAACCTGCCGTTCGTGGTGCGGTTGCGCGGCCAGGTGGACTTGGCGGTGCTGCAGTCGGCGCTGCTGGACGTGGTCGAGCGGCAGCAGTCGTTGCGCACGATCTTCCCCGAGTCCGGCGACGGCGGTTACCAGCAGGTGCTCCCGGTCGACGAGGTCGATCTCAGCATCCAGGTGCAGCCGATCGACGAGGCCGAATTGCGCGGCGCGCTGACCGAGTTCGCCGCGCAGGGCTTCGACGTCTCGCGTGAGCTGCCGATCCGGATGCGGGTGTTCGCGGTCACCGGCGGGCGCGGCAACGGCACCGCCGACTACGCGGTGGCGTTCGTGGTGCACCACATCGCGGCCGACGGCTTCTCCTTCGGCCCGCTGGCGCGCGACGTGGCCGCCGCCTACCTGTCCCGCACCGCGGGCGAGGCGCCCAGCTGGGCGCCGCTGCCGGTGCAGTACCAGGACTTCAGCGTCTGGCAGCGCGAGTTGCTCGGCGCGGAGTCCGATCCCGCGTCCATGGCGGCGCGCGAGATCGCCTACTGGCGCGGGGCGCTGGCGGGCCTGCCGGATCAGCTCGACCTGCCCGCGGACCGTCCGCGCCCGCCGGTGCAGAGCTTCCACGGCAGCCGGGTGAGCTTCGACATCGACGCCGAGCTGCACCGGCGGCTGGTCGCGCTGGCCCGCGCGCAGGGCGTCAGCCTCTTCATGGTGATGCACGCCTCGCTGGCCGTGCTGCTGGCCCGGTTGTCCGGCACCAGCGACATCGCCATCGGCACGCCGGTCGCGGGTCGTGGCGAGCAGGCGCTCGACGACCTGATCGGCATGTTCGTCAACACCCTCGTGCTGCGCTCGGAGGTGGACGGCAGCGAGCCGTTCGCCGAATTCCTCGGCCGCACCAGGGAAACCGACCTGGCCGCCTTCGCGTTCGCGGACGTGCCGTTCGAGCGCCTGGTGGAGGTGCTCAACCCGACCCGCTCGCAGGCGCGGCACCCGCTGTTCCAGGTGATGCTGTCGTTCCAGGAGATGTCGCACGCGACCCTGGAACTGCCCGGTCTCTCGGTCACCGCCGACGAGCTCGAGGTCGACATCGCCAAGTTCGACCTGCAGTGGACGGTCACCGAGGAGCGCGGCGCGGGCGGCGAGCCCGCCGGTATGGGCGCGGTCATCTCCTTCGCCACCGACCTGTTCGACGCCTCGACCGTCGCCGAGTTCGGTCGCCGCTACCTGCGTGTGCTGGAAGCCGCCGTCGCCGCGCCCGGAACCGCCGTGCGCGACATCCAGATCCTCGACGAGGCCGAACGCGCCCGGGTGCTCACCGAGTGGAACCACACCGCGCACGAGGTCCCCGCCGCGACGGTGCTGGACCTGTTCTCCGAGCAGGTGCGGGCCCGGCCCGACGACCCCGCCGTCGTCTTCGACGGCGGCGTTCGCGGCGCGGACGAGTTCGGCGCGCCGGTCGAGCTGACCTACGCCGAGTTCGCCGCGCGCGTGAACAGCTTGGCGCGCAAGCTCATCGACACCGGCGTCGGCCCGGAGACGCTGGTCGCCGTCGGCATCCGCCGGTCGGTGGACATGCTGGTGGCGATCTACGCCACGCTGACCGCGGGCGGCGGCTACGTGCCGATCGATCCCGATCACCCGGCCGAGCGCACCGAATACGTGCTCGACAGCTCCGCGCCGGTGTGCGTGCTGACCACCACCGCCGACGACGTCACCGCCGCGGGCATCCCGGTGCTGGCGCTGGACACCCTCGACCTGAGCGAGTTCGACGACGGACCGGTCACCGACGCCGAGCGCCGCGCCCCGCTGCGCGCCACCAACACCGCGTACGTGCTCTACACCTCCGGCTCCACCGGACGCCCCAAGGGCGTCGCGGTCAGCCACGCGTCGGTGGTCAACCAGATCGCCTGGATCACCGCCGAGTACCGGATCGGCCCGGCGGATGTGATCCTGCAGAAGACGCCGGTCACCTTCGACGTGTCGGTGTGGGAGCTGTTCGGCACGCTGGCCGTCGGCGCCCGCATGCTGATCGCCGCGCCGGACGGCCACCGCGATCCTATGTACCTGTCGGAGATCATCGGTCGGCACCGGGTCACCATGACCTCGTTCGTGCCGTCGATGCTCTCGGTGTTCGCCGGGTCGGCGTCCACGGCCGAATGCGCTTCGCTGCGCGCGGTTCTGGTCGCCGGTGAGGCGCTGCCGCCCGCGACCGTCACCGCGTTCCGGCAGTTCTCCACCGCCGCGGTGCACAACCTGTACGGCCCCACCGAGTTCACCGTGCACGCCACCGCCTGGCACCTCAACGAGGTGGCGCCCACCTCGGTGCCGATCGGCCGCCCGGTGTGGAACGCGCAGACCTATGTCCTGGACGAAGGTCTCGCGCCCGTTCCGGTCGGTGTGCCCGGCGAGCTGTACCTCGGCGGTGTGCAGACCGCCCGCGGCTACCACGGCCGTCCCGACCTGTCCGCCGAACGCTTCGTCGCCGACCCGTTCGGCCCGCCCGGCTCCCGCCTGTACCGCACCGGCGACCTGGTGCGCTGGGTGCAGCCCCGCGATCCCGAGGTGGGCAGCGCGGGCGTGCTGGAGTACATCGGCCGCACCGACTTCCAGGTGAAGTTCCGCGGCCAGCGCATCGAGCTCGGCGAGATCGAGACCGCCCTGCTCGACCACCCGGCCGTCACGCAGGCCGTCGTGCTGGTCATGGACACCGTCGCGGGCGATCAGCTGGTCGCCTACGTGGTCGGCACCGGTGGACCGGTCGACCTGGACAACATCAAGAACGCCCTGCACCGCACGCTGCCCGCGTACATGGTGCCCTCGGCGATCGTGGTGCTCGAGGCGTTCCCGCTGAACGCTTCCGGCAAGCTGGACCGCAAGGCGCTGCCCGCACCGGTGTTCGAGGTGCGCGAATTCCGCGCGCCCACGACGCCGATCGAGGAGATCGTCGCGCAGATCTTCGGCGAGGTGCTCGGCATCTCCCGCGTCGGCGTGGACGACGACTTCTTCGAGCTGGGCGGCAACTCGCTGATCGCCACCCAGGTGGCCTCCCGCCTCGGCATCGCGCTGGACACCAGGGTGCCGGTGCGCATGCTGTTCGAGGCGTCCACGGTCGCGGCGCTGGCCGCGCGGGTGGAATCGCACGCCGGTGACGGCGCGCGCAAGGCGCTGGTCGCCCGGCAGCGTCCGGAGCAGGTGCCGCTGTCGCTGGCACAGCAGCGCATGTGGTTCCTCAACCGGTTCGACACGTCCTCGGCGGTCAACAACATCCCGGTCGCCATCCGGCTGTCCGGCGATCTGGACATCGCCGCGCTGCAGGTCGCCGTCATCGACGTGATCGATCGGCACGAGTCGCTGCGCACAGTCTTCCCGGAGACCAGGACCGGCCCGGTGCAGGTGGTGCTGGACGCCGCCCAGATCGTGCCGGACCTGACCCCGGTGCCGGTGACCGAGCACAACCTGATCGACCACCTGGTCGAGCTGGCCTCGATGGCGTTCGACGTGACCAGCGAAGTGCCGCTGCACGCCCGGCTGTTCGAGATCAGCGAGACCGAGTACGTGCTCGGCATGGTGGTGCACCACATCTCCGCCGACGGCTGGTCGATGGGCCCGCTGGCCCGCGACGTCATGGTGGCCTACGCCGCCCGCACGTCGTGGGAGGCGCCGGCCTGGTCGGCGCTGCCGGTGCAGTACGCCGACTACGCGCTGTGGCAGCGCGAGGTGCTCGGCTCCGAGGACGACCCGAGCTCGCTGATCTCCTCCCAGATCGGCTACTGGACGCGCGAACTGGCCGATCTGCCGGACGAATTGGTGCTGCCCTCGGACCGGCCGCGCCCCGCCGTCGCCTCCTACCGCGGCGGCACCTACCCGTTCGTGATCTCCGGCGAGACCCAGCGCGCCCTCGTCGAGCTGGGCCGCAGGCACAACGCCTCGCTGTTCATGGTGCTGCACAGCGCGCTCGCGGTGCTGCTCGCCCGGGCCAGCGGCACCAGCGACATCGCCATCGGCACCCCGGTCGCCGGTCGCGGCGAGGCCGCCCTGGACGACCTGATCGGCATGTTCGTCAACACCCTCGTGCTGCGCACCGAGGTGGACGGCGCGTCCAGCTTCGCCGACCTGCTCGCCCGCGCCCGCGAAACCGACCTGCACGCGTTCGCGCACGCCGACGTGCCGTTCGAGCGGCTGGTCGAGGTGCTCAACCCGGCCCGCTCGCAAGCGCGGCACCCGCTGTTCCAGGTGATGCTGACCTTCCAGAACACCCGGCAGGCCAGCCTGGAGCTGCCCGGGCTCTCGGTCAACGGCATCGACTACGACGCCCGGCTGGCCAAGTTCGACCTGCAGCTGACCCTGTCGGAGACCCAGGACGAACAGGGCGACTCGGCGGGCATGTCGGCCGAGTTCTCCTACGCGCTGGATCTGTTCGACGAACCGACTGTCGCGGCCTTCGCCCGCCGCCTCGACCGCATCCTCGCGGCCGTGACCGCGGACCCGAACGTGCCGATCGGCGACATCGACCTGCTCGCGCCCGAGGAGCGGGCGCGGGTGCTGGTGGACTGGAACGACACCGGGCACCCGGTGGACCAGCTCGCGACGCTGGTGTCGCTGTTCGACGCGCAGGCGGCGGCCACGCCCGACGCGATCGCGCTGGACTTCGAGGACGAGCGGCTGACTTACGGTCAGTTGCAGCAGCGGGCCAACCGCATCGCCCGGCAGCTGATCGGCGCGGGCGTGGGCCCGGGATCGCTGGTGGCGCTGGCGCTGCGGCGTTCGACCGAACTGGTCGTCGCGATGTACGCGGTGGTGCAGACCGGCGCGGCCTACGTGCCGCTGGACCCGGACCAGCCCGCCGACCGCGTCAACTACATCATCGAGACCGCGCGGCCGCGGATGATCCTGTACCGCTCCGCGGACGGCTTC
Source organism: Nocardia asiatica NBRC 100129 (assembly GCF_000308415.1). Classification (GTDB taxonomy): domain Bacteria; phylum Actinomycetota; class Actinomycetes; order Mycobacteriales; family Mycobacteriaceae; genus Nocardia; species Nocardia asiatica. The sequence goes on along the minus strand of NZ_BAFS01000253.1, from coordinate 23,148 downwards.
GGTCTCGACCCGCAGCCCGCGGTGACCGCGCTGTCGGTGGAGGGCATCGAAGGCGTGCCCGGTTTCGCCGCGACCAGCGGCGCGCCGATCACCGACGCCGAGCGCACGCAGCCGCTGCGGCCGGAGAACATCGCGTACGTCATCTTCACCTCCGGTTCCACCGGACGCCCGAAGGGTGTGGCGGTCTCGCACGCGGCGATCGTCAACCGACTGCTGTGGATGCAGCACGAATACCCCATCGGCCGCGACGACGCGGTGCTGCAGAAGACGCCCGCCACGTTCGACGTGTCGGTGTGGGAGTTCTTCTGGCCGTTGCAGACCGGGGCCAGGCTGGTCATCGCGCGCCCGGACGGGCACCGCGACCCGGTGTACCTGTCCCAGGTCATCGCCGACAAGCAGATCACGACAGCGCATTTCGTGCCGTCCATGCTCTCGGTCTTCGTCTCCACGCTGGGCAACGAGAACGGTGACGGCCTGCCCGCGCCGCGGTTGCGGCAGGTCTTCGCCTCCGGTGAGGCGCTGCCCGCGCAAACGGCACAGCGTCTGCGCGAGCTGACCGGCGCCCGATTGCACAACCTGTACGGCCCCACCGAGGCCGCCGTCGACGTGACCTATCACGAGGCGACCGAAGCCGACACGGTGTCGGTGCCGATCGGGCGCCCGGTGTGGAACACCCGCGTCTTCGTGCTCGACAGCCGTCTGCACCCCGTCGCACCGGGTGTCGCGGGTGAGCTGTATCTCGCGGGCGAGCAGCTGGCGCTCGGCTATCTGGGCCGCCCCGACCTGACTTCCGACCGGTTCGTGGCCAACCCGTACGGCGCCCCCGGCACTCGGATGTATCGCACCGGCGACCTGGTGGCCTGGACTCCGAACGGTGAGCTGGACTACTTGGGCCGCACCGACTTCCAGGTGAAGCTGCGCGGTCTGCGCATCGAACTCGGCGAGATCGAGTCCGCGCTGCTGGCGCAGCCGGGCGTCGCGCAGTCGGTCGTCGTGCTGCGCGCCGACGCGCACGCCGGCGACCAGCTGGTGGGTTACCTGGTCTGCGAGCCGTTCGCGACGGTCGACACCGACGACGTGAAGGCCGCTCTGGCCGCCGTGCTTCCGGGTTACATGATCCCGGCCGCGCTGGTCGTGCTGGACGCGTTCCCGGTCAACGCCTCCGGCAAGCTGGACCGCAAGGCGCTGCCCGCGCCGGTGTTCGAGGCGCGGGTGTTCCGCGCGCCCTCCACGCCGATCGAGGAGATCGTTGCGGAGCTGTTCGCCGATCTGCTCGGCGTGCCGCGCGTCGGCGTGGACGACGACTTCTTCGAACTCGGCGGCAACTCGCTGGTGGCCACTCAGGTGGTCGCCCGGCTGAGCGCGGCGCTGAACACCGAGGTCGGCGTGCGCGTGCTGTTCGAGGCACCGACCGTGGCCGCGCTGGCCGCCCGGATCGAGTCGCACGCGGGCAGCGGTGCGCGCCAAGCGCTCACGGCACAGGTCCGTCCCGAGCACCCGCCGCTGTCGTTGGCGCAGCAGCGCATGTGGTTCCTCAACCGTTTCGACGCCGACTCCGCCGCGAACAACATCCCGGCCGCGGTGCGGCTGGAAGGCGCGCTGGATCTGGACGCGCTGCGCGGCGCGATCGCCGACGTGGTCGGTCGGCACGAATCGCTGCGCACGATCTACCCCTCCCGCGACGGCGTCGCCTACCAGCGGGTGCTGAACGCAGGCCGGGCCATTCCGGAGCTGGACGTGGTCGAGGTGGCCGAAGGGCAGCTGCTCGGCGCGCTCTACGAATTCGTCGAGCGCGGCTTCGACGTGACCACCCAGCCGCCGGTGCGCCTGCGCGCCTACCGGCTCGGTCCCGACGACTACGTCCTGGTCGTGGTGGTGCACCACATCGCCGCCGACGGCTTCTCCATGCGTCCGCTGGTACGCGACCTGATGACCGCGTACGTGGCGCGCACCTCCGCGGCCCAGCCGGGCTGGCCGCCGCTGGCGGTGCAGTACGTGGACTTCGCGCTGTGGCAGCGCGACACCCTCGGCTCCGAGGACGACCCGACCTCGCTGATCTCCGAGCAGCTCGACTACTGGCGCGAGACGCTGGCCGGTCTGCCCGACGAACTGCGGCTGGCCGGTCGTCCGCGGCCCGCCGTCGCCTCCTACGGCGCGGGCACGCACCGGTTCCGCGTGCCCGGCGAGTTGATCGAGGACCTGAACCGGGTCGCGCACACGCACGGCAGCACGCTGTTCATGGTGGTGCACAGCGCCTTCGCCGCCCTGCTCGCGCGGTTGAGCGGCTCCGACGACATCGCCGTGGGCATCCCGGTCGCCGGTCGTGGCGAGCAGGCGCTCGACGACCTGGTCGGCATGTTCGTCAACACGCTCGTGCTGCGCGCCGAAGTGGACGCCGCCGAGTCGTTCGCCGACCTGCTCGCCCGGGTCCGCGAGCGCGACCTGCAGGCGTTCGCGCACGCCGACGTGCCGTTCGAGCGGCTGGTCGAGGTGCTCAACCCGGCCCGCTCGCAAGCGCGCCACCCGCTGTTCCAGGTGATGCTGTCGTTCCAGAACCTCGGCCGCACCGCGCTGGAACTGCCCGGGCTCACCGTCTCCGAGCTGGGCATCGACCAGCCGACGGCGAAGTTCGACCTCCAGCTCACGCTCAGCGAGGTCCCCGGCGCCGAGGCGGCGATGGACGCCGAACTCGTCTACGCCACCGACCTGTTCGACGGCGTCTTCGCCGGTACCTTCGCCGAGCGCTTCGTGCGCGTGCTGCGCGGCATCGCCGCCGACCCGTCGGTCACCGTCGGCGACATCGAGCTGCTCGACGACGCCGAGCGAGCCTTGGTGATCGAGCGCTGGAACGCCACCGAGTTCCCGGTCGACGCCGCGCTCACCTCGCCGGTCGGCGACGCCGCCGCGACCCTGGTCTCGCTGTTCGAAGCGCAGGTCGCGCGCACCCCGGACAGTCCGGCCGTCACGTTCGAGGGGACGAGTCTGTCCTACGCCGAGTTCGCCCGCCGGGTGCACCAATTGGCGCGCTGGCTCAAGGTCAACGGCGTGGGGCCGGAATCGTATGTGGCCCTGGGCATGCGCCGCTCGATCGACCTGGTGGTCGGCATGTACGCGGTGAACGCCGCGGGCGGCGCGTACGTGCCGCTGGACCCGGACCACCCCGCTGAACGCATCGACTACATTCTGGAGACCGCGCGCCCGGTGTGCGTGCTGACCTCCGGCTCCGACCTGGAGACCACCGTCTCCCGGCAGGTGCGCATCGATCAGCTCGACCTGGCCGAGTTCTCCGGCGAGCCGCTGACCGACGCCGACCGGCACAAGCCGCTGCGTCCGGGCAACACCGCGTACGTGATCTTCACTTCCGGTTCGACCGGCCGTCCGAAGGGCGTGGCCGTCTCGCACGCCGCGATCGTCAACCGCCTGGTGTGGATGCACGCCGAATACGGTTTGGCGGCTTACGACGTGGTGTTGCAGAAGACCCCTGCCACGTTCGACGTGTCGGTGTGGGAATTCTTCTGGCCTTTGCAGGTCGGCGCGCGCCTGGTGGTCGCGAAGCCGGACGGTCATCGCGATCCCGCGTACCTGGCCCGCCTGATCGTCGACGAGCAGGTGACCACGGTGCACTTCGTGCCGTCGATGCTGTCGGTGTTCGTGGCCGAGGAACGGGCCGACGAATGCACCAGCCTGCGCAACGTCTTCGCCTCCGGCGAGGCCCTGCCCGCGGTGACCGCGCAGAAGTTGCGCGAGCTGACCGGCGCGCGCCTGCACAACTTGTACGGCCCGACCGAAGCGGCGGTCGACGTCACCTTCCACGAGGTGACCGAGGACGACACGGTGTCGGTGCCGATCGGCGCTCCGGTGTTCAACACGCAGGTGTATGTGCTGGATTCGCGCCTGCGGCCGGTGCCGGTCGGCGTGCCCGGCGAGCTGTACCTCGCGGGCGCCCAGCTGGCGCACGGCTACGTGGGCCGTCCCGACCTGACCACCGAGCGCTTCGTGGCCAACCCGTTCGGCGACGCCCAGCGCATGTACCGCACCGGCGACCTGGTGGCCTGGACCGAAGACGGCGAGCTGGAGTACCTGGGCCGCACCGACTTCCAGGTCAAGGTGCGCGGTCTGCGCATCGAGCTGGGCGAGATCGAGTCGGCGCTCACGGCGCTGGACTCGGTGGCGCAGGCGGTGGTCGTGGTGCGCACCGATGAGCGGACCGGTGACCAGCTGGTCGCGTACCTGGTGACCGACCCGGACCGGGTGGTGGACGTCGAATCGGTCAAGGCCGAACTCGGCGCGCGCCTGCCCGGGTACATGGTGCCCGCGGCGTACGTGGTGCTGGACGAATTCCCGCTGAACGCCTCCGGCAAGCTGGACCGCAAGGCGCTGCCGGAACCGGTCTTCGAGGCCAAGGTGTTCCGCGCGCCCGCGACGCCGGTGCAGGAGATCGTGGCCGAGACCTTCGCCGAGGTGCTCGGCGCGGAGCGGGTCGGCCTGGACGACGACTTCTTCGCCCTCGGCGGCAACTCGCTGGTCGCCACCCAGGTGGCGGCTCGCCTCGGCGAGAAGCTGAACACGCAGGTTCCGGTGCGCGTGCTGTTCGAGGCGTCCACCGTGGTCGCGCTCGCGGCGAAGGTGGAATCCGCCGCCGGACAGGGCGGGCGGACGCCGCTGGTCGCCCGGCCGCGGCCCGAGCTGGTGCCGCTGTCGCTCGCTCAGCAGCGGATGTGGTTCCTCAACCGGTTCGACAACCGCACCGCGGTGAACAACATCCCGGTGGCCCTGCGGCTGACCGGTGAGCTGGACGTCGCCGCGCTCGGCGCGGCCATCCGCGACGTGCTCGCGCGGCACGAAGCGCTGCGCACCGTCTACCCCGAGGTGGAGGGCACCGGCTACCAGCGCGTGCTGCCGGTCGGCGAGGTCGGCTTCGACCTGGTGGCCGAATCCGTCGGCGCGGACGAACTGCCCGCGCGGATCGTGGAGCTGGCGAGCGTCGGTTTCGACGTCACCGCCGAGATCCCGTTCCGGGCGAGCCTGCTGGCGCTGTCGGCGACCGAGCATGTCGCGGTGCTGGTGGTGCACCACATCAGCGCGGACGGTTTCTCGTTGCGGCCGCTGCTGCGTGACGTCGTGCTCGCCTACACCGAGCGCGCCCGCGGCGAGGTCCCCTCGTGGGCGCCGCTCGAGGTGCAGTACGCCGACTACGCGCTGTGGCAGCGCGAGGTGCTCGGCGCCGAGGACGACGCGGACTCCGTCGCGGCGCGCCAGATCGCCTACTGGACCGAGCAACTGCGCGACCTGCCCGATCAGATCGAGCTGCCCGCCGATCGGCCCCGGCCGGAGACAGCCTCCAACGCCGGTGGCGTCCACGACTTCTCGGTCGACGCGCAGGTGCACGAGGCGCTCGCCGAGCTGGCGCTCGCCCGTGGCGTGACGCTGTTCATGGTCGTGCACGCCGCGCTGGCCGTGTGGGCGGGCCGGCTGTCGGGCAGCACCGATGTCGCGATCGGCACGCCGATCGCGGGCCGTGGGGAACGCGCCCTCGACGACGTGGTCGGCATGTTCGTCAACACGCTGGTGCTGCGCAGCGAAGTCGATCCGGGCGCCCGCTTCGGCGCTCTGCTCGACCAGGTTCGCCGCACCGATCTGGCCGCCTTCGCCAACGCCGACGTGCCGTTCGAGCGGCTGGTGGACGTGCTCAGCCCGGCGCGCTCGCAAGCGCACCATCCGCTGTTCCAGGTCGCGCTGACCTTCGAGGCCGCCTCGGCGGCCGATCTCGGCGCGGTCGCGCTGCCCGGCGGCCTCGAACTCGCCGCCGTCGAGTTCGACCCCGGCACCGCGAAATTCGACGTGCAGCTCACCGTGGGCGAGGCCGCCGACGGCGGGCTGACGCTGTCGTGGAACTACGCCACCGAACTGTTCGACCCGGAGACGGTGACGGCCTTCGCCGACCGGCTCGTGCGCATCCTGCGCGGCATCGCCGAGGACCCGGAGATCGCGATCGGCGACATCGACCTGCTCGGCGAGAGCGAGCGGCTGGACGTGTCGCAGCGCTGGGTGTCCTCCGGCGCCGAGAGCGTCGCCGGCGCCTTCGCCGATCCGGACATCACGCTGGTGGGGCTGTTCGACGCGGCCGTGGCCGCGCACCCGAACCGGATCGCGGCCCGCTTCGGCGTGGAGACGCTGACCTACGCCGAGCTGGACCGGCGCGCGAACGTGCTGGCGCGCAGGCTGATCAGCGAAGGCGCGGGCCCGGAGACGCTGGTCGCGGTGATCCTGCCGCGCTCGCTGGATCTCGTGGTGGCGCTGCTGGCCGTGGTGAAGACGGGCGCGGGTTACGTGCCGGTCGACCCGACCTACCCGGCCGAGCGCATCGCCTACGTGCTCGCCGATTCCCGGCCCACCAGCGTGGTGCTCGACTCCACGGTGCAGGTCGAGGTGCCCGCGGGGCTGCCCGCCGTGGTGCTGGACGGGTTCGCGGTGGAGACCGGCAACGTCGAGGACGCCGACGACGCCCCGATCACCAACGCCGACCGCAACGCGGCGCTCACGCCCGACAACGTCGCGTACGTGATCTACACCTCCGGCTCGACCGGCCGGCCGAAGGGCGTCGCGGTCGCGCACCGCAACGTGGTGCGGCTGTTCGCGAACACCGACCGCGACTTCGGTTTCGGACCCGACGACGTGTGGACGCTGTTCCACAGCTACGCCTTCGACTTCTCGGTGTGGGAGCTGTGGGGCCCGCTGCTGTTCGGCGGCACCCTCGTGGTGGTCGACTACTACACCTCGCGCTCGCCGGAGCAGTTCCTGGAACTGCTGCGGGCCGAACGCGTCACGGTGCTCAACCAGACCCCGTCGGCGTTCTACCAGCTGGCCGAAGCCGACCGGAACGCCGCGCCCGGCGCCGCGCCGCTGGCGCTGCGCTACGTGGTGTTCGGCGGCGAGGCGCTGGAGCTGCGCAGGCTGTCGGACTGGGTGGCGCGCCACGGCGACGGCACCGGTGCGACGTCCGCGACCGCGCCGTTGCTGGTCAACATGTACGGCATCACCGAGACCACGGTGCACGTGTCCTACCGCGCGCTGGACGCCGCCACCATCGCCGCCGCTTCCGGCAGCGTGGTCGGCCGCGCCATCGCCGGTCTGCGGGTGTACGTGCTCGACAGCAGGCTGCGGCCGGTGCCGGTCGGCGTCGCGGGCGAAATGTACGTGGCGGGCCCGCAATTGGCCCGCGGCTACCTCGGCCGCCCCGATCTGTCCGCCGCTCGTTTCGTCGCCGACCCGATGGGCGACGCGCCGGGCGGGCGGCTGTATCGCTCCGGCGACCTGGCGCGCTGGAACCGGTTCGGTGAGCTGGAGTACCTGGGCCGCGCCGACGACCAGGTGAAGGTGCGCGGATTCCGCATCGAGCTCGGCGAGATCGAGTCCGCGGTCCTCGCCCAGCCCGGCATCGCCCAGGCCGCGGTGATCGTGCGCGAGGACCAGCCCGGCGATCAGCGGATCGTCGCCTACGTGGTGTCGGAGCCGGGCGCCGAGCCGGTGCTGGACGCGGTGCGCGACGGCGCGGCCGCGCAGCTGCCCGCCTACATGGTGCCTTCGGCCGTGGTGCGGCTGGAGTGGATCCCGCTGACCGTCAACGGAAAGCTGGACCGTCGTGCGCTGCCCGCGCCGACGGCGCAGGCGCGCGCCTTCCGCGCGCCGGTCACCCCCGTGCAGGAGACCGTGGCGGCGGTGTTCGCCGACGTGCTCGGCCTGGAGCGGGTCGGCGTGGACGACGACTTCTTCGATCTCGGCGGCAACTCGCTGATCGCGACCAGGGTGGTCGCCCGCATCGGCGCCGCGCTGGGCACGACCGTCGCGGTGCGCACCCTGTTCGAGGCCTCCACGGTGGAAGCGCTCGCCGCGCGGGTGGAATCGCACGCCGACGGCGCGGCCAGGGCTCGCCTGGTCGCCCGCGAGCGGGCGGCAGGCGAACTGGTGCCGCTGTCGTTCGCGCAGCAGCGCATGTGGTTCCTGAACAAGTACGACACCGCCTCGGCGGCCTACAACCTGCCGATCGCCATCCGGCTCACCGGCGCGCTGGACGTCGAGGCGCTGCGCCTGGCGGTGGCCGACGTGGTGCGCAGGCACGAATCGCTGCGCACCCGCTACCCGGAGCACGGCGGCACGCCGGTCCAGGTGATCGTGCCCGCCGAGGACATCGCCCTGGACCTGCGTCCCGTGGCGGTGGACCCGGCGCGGCTGATCGAGACGGTGACCGAGTTCGTGACCAACGGATTCGACGTGGCCGAAGAGGTTCCGCTGCGCACCCGGCTGTACGCGGCCGGGCCGCAGGAGCACGTGCTCGTCGTCGTGGTGCACCACATTGCCGCCGACGGCTTCTCGATGGGCCCGCTGACCCGCGACGTGATGGCCGCCTACACCGCGCGCAGCGCCGGCGCCGCCCCCGGCTGGGCGCCGCTTGCGGTGCAGTACGCCGACTTCGCGGTCTGGCAGCGCGAGATCCTGGGCGCGGAGGACGATCCCGGCTCGCTGCTGGCGAAGCAGGTCGAGTACTGGCGGCGCGCGCTCGACGACGTCCCCGACGAGCTGACTCTGCCCACCGACCGGCCGCGTCCGGCCGTCGCCTCGCACCGCGGCGCGACGCTGCACCGCGAGCTGTCCGGCGAGCTGGTCGCCGCGCTGGAAGACCTCGCGCGGCAGCGCGGCGCGTCGCTGTTCATGGTGCTGCACGGCGCGCTGTCGGTGCTGTTGTCGCGCCTGTCCGGCAGCGACGACGTCGCGGTCGGCACCCCGGTCGCGGGCCGCGGCGAGGCCGCGCTCGACGATCTGGTCGGCATGTTCGTCAACACGCTGGTGCTGCGGACCGGCATCGAGCCGGGCGAGTCGTTCGCCGATCTGCTCGACCGGGTGCGCCGCACCGACCTGGACGCCTACGGCAACGCCGACGTGCCGTTCGAGCGGCTGGTGGAACTGCTCGCGCCGGAGCGCTCGCAGGCCCGCAACCCGCTGTTCCAGGTGATGCTGGCGTTCCAGAACCTGGAGCGCACCACCCTGCAGCTGCCCGGTCTGTCGGTGTCCGCGCTGGACCTGGAAGAGAACGTCGCGCGCTTCGACCTGCAGTTCACCCTCGCCGAGCGGGGCGAATCCGGTTCCGGCGGCATGGCTTTGGCGCTCACCTACGCCACCGAGCTGTTCGACGAGGCGACCGCGGCGGCCATCGTGGACCGCTGGGAACGGGTGCTCGCGGCCGTCGCGGCCGATCCGTCGGTCACCGTCGGCGCGATCGACGTGCTCGACGCCGCCGAGCGGGCCGATCTGGTCGCCCGCACCGGCGCGCCCGCCACGCCCGCGCGGACGCTGCCGGACCTGATCGCCGAGGCCGCGGCCATCGACCCGGAGGCGCCCGCCGTGGTGTTCCAGGGGCGAAGTGTGTCCTACGGCGAGCTGGACGCGCGGTCGAACCGCCTGGCCCGCCTGCTGATCCAGCGCGGCATCGGCACCGAGGATCTGGTGGCGGTCGCCGTGCCGCGCTCGGACGAGTCGTACTTCGCGGAGTGGGCGGTGTCCAAGTCCGGCGGCGCGTTCGTGCCGATCGACCCGACCTACCCGGCCGACCGCATCGCGCACATGGTCACCGATTCGGGCTCCCCGATCGGTCTGACCGTGGCGTCGGTGCGCGCCGAACTGCCCGAGTCGGTCGAGTGGCTGGTGCTCGACGAGCTGGATCTCGACGGCTTCGACGAGGCCGCGGTCACCGACGCCGACCGGGTGCGCCCGGTGCGGCCGGAGCATCCCGCGTACGTCATCTACACCTCCGGTTCCACCGGTGTGCCCAAGGGCGTCGTGGTCACCCACGCGGGCCTGGCCAACTTCCGGGACGAGCAGAACGCGCGCTACGACGTCGATTCCGACACGCGCGCACTGCATTTCGCCTCGCCCAGCTTCGACGCCTCGATCCTGGAATTCCTGCTGGCGATCGGCCGCGGCGGCGCCCTGGTGGTCTGCCCGCCCGGCGTCTACGGCGGCGAGGAGCTGTCCGAGCTGATCCGCGCCGAGCGGGTCACGCACGCCTTCATCACCCCGTCGGTGCTCGCCTCGCTGGATTCGGCGGCGCTGGCCGGCATGCGGGTGATCGTGGCCGGTGGCGAGGCCGTGCCGGCCGACCTGGTCGCCAAGTGGGGTGGCGCGCCGGACGGTTCCGGTCGCCGCTTCCACAACGGTTACGGCCCGACCGAGACCACGATCATGACCAACATCAGCGACGCGCTCGCGCCGGGCGACCGGGTCACCATCGGTGGCCCGACCCGGGGCATGCAGTCGCTGATCCTGGATGCCCAGCTCAGGCCCGTTCCGGTGGGTGTGGCAGGTGAGCTGTATCTGTCGGGCGTCCAGCTGGCGCGCGGCTACCACGCCCGCCCGGGGCTGTCGGCGGAGCGTTTCGTCGCCAACCCGTACGTGCCCGGCGCGCGGATGTACCGCACCGGTGACGTCGTGCGCTGGACGCGGGTCGGGCACTCCGCAGGCTCCGCGCCCGCAGGAGGAGTCGAGTCGCTTGTCGTCGAATACGTAGGCCGCTCGGACTTCCAGGTGAAGGTGCGTGGTTTCCGCATCGAACTCGGCGAGATCGACGCCGCGCTCGCCTCGCACGAGACCGTCGACTTCGCCGTCACCGTCGGCCACAAGAGCGCCGCGGGCGCGGTGTCGCTGGTGTCGTATGTGGTCGCCGCGCAGGGACAGTCGATCGACGTGGCGGCGTTGACCGCGCATGTCGAGGATCGCCTGCCCGCCTACATGGTGCCCTCCTCGATCATGGTGATCGACCACGTGCCGCTCACCCCGGTGGGCAAGCTGGACCGCAAGGCGCTGCCGGAGCCGGTGTTCGCCACCGAGGTCGTGTTCCGCGCGGCGCGCACCCCGGTGGAGCAGACCATCGCCGAGGTGTTCGCCGAGGTGCTCGGCGTGGAGCGGGTCGGCGTGGACGACTCCTTCTTCGCGCTCGGCGGCGACAGCATCGTCTCCATCCAGCTGGTCTCGCGGGCCAAGGCGCGCGGCGTGGTGTTCACCCCGCGGCACGTCTTCGAGCAGCGCACCGTGGCCGGGCTGGCGTCGGTCGCCGAGACCACCGAGGCGGCGGAGGCGTCGGCGACGACGCTGGCCGAGCCGCCCGGCGGCGGCATCGGCGTCATGCCGTTGACGCCGGTGGTCCGGTTCATGGCGGAGCGGCGCGGCTCGTTCGGCCGGTTCAACCAGACGCTGGCGCTGGAACTGCCGGTCGGCATCGACCGGGCGGGCATCGCAGCGACGGTGGGCGCGGTCATCGATCGGCACGACATGCTGCGCGCGAGCCTGCGCCGCGACGGCGACGACTGGGTGGTCGAGACCGCCGCGCCGGGCACGGTCGAGGTGGACGCGCTGATCGACCGCACCGAGTTCGCCGCCGACGTCACCGATGCCGAACTGCTCGAGATCGCCTCGGCCGCCCTGGACGAGTCGCTGGACCGGCTCGATCCCGCGGCCGGCGTGGTCATCCGGTTCGTGTGGCTGGAACCCGATTCCGCCGAGCGCGCCGGACGCCTGATCGTGGTCGCCCACCACCTGGTGGTGGACGGCGTCTCCTGGCGCATCCTGGTGCCGGACTTCGTCACGGCCTGGGGTCAGCGCACGGCGGGGCAGACCCCCGAGCTGGTCGCCCCGGCCACGTCGATGCGCGCCTGGGCGCACGCGCTGGAGCGCGAGGCCGCCAGCGCGGAGCGGGTGGCCGAACTGGACTACTGGCTTTCGGTGGTCGGCACGCCCGATCCGCTGCTGACCGAGCGTCCGATGGACCCGGCCGTGGACACCTCCGGCGAGATCGCCAAGCATCGGGTCGAGGTGTCCGCCGAGGTCACCAAGACCCTGCTCACCACGGTTCCGGCGCTGTTCCACGGCGGCGTGAACGACGGCCTGCTCACCGCGCTGGCGCTGGCCACCGCGAAGTGGCGGGCGCGGCGGGTGGCCGCCCGGGGCGAGGATTCGCTGCTGCTGCGCCTGGAGGGTCACGGCCGCGAGGAAGACGTGGTGCCGGGTGCGGATCTGTCGCGCACCGTCGGCTGGTTCACCGCGATCTACCCGGTCCGGTTCGACCTGTCCGGGATCGATGTCGACGCCGCGTTCACCGGCGGCCCCGCGCTGGGCGCTGCCGTCAAGGCGGTCAAGGAGCAGTTGCTCTCGGTGCCGGACAAGGGCATCGGCTACGGCCTGCTGCGCTACCTGAACGCCGAGACCGCCGCGCAACTGCCGCGCGAGCTGCCCGGTCAGGTGAGTTTCAACTACCTCGGCCGAGTCTCCGAGGGCGACGTGCCGGAATCGCTGCGCGGCTTCGGCTGGATCCCCGCGCCGGAACTCGGCGCGCTGGGCGGCGACTACGACGCGGACATGCCCGCGATGGCGCCGCTGGACGTGAACGCGATCGTGGTCGGCGACCAGCTGACCGCCAACATCGGCTACCCGTCGACCCTGTTGTCGGCCGCCGACGTGCGCGAATTCGGCGAACTGTGGATCGCCGCGCTGGAAGCGGTGGCCCGGCACGCCAATTCGACCGGCGCGGGTGGGCACACTCCGTCGGACTTCGCGCTGGTGCGCAGCACGCAACGCGATATCGACGCCTGGGAGCGGCGCTTCCCGGCGCTGTCGGACGTCTGGCCGCTGTCGGCGCTGCAAGCCGGTCTGCTGTTCCACGCCCGCCTCGCCGCGACCTCGGTCGACGTGTACACCGCGCAGGCGGTGCTGACGCTCACCGGCCGGGTGGACGCCGCCCGGCTGCGTTCGGCGGCACAGGCTCTGGTGGACCGCTACGAGAACCTGCGCACCGCGTTCGTCAGCGACCACGACGGCAACCCCGTGCAGATCGTGCTGGACAGCGTGCGCGTCGCGTGGGCCGAGCACGACCGGACCGAATCCGGCTCGGCCGACGACCTGATCGAGGCCGACCGGATGCGTCGCTTCGACCTGGCCGCGCCGCCGCTGATCCGCTTCACGCTGATCCAGGTGGCAGACTCTTCGGCGGAAGGAGAGGCCCGCTGGCAGTTCGTGGTGTCCAACCACCACATCCTGCTCGACGGCTGGTCCATGCCGCTGCTCATGCGGGACCTGCTGGTGCTCTACGCCGTGCACGCGGACGCCGCCGCATTGCCCGCGGTGCGCTCCTACCGGCACTTCCTGGCCTGGACCCGGCAGCAGGACCACGCGGCGTCGCTGGCCGCGTGGGCGCGCGCGCTGCGCGGCGTCGGCGAACCGACCCTGCTGGCGCGCCCGGACGCCGGTCGCGAGATCACCTCGCTGTCCGGCGAGTACTTCTTCGAGCTGGACGAGGCGACCACCGCGCGGCTGACCGCGCTGGCCGGCTCGCTCGGCGTCACCCCGAACACCGTGTTGCAGACGGCGTGGGGCATCCTCGTCGGCCGTATGACCAGCCGCGACGACGTGCTGTTCGGCACCACCGTCTCCGGTCGTCCCGCGCAGCTGCCGGGCGTGGAGGCGATGGTCGGCCTGTTCATCAACACCGTGCCGGTGCGGGTGCGCTTCGACCCCTCGGAGTCGGTGCGCGAGCTGCTGGTCCGCACCCAGGGCGAGCAGGCCGATCTGCTGGACCACCACTACGTGGGCCTGGCCGACATCCAGGCGGTCGCGGGCGTCGGCGGGCTGTTCGACACGCTCGTGGTGTTCGAGTCCTACCCGGTCGACGCCGCGGGCTTGCAGGCGCAGGCCGCCGACATCGACGGCATGGCGGTGGTCGGCCTGGACGCGGCCGACGCCACCCACTACCCGCTGACCCTGATCGCGCAGCTGGATTCGCGGCTGCGGGTGCGCGCGGGCTACCTGCGCGACCTGTTCGACGAGCAGACCGTGCGCCGCATCGCCGACCGCCTGATCCGGGTGCTCACCGCGATCACCGCCGATGCCGGCGCGGTCGTCGGCGACATCGAACTGCTCGACACCGCCGAGCGCGAGCTCGTGGTGTCCGGCTGGAACGACACCGAGTTCGATGTGGACGCGGCCTTGCCGGGTCGTTCCGCGGGCTCCGCTCCCGGCGCGACTCTGGTGTCGATGTTCTACGACCAGGTCGAACGCACCCCGGACGCGACCGCGATCACGTTCGAGGGGACATCTCTGTCCTACGCCGAGTTCTCCTGGCGGGTGAACCAGCTGGCGCGCTGGCTGATCGCGCGCGGCGTCGGCGCGGAATCCTATGTGGCGCTGGGCATGCGCCGCTCGATCGATCTGGTGGTCGGCATGTACGCCGTCGCCGTGGCCGGTGGCTCCTACGTGCCGCTGGACCCGGACCACCCGGCCGAGCGCACCGAATACATCCTCGGCACGGCCGATCCGGTGTGCGTGCTGACCTCGGGCAGCGATCTGGACATCGACACCGCGCAGGTGCGCATCGATCTGCTGGACCTGAAGGGCCTGTCGGAGGCGCCGGTCACCGACGCCGACCGGCGTGCGCCGCTGCGTCCGGCGAACACCGCGTATGTGATCTTCACGTCGGGTTCGACGGGTCGCCCGAAGGGTGTGGCGGTGTCGCACGCGGCGATCGTCAACCGTTTGGTCTGGATGCAGACCGCCTACCAGCTGACGCCTGCCGACGCGGTGTTGCAGAAGACCCCCGCCACGTTCGACGTGTCGGTCTGGGAGTTCTTCTGGCCGTTGCAGATCGGCGCTCGGCTGGTCGTGGCCAAGCCGGACGGTCACCGTGATCCGGCCTACCTGGCCGAGGTCATCAGCGCCGAGCGGGTGACGGTCACCCACTTCGTGCCGTCGATGCTGGCGGTGTTCGTGGCGGATGCCGCCGCGGCGCGGTGTGATTCGCTGCGGTTGGTGTTCGCTTCCGGTGAGGCGCTGCCGCCCAAGCCCGCGCACCGCTTGCGTGAGCTGACCGGTGCGGCGTTGCACAACCTGTACGGTCCGACCGAAGCCGCGGTCGACGTCACCTTCCACGAGGTGGTGGACGCGGATACCGAGACGGTGCCGATCGGCGCTCCGGTGTTCAACACGCAGGTGTTCGTGTTGGACGCGCGGTTGCGTCCGGTTCCGGTGGGTGTGGCGGGCGAACTGTATCTGGCCGGCGCCCAGCTGGCGCGCGGTTATGTGGCGCGTCCGGACCTGACCGGTGATCGTTTCGTGGCCAACCCGTTCGGGGAGCCCGGTGCGCGGATGTACCGCACGGGTGACTTGGTGGCCTGGACCGAGCACGGTGAGCTGGAGTACCTGGGCCGTACCGATTTCCAGGTGAAGTTGCGTGGTCTGCGTATCGAACTCGGCGAGATCGAGTCCGCGCTGACCGGCCTGGACGAAGTCGCGCAGTCGGTCGTGGTCGTGCGCTCCGACGCGCACGCGGGCGATCAGCTGGTCGCGTACGTCATCCCCGCGCCGGACGCGGCCGTGGACACCGACCTGGTCCGGGAGGACCTGGCGCGGCAGTTGCCCGCGTACATGGTGCCGTCGGTCGTGATCGTGCTGGAGGAGTTCCCGCTCAACGCCTCCGGCAAGCTGGATCGCAAGGCCCTGCCCGCGCCGGTGTTCGAGGCCGCGGTGTTCCGCGCTCCCACCACGCCGGTCGAGGAGATCGTCGCCGCCACCTTCGCCGACGTGCTCGGTCTGGAGCGGGTCGGCCTGGACGACGACTTCTTCGCCCTCGGCGGCAACTCCTTGTCGGCCACCCAGGTCGCCGCGAGGCTGTCGGCCGCGCTGGACACCGACCTCGGGGTGCGCGAGCTGTTCGAGGCCTCCACCGTGGTCGCGCTGGCGGCGCGCGCGGAGACCAAGGCGGGCGCGGGCGGCCGCGCGCCGCTGACGCCGCAGCAGCGCCCGGAGCTGGTGCCGCTGTCACTGGCCCAGCAGCGCATGTGGTTCCTCAACCGCTTCGACCCCGATTCGGCGGTGGACAACATCCCGGCCGCGGTGCGGCTGTCGGGCCTGCTCGACCGGCAGGCGTTGCAGATCGCCGTCGCCGACGTGCTGGCCCGCCACGAGTCGCTGCGCACGTTCTACCCCGAGGTGGACGGCGCCGCGCACCAGCAGACCGTGGCCACCGCGAAGGTCATTCCCGACCTCACCCCGGTCGACGTCACCGAAGCCGAACTGCCCGAACAGCTCGCGCGGCTGATCGGCACGGCTTTCGACGTCACCGCCGAGGTGCCCTTCCGCGCCCGGCTGTTCGAGATCAGCCCCACCGAACACGTGCTCGCCCTGGTGGTGCACCACATCTCGGCCGACGGCTTCTCCATGGGCCCGCTCACCCGGGACGTGATGACCGCCTACGGCGCGCGCGTCGACGGCGGCGAGCCCGCTTGGCGTCCGCTGGAAGTGCAGTACGCGGACTTCGCGCTGTGGCAGCGCCAGGTGCTCGGCGCCGAGGACGACCCGAATTCGGTGATCTCCGAGCAGATCTCGTTCTGGTCGGACACGCTGCGCGGGCTGCCCGAGCAACTGGACCTGCCCGCCGACCGGCCGCGCCCCGCGGTCGCCTCCGGCCGCGGCGCCACGCACGTCTTCGAGATCGACGCGCAGACCCACGCCCAGCTCACCGAGCTCGCCCGCACCAGGGGCGCGACGCTGTTCATGGTCGCGCACACCGCGCTGGCCGTGCTGCTGTCGCGGTTGTCCGGCGAGGACGACATCGCGATCGGCACCCCGATCGCGGGCCGTGGCGAGCGCGCGCTCGACGACCTGATCGGCATGTTCGTCAACACGCTGGTGTTGCGCACCCCGATCGAGCCCGCCGCGACCTTCACCGAGCTGCTGCGTTCGGTGCGCGCCGCCGACATCGCCGCGTTCGGCCACGCCGACCTGCCGTTCGAGCGGTTGGTGGAGATCCTGAATCCGGCGCGTTCGCAGGCCCGGCACCCGCTGTTCCAGGTGATGCTGTCGTTCCAGAACACCGGCCAGAACAGCCTGGAACTGCCCGGTCTCACGGTCAGCGGTGTCGACCTGCCGATCGACGTCGCCAAGTTCGACCTGCAACTGGTGCTGTCCGAGCGCGACGCCGCCGACGCGGCCGTCGGCGCGGGCGCTGCCCCCGCGGGCATCGCCGCCGAGCTGATCTACGCCACCGACCTGTTCGACCCGGCCACCATGGCGGAGTTCGGCGTGCGCTTCGGCCGGTTGCTGAAGGCCGTCGCGGCCGAGCCGGACCGGCCGATCGGCGACATCGCGCTGCTGGACGAGCGGGAGACCGCGCAGGCGCTGCGCGGCTGGAACGACACCGCCCGCGACCTCGGCACAGCGCGCACGCTGGTCGAGGAGTTCGCCGCGCAGGCCACGGCCACCCCGGACGCGGTCGCCGTGGTCGACCCGGCCACCGGAACCTCGCTCACCTATGCCGAATTCGCCGCTCGCGTGCGGCGGCTGGCGCGCCGCCTCGTCGAGGCGGGCGTGGGCCCGGAGACGCTGGTCGCCCTGGGTATGCGCCGCTCGGTGGACCTGGTCGTGGCCGCCTACGCGGTGCACGCCGCCGGCGGCGGCTACGTGCCGCTGGATCTGGACCAGCCGGCCGACCGCGTGCACTACGTGCTCGACTCGGCCGACCCGGTCTGCGTGCTGACCACCGCGCGCGACGCGTTCGACGGGGCGGGCCGCGCCACGCTGCGCATCGATGAGCTGGAGCTGTCCGGGTACTCGGACGCGCCGATCACCGACGCCGAGCGCATCGCGCCGCTGCGTCCGCAGCACCCGGCGTACGTGATCTTCACCTCCGGCTCTACCGGACGCCCGAAGGGCGTCGCCGTGCCGCATGCCGCGGTCGTCAACCAGATCCGCTGGATCACCGGTGAATACGGCATCGGCGCCGACGACGTCGTGCTGTTCAAGACCCCCGCCACCTTCGACGTGTCGGTGTGGGAGCTGTTCGGCCCGCTGAGCACCGGCGGCCGGATCGTGGTGGCGAGCCCCGACGGGCACCGCGACCCGCAGTACCTCGCCGAGGTGATCGCCGCCGAGCGGGTCACCATGACCTCGTTCGTGCCGTCCATGCTGACCGTCTTCGCGGCCGGGATCGACCCGGCCGACGCGGACGCGCTCGCCTCGCTGCGGACGCTGTTCGTCGCCGGTGAGGCGTTCACAGCCGACGCCGTCGTCGCCATCCGGCGGGTGAGCGACGCCGCGCTGTACAACCTGTACGGCCCCACCGAGTTCACCGTGCACGCCACGCACGGTCCGGTGGACGAGCGGGTGGACGGCGCCGTGCCGATCGGCCTGCCGGTGTGGAACGCGCAGGCCTACGTGCTGGATGCGCGCCTGCATCCGGTGCCGCCGAACGTCGCGGGTGAGCTGTACCTCGCGGGCGACCAGCTGGCGCGCGGCTACTTCGGCCGCGCCGACCTGACCGCGGATCGCTTCGTGGCCAACCCGTACGGGGCGCCCGGCGCACGGATGTACCGCACCGGTGACCTGGTCACCCGGAACGCCACCGGCGCCATCGAATACCTGGGCCGCACCGACTTCCAGGTGAAGTTGCGCGGTCTGCGCATCGAGCTCGGCGAGATCGAGTCCGCGCTCACCGCCCACGAATCGGTCGCGCAGTCGGTGGCGCTGGTGCGCTCCGAGGCGCACACCGGCGATCAGCTGGTCGGTTACGTGGTGCCCGCCGCAGGCGCGACGGTGGACGTCGAGGCGCTGCGCGCGCACTTGGCCGCGCAGCTGCCGTCGTACATGGTGCCCGCCGCGATCGTGGTGCTCGACGCCATGCCGCTGAACCCGAACGGCAAGCTGGACCGGCGCGCGCTGCCCGAACCGGTCTTCGAGGCGCGGGAATTCCGCGCGCCGTCGACTCCGGTGGAGGAGATCGTCGCCGACGTCTTCGCCGAGGTGCTCGGCTTGGCGCACGAACGCGCGGTCGGCCTGGACGACGACTTCTTCGAGCTGGGCGGCAACTCGCTGATCGCCACCCAGGTGGTCGCCCGCCTCGGCGCTGCGCTGGACACCAGGATTCCGGTCCGCACGCTGTTCGAGGCGCCGACGGTGGCCGCACTGGCCGTCCGGGTCGAGGCGCATCAGGGCACCGGCCGCCGCCGCGAACTCGTGGCGGGCCCGCGCCCGTCGAAGATCCCGTTGTCGCTGGCCCAGCAGCGCATGTGGTTCCTGAACCGGTTCGACAACCAGACCGCGGTGAACAACATCCCGCTCGCGGTCCGGCTCACCGGCACCCTGGACACCGAGGCGCTGCGCCAGGCCGTCGCCGACGTGGTCGACCGGCACGAGGTGCTGCGCACCGTCTACCCGGAGACCGCCGACGGCCAGGGCGTGCAGGTCGTGCTGCCCGCTGGGCACAGCGCCATCGATCTCACCCCGATCGAGGTGTCCGAGGCCGAGATCTCCGAGCGGATCAGCGAACTGGTGCTGACGGGTTTCGACGTCACCGCCGCCGTTCCGGTGCGGGCCGAGCTGTTCCGCATCGCGGGCTCGATGGACGGCTCGCAGCCCGACACCCACGTGCTGGTGTTCGTGGTGCACCACATCTCCGGCGACGGCTGGTCGGTGCGCCCGCTGGCCCGCGACGTGATGGTGGCCTACTCGGCGCGTTCGCGCGGCGAGGCGCCCGCCTGGGCTCCGCTGCCGGTGCAGTACGCCGACTACGCGCTGTGGCAGCGCGAGACGCTGGGCTCCGAGGCCGATCCCGGCTCGCTGATCGCCCAGCAGGTCGCGTTCTGGTCCGACACCCTGGCCGGGCTGCCGGATCAGCTCGACCTGCCGTCGGACCGCTCGCGCCCGGCTGTCGCGTCCAATCGCGGTGGCGTGTACGAGTTCTCGCTCGACGCGCCGCTGCTGCGCGAACTGAACGCGCTGGCCCGCGCGAACGGCGCCAGCCTGTTCATGGTGGTGCACGCCGCGTTCGCCGCGCTGCTGGCGCGGTTGTCCGGCAGCGACGACATCGCCATCGGCACGGCGGTCGCGGGCCGTGGCGAGGCGGTGCTCGACGACGCGATCGGCATGTTCGTCAACACGCTGGTGCTGCGCAGCGCGGTCGATCCCGCTACGTCGTTCACCGACTTGCTGGCCAGCACCAAGGACACCGACCTGTCGGCGTTCGCGCACGCGGACCTGCCGTTCGAGCGGTTGGTGGAGATCCTGAACCCGGCGCGCTCGCAGGCGCGGCACCCGCTGTTCCAGGTGATGCTGTCGTTCCAGAACACCGGTGAGGCCGCGTTCGAGCTGCCCGGGCTCGAGGTGGCCGGTGTGCCGCTGGACGTGGTGACCGCCAAGTTCGACCTGCATCTCAACCTCGCCGACCGGTTCGACGCTTCGGGCGCGGCCGACGGCATGACCGCCGAATTCGCCTACGCGGCCGACATGTTCGACGCCGACACCATCGCGGGCGTGGCGGCGCGCCTGGTCCGGATGCTGACCGCGGTCGCCGCGGATCCGTCCGTCACCGTCGGCGACGTCGAGTTGCTCGACAGCGTCGAGCGCACCGAGGTGATCGAGCGGTGGAACGACACCGCGCACCCGGTCGACCCGGCCGCCACCCTGGTGTCGATGTTCGCCGCGCAGCTCGCGCGGACCCCGGACGCGCCCGCGGTGACGTTCGAGGGGACGAGTCTGTCCTACGCCGAGTTCGCCTTCCGGGTGAACCGCTTGGCCCGGCACCTGATCTCGCTGGGCGTCGGCCCGGACTCGATGGTCGCCCTCGGTATGCGCCGCTCGATCGACCTGGTCGTCGGCATGTACGCGGTGACCGTCGCCGGTGGCGCTTATGTGCCGCTGGACCCGGATCATCCGGCCGACCGCACCCGGTACGTGCTCGACACCGCCCGGCCGGTGTGCGTGCTGACCACCTCGCGCGACGAGTTCGACGCGGGCGCCACCCGGGCGATCGAGATCGATGTGGTGTCGCTGGGCGACTACTCCGACGAGCCGGTCACCGACGCGGAACGTCGTGCGCCGCTGCGTCCGTCGAACACCGCGTACGTGATCTTCACTTCCGGTTCGACCGGCCGCCCGAAGGGCGTGGCCGTCTCGCACGCCGCGATCGTCAACCGCCTGGTGTGGATGCAGGACGAGTACGGCCTCGACGACACCGACGTGGTGTTGCAGAAGACCCCGGCCACGTTCGACGTGTCGGTGTGGGAATTCTTCTGGCCCTTGCAGGTCGGCGCGCGCCTGGTGGTCGCCAAGCCCGACGGCCATCGCGACCCGGCGTACCTGGTGCAGGTCATCACCGGCGAGCAGGTCACCACGGCGCACTTCGTGCCGTCGATGCTGTCGGTGTTCGTGGCCGAGGAACGGGCCGACGAATGCACCAGCCTGCGCAACGTCTTCGCCTCCGGTGAAGCGCTGCCCGCCGCCACCGCGCAGCGGATGCAAGAACTCACCGGCGCTCGCCTGCACAACCTGTACGGCCCGACCGAAGCGGCGGTCGACGTCACCTTCCACGAGGTGACCGAGGACGACACGGTGTCGGTGCCGATCGGCGCTCCGGTGTTCAACACGCAGGTGTATGTGCTGGATTCGCGCCTGCACCCGGTGCCGGTGGGTGTCGCGGGTGAGCTGTACCTCGCGGGCGTGCAACTGGCCCGCGGCTACGTCGCGCGTCCCGATCTGACCTCCGACCGGTTCGTGGCCGACCCGTACGGGGAGCCCGGCGCTCGGATGTACCGCACCGGCGACCTCGTCACCTGGACCGACAAGGGCGAACTGGAGTACCTGGGCCGCACCGACTTCCAGGTGAAGCTGCGCGGTCTGCGCATCGAGCTGGGCGAGATCGAGTCGGCGCTCACGGCGCTGGACTCGATCGCCCAGGCGGTGGTCGTGGTGCGCTCGGACGATCGGCTGGGCGACCAGCTGGTCGCCTACGTCATCGCGACCGCGGGCCGCTCGGTGGACATCGAGGGCGTGCGCGCCGAACTCGGCGGCGAGCTGCCCGCCTACATGGTGCCCTCGGCGTTCGTCGTGCTGGACGAATTCCCGCTGAACGCGTCCGGCAAGCTGGACCGCAAGGCGCTGCCCGCTCCGGTGTTCGAGGCCAAGGTGTTCCGCGCGCCCTCCACACCGATCGAGGAGATCGTGGCGGGCACCTTCGGCGACGTGCTCGGCGTCGCGCGGGTCGGCCTGGACGACGACTTCTTCGAACTCGGCGGCAACTCGCTGCTGGCCACCCAGGTGACCGCGCGGCTGGGCGCCGCGCTGGACACCAGGCTCGCGGTGCGCGACCTGTTCGAGGCGTCCACCGTGCTGGCGCTGGCCGCCCGGGTGGAGCACAACGCCGGGTCCGGCCGGGACCGGCCGCGCCTGGAGGCGGGGGAGCGCCCGGCGCACATCCCGCTCTCGCCCGCGCAGCAGCGGTACTGGTTCCTCAACCAGTTCGACACGGCCACCTCGGCGGTGGACAACATCCCGCTG
This sequence comes from Nocardia asiatica NBRC 100129, assembly GCF_000308415.1. Taxonomy (GTDB): domain Bacteria; phylum Actinomycetota; class Actinomycetes; order Mycobacteriales; family Mycobacteriaceae; genus Nocardia; species Nocardia asiatica. The sequence goes on along the minus strand of NZ_BAFS01000253.1, from coordinate 783 downwards.
GCCGTCCGGCTGTCCGGCACGCTCGACGTGGCCGCGCTGGAACAGGCCATCGGCGACGTCTTCACCCGGCACGAGGTGCTGCGCACCACCTATCCGCGCTCCGCGGACGGGCCGCACCAGGTGATCCGTCCCGCCGACCGGTCCGCGGCGGCGCTCACCCCGATCGAGGTCGCCGAGGAGGATCTGCTCGGCGCCGTCATCGGCTTCGCGCTGACCACTTTCGACGTCACCGTCGAGGTGCCGCTGGCGGTGGCGCTGTTCCGTATTTCGGACAACGACCATGTGCTCGCGTTCACCGTGCACCACGTCGCGGCCGACGGCTCGTCCATGGGCCCGCTGGCCCGCGACGTGATGGCCGCCTACGTGGCTCGCGTGCAGGGCGAGGCGCCGCAGTGGCAGCCGCTGCCGGTGCAGTACGCCGACTACGCGCTGTGGCAGCGCGCGGTGCTCGGGTCCGAGGACGACCCGGAATCGCTGGCCGCACGGCAGGTGGCGTACTGGACGGCGGCGCTGGCCGATCTGCCCGACCAGCTGGAGCTGCCCGCCGACCGGCCGCGCCCGCCCGCGCAGTCGTTCCAGGGCAAGGCGATCCGCTTCGAGATCGACCCGCAGCGCCACGCCCGCCTGCACGAACTGGCGCGCGCGCACAACGCGTCGCTGTTCATGGTGGTGCACGCGGCCCTGGCGGTGCTGCTGTCGCGGCTGTCGGGCACCGACGACATCGCGGTCGGCACTCCGATCGCCGGTCGCGGTGAACGCGAACTCGACGACCTGATCGGCATG
>NZ_BAFS01000254.1 GCF_000308415.1 Nocardia asiatica NBRC 100129 | reverse complement strand
TATGGTCCGACTGAGGCGGCGGTGTCGATCACGTGCCATCGGGTGACTGTGGCTGACGAGATGTCGGTGCCGATTGGTGCGCCTGAGTGGAATAGCCGTGTGTTTGTGTTGGATGCGCGGTTGCGTCCGGTTCCGGTGGGTGTGTCGGGTGAGTTGTATTTGGCTGGTGTGCAGTTGGCGCGGGGGTATTTCGGTCGTGGGGATCTGACGGCGGATCGTTTTGTGGCGAATCCGTTCGAGTCTGGTGCGCGGATGTACCGCACGGGTGATTTGGTCGCCTGGAACAGTGCGGGTGAGCTGGAGTATCGGGGGCGTACGGATTTCCAGGTGAAGATTCGTGGTTTCCGTATCGAGTTGGGTGAGATCGAAGCGGCGTTGCTGGCGTTGCCGCAGGTCGCGCAGGCGGCGGTGATCGCGAAGTCGGATCCGAGGACCGGTGACCGGTTGGTGGCCTACCTGGTCGCCGCCGATGCCGATGCCGAGGCCGATGCCGGTGTCGATGTGGCGCAGGTGAAGGCTGAACTCACTGCTGGGTTGCCGTCGTATATGGTGCCGTCGGCGTTCGTGGTGTTGGATGCTCTGCCGTTGAATGTGAACGGCAAGCTGGATCGTAAGGCGTTGCCGGAGCCGGAGTTCGAGGTCCAAGCCTTCCGTGCGCCTTCGACCCCGGTCGAGGAGATCGTGGCCGGCGTGTTCGCCGAGGTGCTGGGTGTCGAGCGTGTCGGTGCGGATGACGATTTCTTCGCCCTGGGTGGTAACTCGCTGTTGGCGACGCAGGTCGCCGCGCGGATCGGCGCGGCGCTGGACTCGCGTGTCCCGGTCCGCACGATCTTCGAAGCCGCGACCGTCACCGCACTGGCGATCAAGGTCGAACGCGGCGCCGATGCGAGCAAACGGATCCCGCTGGTCGCGCGACCGCGGCCCGACCACATCCCGCTGTCGTTCGCGCAGCAGCGCATGTGGTTCCTCAACCAGTTCGACACCTCTGCCTCGGTGTACAACATTCCGGCCGCCATTCGCCTGTCCGGGGACCTGGACGTCACCGCGCTGCGACAGGCGGTCGAGGACCTCATCGCGCGGCACGAGATCCTGCGCACGATCTACCCGCAGACCCCCGACGGGCCGGTTCAGCGGGTTCTCGCGCCGCACGAGGTGACGGTGGATCTGACTCCCGCGCAGATCGGGGACGAGCACGTCGCCGGGGAGGTCCAGCGGATCGTCACGGCCGGCTTCGACGTGACCGCCGAGGCGCCGGTCCGTACCAAGCTGTTCCAACTCGCGGGCACCGAGTACGTACTGGTCTTCGTCGCGCACCACATCAGCGCCGACGGTTGGTCGATGGGCCCGCTGACCAGGGACCTGATGCTGGCCTACGTGGCGCGCGGCGGCGGCCGCGAGCCGTCCTGGGCGCCGCTGCCCATCCAGTACGCCGACTACGCGTTGTGGCAACGCGACGTGCTCGGCGCCGACGACGATCCCGACTCGCTCGCGGGTGCGCAACTGGCCTACTGGACAACTGAACTCGCGGACCTGCCCGACGAGCTGAACCTGCCCGCCGACCGCCCGCGCCCGCCCGCGCAGTCCTTCGCGGGCGGCAAGACCGATTTCGTCGTCGACGCCGACGTGCACGCCGCGCTGGCCGGGCTCGCGCGGCAGCACAACGCGACGCTGTTCATGGTGGTGCACACCGCGTTCGCGGTATTCCTGGCGCGGATGTCCGGCACCGACGACATCGCGATCGGCACACCCATCGCGGGGCGCGGCGAAGCCGAACTCGACGACCTGATCGGTATGTTCGTCAACACCCTGGTGCTACGCAGCCGGGTCGCGCCCGGTCTCGCCTTCACCGAATTACTGGCCGCCAATCGGGAAACCGATCTGCGCGCCTTCGCCAACGCCGACATCCCGTTCGAGCGACTGGTCGAGAAGCTCGACCCGCAGCGCTCGGCGGGCCGCCACCCACTGTTCCAGGTGGCGCTGTCGTTCGAGAACCTCACCGCCACCGACTTCCGACTGCCCGGCCTGAGTTTCACCGCGCTCGACCCGGCCGCGGGCACCGCGAAGTTCGATCTGCTGCTGACCGTGCGCGAGCAGCGCACCGAGTCCGGCGCCGAGGCCGGTCTCGCGGCCGAATTCACCTATGCGCGCGACCTGTTCGACGAGCAGACCGTGGTCGAGTTCGGCCGCCGGTTCCGTCGCATCCTGGCCGCCGTCGCCCGGCATCCCGCCACCGCCGTCGGTGATCTGGAGATCCTGGACGACTCGGAGCGCGCCGCCCTGATCGCCCGTACCGGCGCACCCGCCGTGCCGCCGAGCACGCTGCCGGAGTTGATGGCCGCCGCCGTCGCCGCGAACCCGGCCGGTATCGCGGTGGTCGCCGACGGGCGCACCTTCAGTTACGCCGAACTCGACGCTGCCTCGGCGCAATTGGCGCGCGCGCTGATCGACCGGGGCGCGGGACCGGACGTGCTCGTCGCCATCGCCATCCGTCGATCGGTGGAGTCCGTGCTGGCGCTGTGGGCGGTGGCCAAGGCCGGGGCGGCGTTCGTCCCGATCGATCCGACCTACCCGGCCGACCGCATCGCGCACATGGTCGCGGATTCCGGCGTGACACTCGGCGTGACGCTCACCGCCGAGCTGGACAACCTGCCCGCCCTGGGCGGCGGCGAGTGGGTGGTGCTGGACGATCGCGACTTCACCGTCGACGTCGCCGTGCGCCCGGACCAGCCGTTGCGGCCCGGCGAGCTACGCGCGATACCGCGCCCCGGCAATGCCGCGTACGTGATCTACACCTCCGGCTCCACCGGTCTGCCCAAGGGCGTCGTGGTCACCCACGCGGGCCTGGCGAACTTCTGCGCCGAGCAAGTGGAGCGTTATCGGCTCGACCGGTCCACGCGGGCCTTGGCCTTCGCGTCGCCGTCGTTCGACGCGTCGATGCTGGAACTGCTGCTCGCGCTCGGCGCGGGGGGCGGGCTCGTGCTGGCGCCGCCGCTCACCTTCGGTGGCGAGGAACTGGCCGAGCTGATTCGCGCCGAGGGCGTCACGCACGCCTTCCTCACCCCGTCCGTGCTCGCCTCGCTCGATCCCGACGCGCTCGCGGGAATGCGGACCATCGTGGCGGGCGGTGAAGCGGTGCCCGCCGAGCTGGCGGCCAAGTGGACAGGCGTGCCGGAGCGCGACTTCCACAACGGTTACGGGCCGACCGAGACCACCATCATGACCAACATCAGCGATCCGCTGCGCCCCGGTGATCCGGTCGCGATCGGCGGGCCGATCCGTGGCATGCGATCGCTGGTGCTCGACGGCAGGCTGCGGCCGGTGCCCGAGGGCGTGACGGGCGAACTGTATCTGGGCGGCATCCAGCTCGCCCGCGGCTACCACGCCCGCCCTGGGCTGACCGCCGCGCGCTTCGTGGCCGACCCGTACGGCACGCCCGGCGAGCGCCTCTACCGCACCGGCGACCTGGTGCGCTGGCGGCGGGCCGGAGACGCGCCGGTCGTGGAATACCTGGGCCGCAACGACTTCCAGGTGAAGGTGCGCGGCTTCCGCATCGAACTCGGCGAGATCGACGCCGCGCTCGCGGCCCAGCCCGAAGTCGGCTTCGCCGTCACGCTCGGCCGGGAAACCGGTTCCGGCGCGACGATCCTGGTCTCCTACGTGCTGCCGGCCGGGGACGCCGTCGTGGACACGGCCGTGCTCACCGAGCGGATCGGGCGCACGCTGCCGGAACACATGGTTCCGGCGGCGATCGTCGTGCTGGACGCCATTCCGCTGACGCCCGTTGGCAAGCTGGACCGCAAGGCGCTGCCCGAGCCGGCCGTGGACACCCGCGCCTACCGTGCGCCGCGCACCCCGGCCGAGGTCGTCATCGCCGAGGTGATCGGCGAGGTGCTCGGCGTCGACCGAGTCGGTCTGGACGACGACTTCTTCGCCCTCGGCGGCGACAGCATCATGTCCATCCAGGTGGTCGCCCGCTCGCGCGCGCGGGGCGTGACCTTCTCGCCGCGTGCTGTCTTCGAATGCCGGACCGTTGCCGCGCTGGCTCGCGCCGCCGCGGTGGCGGGCGGCCCCGCCGACGAGGCGGGCGAACTGCCGCTCACGCCGGACGCGGCGCGGATACTGGAGGAGGGCCTCGAGGTGCGGGCCATCGCCCTCGACGTCCCGGAGACCTGTTCGGTCGAGACGGTGCGCGCCGCCGTGGGCGCCGTGCTCGACCAGCATCCGATGCTGTGGGTGCGGGTGGGTTACGACGACAACGGCGCGCCCGTGCTGCGCATCCCCGACGCCGCCGACCGCGCCGGTGAGGCGTTCCGCAGGCTGGACGCCCAGCGTGGCGAGACCTCGCTGCCCATCGACGACGTGGTGCAGGCGGCCGCGGCCGCGCTCGACCCCGAACAGGGGCGCAACATCTACTTCGTGCTCACCGGCGGTCCCGAGGGCCGCTCGACGCTCATCATCGTGGCCAGCAGCCTCGTGGTCGACGACGTCTCCTGGCGGAGCATCACCGACCAGCTCACCGCGCGCTGGAACCGGGCGCGCCACGCCGCGCCCGCGACCGCGGAATCCGGCCTCGGCACGTTCATCCGGGCACTGTCGGCCAAGGCGGGCGATCCGGCCACCGTCGCCGAAATGGACTGGTGGCGACGGACGCTCGGCAGCGTCCCGGAGGGCGCGGCGACCGACGGCCGTGACCTGCGCGCACGCAGCCGGGTGTCGCTCACCATCACGGCCGAGGGGGCGGCGGCCGTCGCCGCGGCCGCGGAGGCATACCACGCCGGGGTGGACGACATCGTGCTCACCGCGCTGGCGCTGGCCCTGCAGACCAGTGCGGGCGAGGCCGTCACCCGGGCCATCGGCTCGGTGGTCCGGTTGCCCGCCGACCCGCGCGCGGCCACCCACGCCGACGCGGAGAGCATGGTGGGCGGCTTCGTCACCGAATACCCGCTGCCGCTGCGATTGAGCCGCGTCGACCTGGAGGACGCCCTGATCGGTGGCCCCGCGGCGGGCACGGCGATCGCGCAGATCAAGGAGCTGCGGAGATCGGTGCCCTCCTGCGGTGTCGGTTACGGCCTGCTGCGCCACCTCAACGCCGAGACCGCCGCCGAGCTGCGCGGCCTCGGTCGCGGCCGGTTCGCGCTGCGCTACCGGGATCTGCGCCCGGCGCGGGTGCACACCGACATCCCGTCGGAGGACCTGCTGCTCGTGCTGACCGTCGAGGCCACCGACGAGGGCCTGCTGGCCCGCTTCGACTTCGCCGCCGCCGCGTTCCGTGGCGAGGACGCGAAGACTTTCGCCGAGCACTGGATCCGCGCGCTCGGCGGCTTGGCCGAGCACGGATTACGCCCCGACGCGGGCGGTTTCACACCATCGGACTTCCCGCTGGTGCGGCTGAAGCAGCCCGACATCGACCGCTTCGCCCGCGCCTACCCGGACCTGACCGACGTGTGGCCGCTCACCCCGCTGCAATCGGGCATGCTGTTCCACGCCCTGCTCGCCGAGAACTCGGTGGACGTCTACACCACCCAGTTCGTGCTGGATCTCGGGGGCGCGGTGGACGCCCGCCGCATGCGCGCCGCCGCCCAGGCCGTGCTGGACCGGCACGACAACCTGCGCGTCGCCTTCGCCGACGACAGTGCGGGCAATCCCGTGCAGATCGTGCAGGATTCGCTGGAAGTGCCGTGGCGGCTGATCGATCTGAGCCAGCTGGAACCGGCCGCGGCCGCCTCCGAGCTGGAGCGCGTCAAAGCGGCCGATCTCGCCGACCACTTCGACATGCGAACCGCGCCGCTGCTGCGGTTCGCGCTGATCCGCTCCACCGCCGCCCGCTATCACCTGCTGGTGACCAGCCACCACATCCTCGTCGACGGCTGGTCCATGCCGCTGTTGATGAAGGACTTGCTCACGCTGTACGCGCTCGGCGGCAACTCCCGGCACCTGCCGACGGTGCGGTCGTATCGCGACTACCTGGCGTGGCTGGTCGCGCAGGACACGCAGGCGGCCCGTGCCGCGTGGCGCGCCGCGCTGGCCGGTGTCACCGAGCCGACGCCGCTCGCGCCGGTCGATCCCGGTCGTGAGATCTCCGCGGGCGTCGGCGAGGTCGGGTTCGAGCTGTCCCCGGCCGACACCACCGCTCTCACCCGGCTCGCGTCGGGATTGGGCGTCACGGTGAACACCGTGGTGCAGGCGGCCTGGGGCCTGCTGATCGGTCGCACCGTCGACCGCGACGACGTGGTCTTCGGCGCCACCGTGTCGGGACGGCCGCCCCAGCTGGACGGCGTCGAGGCGATGGTGGGCCTGTTCCTCAACGCGATCCCCGTGCGGGTGCGGCTGGACGCGACCGGCACGCTGGGCGGGTTGCTGCGTCGGTTGCAGGCCGAGCAGGCCGCGTTGCTGGACCACCACTACCTGGGGCTGAGCGATATCCAGGAAGCCGTCGGCGTGGAGGGGTTGTTCGACTCGCTCGTCGTGTTCGAGTCGTTCCCGGTGGACCGGGAGGGCTTGGACCAGGCCAGCGCCATCGACGGGATGAACGTCACCGGGGTGGGCGCGGTCAACGGCACCCACTATCCGTTCACGGTGATGGTGGTGCTGGACAGTCAGTTGCGCGTCTCGGTGAAGTACCTGCGCGACCTGACCGACGCGGCGGCGGCGGACGCGCTCGCGCGACGGCTCGCGGCGCTGATCGGACGTTTCGTGACGGCTCCGCAGGCGCGGATCGGCGACATCGATGTGCTGCTGGACGACGAGCGCGCCGAGCTGGCCGCGCGCAACGCCACCGACGCACCGGAACTGCTCGACGGCGCGACGCTCATGTCGCTGTTCGACGCGCAGGTGGCGCGCACGCCGGACGCGCCCGCGGTGCGCTTCGCCGACACCACCCTCAGCTATGCCGAACTGGATGAGCGGGCACGGTCGCTGGCCGTCGAGCTGATGCGCTGGGGCGTGGGGCCGGAAACGCTGGTCGCTGTGGCCATGCGGCGGGGCATCGATCTGGTGGTCGCGATCTACGCGGTGTTGCGGGCCGGTGGCGGCTACCTCCCCGTCGATCCGGACCACCCGTCCGAGCGCAACGAGTACGTCCTCGGCAGCTCCGCTCCGATCTGCGTCCTCACCACCACCGCGGACGCGTTCGACACCGCGGCCGACGTTCCGGTGATCGCGGTGGACACGCTGTATCTGCCTCCGTACGCGAAGGCGCTGCCGCAGGTGCACGTCCACCCGGACACCGTCGCCTACGTCATCTACACCTCGGGCTCGACCGGTCGCCCCAAGGGCGTGATGATCACGCACCGGCAGATGGTCAACCAGTTCCGCTGGGCGCAGTCGGCCTACCCGCACGGCGGCGACGACGTGGTACTGCACAAGACGCCGATCACCTTCGACATCTCCGCCTGGGAGCTGTTGTGGCCGTTGCAGACCGGTGCGTCGATCGTGGTCGCCGCGCCCGACGGCCATCGCGATCCGGCCTACCTCGCTCGGACGATCGTCGAGAACGCGGTCACCACAGTGCACTTCGTGCCGTCGATGCTGGACGCGTTCCTCGATCCCGTCGCCAACCCGGCCACGGGGTACCCGTCGCTGCGGCGGGTGTTCGCGGCGGGCGAGGCGCTGTCGGGTGAGACCGCGGCGGCCTTCGCCGTCACCGCGCCCGGCGCCGCGCTGGTCAACTGGTACGGCCCCGCCGAGGCCACCGTGGTCACCGACCACCAGGTGCGCGGCAGGTCCGCGGCGGTGGTTCCGATCGGCGTCCCGGTGGCCAACACCCGCGTGCACGTCCTCGACCGGCAGCTGCGACCGGTGCCGCCGGGCAGTGCGGGCGAGCTGTACGTCGCCGGGGCGCAATTGGCGCGCGGCTATCTCGGCGCCCCGGCACGCACCGCCGAGCGTTTCGTCGCCCACGCGGGCGGCACCCGGCTCTATCGCACCGGCGATATCGTGCGCTGGCGCGACGGAGCGCTGGAGTATCTGGGCCGCAGCGACTTCCAGGTCAAACTGCGCGGCCAGCGCGTCGAACTCGGGGAGATCGAGACCGTGTTGACCGGTCACCCCCAGGTGCGGCACGCGGCGGTCACGCTGGTGCGTGGCGCCACCGGGGATCGGCTGGCCGCTTACGTGGTCGCCGCGCCGGGAGAGTCCGTCGACGAGGCAGCGCTGCTGCTGCACGCCCGTGCCGCATTGCCGTCCTACATGGTGCCCTCGGCGGTCGTCGTGCTCGCCGAACTGCCACTCAACGCCAGCGGCAAACTCGACCGCAAGGCGCTGCCCGCGCCGCGGCTGGCGGCCCGCCCGTACCGCGCGCCCGGCACGCCGCTGGAGCGGACCGTACTCGAGGTGTTCGACGAGGTGCTCGCGCCCGATGCCGGCCGGCGGATCGGCATGGACGACGACTTCTTCGACCTGGGCGGCAACTCGCTGGTGGCCACGCGCGCGGTGAGCAGGCTGCGCACGCTGACCGGCGCCGAGGTGCGCGTGCAGTGGTTCTTCACCGATTCCACCCCGGCGGCGCTGGCCGCCAGGATCCTCGCCGCGCTGGCCGACGACCACGACTACGACCAGGACTCGAACGCGGCGCTCGGTGTGCTGCTGCCGATCCGGACCATGGTGCCGCACGACACAGCCGCCGCCCAGCCGCTGTTCTGTCTGCACCCGATGTACGGATTGGCTTGGTGCTATGCCGGTCTCGCGCGCTACGTGCCCGCGAGCACGCCGATCTTCGGCCTGCAGTCGCCCGCGCTGACCGAAGAGGGCTACCTGCCGCGATCGCTGACCGAGATGGCGCGCCGCTACGTGGCCGAGATCCGCGCGGTGCAGCCGCACGGCCCCTATCGGCTGCTCGGCTGGTCGCTCGGCGGTGTGCTGGCGCACGCGGTGGCGACCGAGTTGCAGGCGGCGGGGGAGGAGATCGGGCTGCTGACCATGCTCGACAGCCACCCGGACATCGACGTCACCGATTTCCGGGCGGCCATCCGCGAGGCGCTGGCCGAACTCGGCATCGGCGCGGACGCCCTGCTGCCCGGCGACGGCGACATCCACGACCTGAGCGAGGAAGCGCTGGCCGCGCTGCACGCCACCATCCCGCCGGACATGGCGGTGCTCACCCCGGACCGGGTGCGCCGGATCTATCGCAGCGC
>NZ_BAFS01000255.1 GCF_000308415.1 Nocardia asiatica NBRC 100129 | reverse complement strand
CCTTCCGTGCGCCTTCGACCCCGGTCGAGGAGATCGTGGCCGGCGTGTTCGCCGAGGTGCTGGGTGTCGAGCGTGTCGGTGCGGATGACGATTTCTTCGCCCTGGGTGGTAACTCGCTGTTGGCGACGCAGGTCGCCGCGCGGATCGGCGCGGCGCTGGACGCCCGGGTGCCGGTGCGTGTGCTGTTCGAAGCATCCACCGTCGCCGGGCTCGCCGCCAAGGTCGAGCAGCACGCGGGCAGCGGCGGACGCAAAGCCTTGGTCGCCGGTCCGCGTCCGGAGCGCATCCCGCTGTCGCTGGCGCAGCAGCGCATGTGGTTCCTCAACCAGTTCGACCCGGGCTCGTCGGTCTACAACATTCCGGCCGCCATCCGCCTGACCGGAGACCTCGACGTCACCGCGCTGCGACAGGCGGTCGCCGACTTGGTCGCACGGCACGAGATCCTGCGCACGATCTACCCGCAGACCACCGAGGGCCCGGTACAGCAGGTGCTCGCGGTGGACGAGGTGTCGATCGACCTCGTGCCCACCCGTGTCGAGGCAGGGGATCTGGTCGCCGTGGTGACCGCGGTCGTGACTGCCGGTTTCGAGGTCACCACCGAGGTCCCGTTCCGGGTGGAATTGTTCGAGGTCGCGACCACGGGCGCGGACGACCCCAGCGAGCACGTGCTCGCGTTCGTCGCGCACCACATCAGCTCCGACGGCTGGTCGCTCGGACCGCTCACCCGGGACCTGGTCCTGGCCTACGAGGCGCGCAGCCGGGGCGAGGCCCCGGCCATGGCCCCGCTGCCGGTCCAGTACGCCGATTACAGCCTGTGGCAGCGCGAGGTGCTCGGTTCGGAGACCGATCCGCAGAGCCTGATCGCGCAGCAGGCCGAATACTGGCGCGGCGCGCTCGCCGGCCTGCCGGACGAACTACCGCTTCCGGCCGACCGGCCCCGGCCCGCCCAGGCGTCCTATCGCGGAGCGAGCTTCGCCTTCGACATCGACGCCGAGCTGCACGCCGGGCTCGAACGCTTGGCCCAGCAGCACAATTCGACGCTGTTCATGGTGGTGCACGCCGCGCTCGCGGTGCTGCTGGCCCGGTTGTCGGGCACCTCGGACATCGCCATCGGCACGCCGGTGGCCGGTCGCGGCGAGGCCGAACTCGACGACCTGATCGGCATGTTCGTCAACACCTTGGTGCTGCGCACCGAGGTCGAGCCGGGCACGCCGTTCGAGGCGCTGCTCGCCGAGGTCCGCCGCACCGACGTCGCCGCGTTCGGCCACGCCGACCTGCCGTTCGAGCGTTTGGTGGAGTTGCTCGATCCGGTCCGCTCGGCGGCGCGGCATCCGCTGTTCCAGGTGATGCTGGTATTGCAGAACCTCGCGCCCGCCACGCTGGAACTGCCCGGGCTCACGGTGTCGGGCATCGATCCGCAGGTGTCGGCCGCGAAGTTCGATCTGCAGATCACCCTGGCCGAGCAGCCGGACGCTCGCGGCATCTCGGTAGTGGTCGGCTACGCGACCGACCTGTTCGACGAATCGACCGTGCGGAACTTCGCGAGCCGGTTCCGTCGTGTTCTCGCGGCGGTCGCGGCCGACGCCACCGCCGTGGTCGGCGACATCGACCTGCTCGCCCCCGGCGAACGCGACCAGGTCCTGAGCGCATGGAATGCGCAGGGCGCGTGGGTTCCCGGCGCGACACTGCCGGATGTGATCGCCGAGCAGGCGTGGTT
>NZ_BAFS01000256.1 GCF_000308415.1 Nocardia asiatica NBRC 100129 | reverse complement strand
GTGGCGAATCCGTACGGCGGGCCCGGCGCCCGGATGTACCGCACCGGCGACATCGTCCGGTGGAATGCGCAGCGCACCCTGGAATACGTCGGCCGCAGCGACTTCCAGGTCAAGATCCGTGGCCAGCGCATCGAACTCGGTGAGATCGATGCCGCGCTGCTCACGCATCCGGCCGTGGCTGCGGCGGTGACCGTCAGCCGCACCGGGCCCGGCGGCCGGCCGCTGCTCGCCGCCTACATCGTGACCGAAGCCGCGACCCGCGTGGAACCGGCCACCGTGCTCGATCACGTCGCGGCGGTCCTGCCCGCGCACATGGTGCCGTCGGTGCTCACCGTGCTCGACCGCATGCCGATCACCTCGACCGGCAAGGTCGATCGAAAAGCGCTGCCGGAACCGGTCTTCGAACCCGCCGCGGACGACGCCGTCGCGGCGTCGACCGAGCTGGAGCGCATCATCGCGGCCGCGTTCGCGGATGTGCTCGGGATCGGATCGGTCGGCGTCACCACCTCGTTCTTCAGCCTCGGCGGCGACTCCATCCTGTCGATCCAGCTGGCTTCCCGGTTGAAATCCGCGGGTGTCGTCGTGACGGCGCGCGACATCTTCGAGCACAAGACCGTCCGCGGCCTGGCTCGGGTGGCCGCGGCCGCCGAACGGGTCACGCTGGAGGAATTGCCGGGCGGCGGCGTGGGCGAGATTCCCTTCACGCCGGTCGTCTCCTGGTTCACCGAGCGTCTCGGCGCCGCCCCGCGGTTCGCCCAGTCGATGCTGGTGCGCCTGCCGGGCGACGCGCGCGTGGCGGACGTGACCGCCACGGTGCGGGCGGTGCTGGAACAGCACGACATGTTGCGCGCCACGCTGCGCGAAGACCGGCTCGAAGTGCCGCGGGCGGACGCGGCCGACGCCGCGGGCGCGGTGCTCACCCGCGTCTTCCGCGCCGACGAGGCGCCGGGCAGCGCCGGTTTCACCGCGGTGGTGGAAGCGGCGCTGGCCGAGGCATCCGACCGGCTCGACCCGGCCGAGGGCCGGATGATGCAGGTCGCCTGTCTGCTGCCGGAACCGGGCCTCGAGGCCGAAGCGCGGGCGCTCGTCGTCGTGCACCATCTCGCCGTCGACGGCGTGTCCTGGCGGATTCTGGTGCCCGACCTCGCCACTGCCTGGCAGCAGGTCACGCGCGGACGAGCGGTGGAGCTGCCCGCGCAGGGCACGTCCATGCGGCGGTGGGCGCACGCGCTCACCGAGGCCGCCGCGGCCCGCGCCGACGAGTTCGAGTTGTGGCACCGGATGGGCGCGGCGGCCGATCCGCTGTTGGGCAGCGCGGTGCTGGACCCTGCTCTCGACACCCAGTCGACGGTGCGCAGTCTGACGGTGTCCCTGCCGGTGGAGGTCACCTCGGCCTTGCTCGACGCGGTGCCGAGGGCCGCCCACGGCACTGTCGACGATGCGCTGCTGGCCGGTCTGGCCGTGGCCGCGACGCGCTGGCGCCACCGCCGCGGTATCGCGCACTCGGGATTGAAAGTCCTGCTGGAGGGCCATGGGCGCGCGGAGCAGATCGCCGAGGGCGCGGATGTCTCGCGCACGGTCGGGTGGTTCACCAACACCTATCCGGTCGCACTGGACGTCAGCGGCGTCGCCGCCGACGATCTCCGCGCCGCGGTGAAGCGCGTGAAAGACCAGTTGCGCGAGATCCCGGACAAGGGGATCGGTTACGGCTTGCTGCGCTATCTGCACCCGGGCACGGCCGACCGGCTCGCGGCGCTGCCGGAGCCGCAGATCAGCTTCAACAACCTCGGCCGGGTCGGCGTCGATCTGACGACGCTGTCGGACCTCGCCTGGATTCCGACCGACGAGCCGTTCGACCGGCGCGCTGCCTTCGATCCGGACATGCCCGCCGCGGCGGCCCTCACCATCGACGCGCACATCGTGGACACCGAGGCGGGGCCATGCCTGTCCGCGCACGTCGGTTACGCCTCCCGTCTGCTGGAGCACGACGACGTGGCCGAACTCGTCGACGAATGGGTCGCCGCGGTGACCGGCATCGCCGCCGCGGCCCGTGCGGACGGGGACTGGGGCTTCTCACCGGCCGATATCCCGCTCGTCGAGGTCACCCAGTCCGATCTGGACACCTTCGCCGGACGTTACGGAGCCCTCGGCGACATCTGGTCGCTGGCGCCGCTGCAGGCGGGGCTGCTGTTCCACGCCGAACTCGCCGCGGGCGATCTCGACGTCTACACCGCACAGTCGACGCTCGCCCTCGCCGGCGTGATCGATGAGCGCCGCCTCGAACGTTCGGCGAAGGCTCTGCTCGAGCGCCATCCCAACCTGCGAGCCGCCTTCGTCCGCACGGCCGACGGCATCCCGGCACAGGTGATCCCGGCCGAAGCGGTCGTGCGCTGGCGGCGGGTCGACCTGCGCGAGGGCACGACCCCGGAGGAACTGATCGCGGCCGAGCGCGCGGTCCCGTTCGACCCCGCCGATCCGCCGCTGCTGCGGTTGCTGCTGATCGCCGTGGCGCCACAGGACTTCCGGCTGGTGCTGACCGCCCACCACCTGCTGCTGGACGGCTGGTCGTTGCCGTTGCTGTGGCGCGAGCTGATCGGTCTGTACGCGGTGGACGCGCGCGCGGAGGCGCTGCCCGCCGCGGCGTCCTACCGCAGCTACCTGGAATGGCTGCAGCGGCGCGACCCCTCCGCCGGGATCGAGGTGTGGCGAGAGGCGCTGCGCGAGTTCACCGAACCCACGGTGGTCGCCGACGCGCGGACGCACACGACGGTCGGCATCCCGGTCGACCTGGCCGTCGTGCTGGACCGGACGGCCACCGCGGAGCTGGTGGAGTTCGCCCGCGCACGGGCGGTGACCATGGCGACCATCGTGCAATTCGCCTGGGCGGCGGTTCTGGGCAACCTGCTCGGCGTCGAGCGAGTGGTGTTCGGCGGCACGGTCTCGGGACGTCCGGCCGAACTGCCGGGCGTGGAGTCGATGGTCGGTTTGTTCATCAATACGATTCCGGTGGCCGTGCACGTCCCGCGGTCCTCGACCATCGAGGACGCGCTGCTGCGGTTGCAGGCGGACAACACCCGGCTGCTCGATCATCACGACGTCGAACTGTCGCGGATCCTGTCGGCCGCCGACGCCGCCCAGCTGTTCGACACCTTGGTCGTCTTCGAGTCGTATCCGGTCGACAGCAGCGGGCTGGGGGAGGCGGACATCGACGGCATGCGGGTGGTCGGGGCGGACGGCAGCGACGCCGCCCATTACCCGATCACGGTGCAGGCCCACCAGACCGACCGGCTGCACGTCATGATCCGCTACCAGCAGGCCCGCGTGGACGAGCGGACCGCCGCGGGTCTGGCCGAACGTCTGGAAACCGTACTGCGCGCCATCACGACCGACCCGCGGGCGCGGCTGGGTGAGGTGGACCTGGTGTCCGCGAGCGAGCGCCGCGCCCTGGTGCCCGCCACGGGCGGACGGGCCGAATCGCCGCGTCTGCTGCCGGAATTGCTGGCCGCCGGCGTCGCGGTGGACCACGATGCGCCCGCGGTGGTTTCGGATGGGCGAACGCTGTCCTACGCCGAGTTGGATGCCTGGTCGAACCGCGTCGCGCGTGAGCTGATCGACTGGGGCGTCGGGCCGGGTGATCAGGTCGCGCTGGCGATGGCGCGGTCGGTGGAGTTCGTGCTCGGCATGTGGGCCGTGGCCAAGACGGGCGCCGCCTTCCTGCCCGTGGATCCGCGGAATCCGACGGAACGCGTCGGGCACATGGTCGCCGACTCCCGGGTGCGCGTCGCGGTCACCGTCGAGGCGTCGCGAGAGCTGGTCCCGGCCGCCGTGCGGGGGCTGGTGCTCGACGATCCGCGGACCCGCGAGGCGATCGCGGCGCGGTCCTCGGCCGCGGTGACCGACGGCGATCGGCTGCGTACGCCACATGTGCGCGACACCGCCTACGTGCTGTACACCTCGGGCTCGACCGGGACGCCGAAGGGCGTGGCCGTCACCCACGAGGGGCTGGCGAATCTCGCCGCGGTGCAACGTTCCCGGTTCGGGGTGGACAGCCGGTCGCGCGTGCTGAACGCGTCCGCTCCCGGCTTCGACGTGGTGGTGCTCGAAATGCTGCTGGCGCACACCACCGGCGCGGTGCTCGTGGTGCCGCCGCCGGACGTGTTCGGCGGCCCCGACCTGGCGAAGGTCATTCGAGCGCAACGTGTCTCGCACTCGTTCCTGACGCCCAGCGTGCTGGCCACGATGTCGCCCGAGGGACTGGATTGCTTGCGGGTGCTGATGGCCGGTGGCGAGGCGGTGACGCCGGAGATCGTCACGCAATGGTCGCCGGGCCGGCGACTGCTGAACGGATACGGCCCGACCGAGACGACCATCCTGGCGGCGATCGGCGGCCCGCTGCATCCCGGCGAAACCGTCACGATCGGTGGTCCGATCGGTGGGGTCGAGGCCGTAGTGCTGGATCCCTGGCTGCGGCCGGTTCCCGTCGGCGTCGTCGGCGAGTTGTATCTCGCGGGTGTGCAGCTGGCACGCGGATACGTGAACCGGCCCGGTGGGACGTCCGGCGCGTTCGTCGCGAATCCGTTCGGCCCGGCCGGGTCACGGATGTACCGCACCGGCGACTTGGCTCGCTGGACACCGGAACACACCCTGGAATATCTGGGACGCGGCGACTTCCAGGTGAAGATCCGCGGTCAGCGGATCGAGCTCGGTGAGATCGAGTCCGTTCTCGCCGGAGAACCCGGTGTGGAGCACGCGGCCGTGGTGCTGCGCAAGGACGAGCGCGGCATCGGCCGGCTGGTCGGCTACCTGGTCGGCTCGGCGGACTTGGATCCGGAGGAGGTCCGGGCGGCCGCGCGGCTGCGCCTGCCCGCGCACATGGTGCCCGACCTGTGCACGGTGCTCGCCGAATTCCCGCTCACCAGGACCGGGAAGCTGGACCGCAGGGCGCTGCCCGAGCCGGAATTCGCCGCCGCGCGGGCCTGGGTCGCGCCGCGCACGGAGACCGAACGGCAGGTCGCGCAGGTGTTCGGCAACGTCCTGGGCATCGAACGGGTCGGCGCCACCGACAGCTTCTTCGACCTCGGCGGCAATTCGCTGTCGGCGACCCGGGTGACGGCGCAGTTGGGCACGGTGCTCGCCGTGCGCGCCGGTGTCCGCGATCTGTTCGAAGCACCGTCGGTCGCCGAACTCGCGGCACGTCTGGCGACGTCCGAACGGACGGACCGGGCGCCGCTGGTCCCGCGCGACCGCCCCGACCTGGTGCCGCTGTCGCTGGCGCAGCAGCGGATGTGGTTCCTCAATCAGCTCGACACCTCCGTCGGCGCCTACAACATCCCGCTGGTGATCCGGCTGACGGGCGAACTCGACGTCGACGCGTTGCGGCGCGCGTGCGAGCTGGTCGTAGCCCGGCACGAAGCACTGCGGACCAAGTTCCCGATGACCGACGGGACGCCGCATCAGGTGACCGTTGCCGTCGAGGAGGTGCTGCCCGCGGGTCTCACCCCGGTCGAGGTGGAGGCGGAGCGGCTGAGGGAACGGGTGCTCGCGACGGTCTCGGCGAGCTTCGACGTGACCCAGGCCCCCCCGATGCGCGTCGAGTTGTTCCGGCTCGACGTTCACGAGCACGTGCTGGTCATCGCGGTGCACCACATCTGCGCCGACGGGCAGTCCATGCTGCCGCTCGCGCGGGACGTGGCAATGGCCTATCAGGCGAGCAAACAGGGATCGGAACCGGTCTGGCCCGCCCTCGCGGTGCAGTACGCGGACTACACGCTGTGGCAACGCGAGGTGCTCGGGGACGAGCACGATCCCGGCTCGGTCATGTCGCAGCAGTTGCGCTTCTGGAAGGAAACCCTCGGCGGGCTGCCCGAACTGCTCGAATTGCCCACCGACCTGCCCCGCCCGCCGGTGGCGTCCATGCGCGGCCGGACCGTGGAATTCGAGATCTCCGCCGCGCTGCGGGAACGCGTCGGCGCGGTCGCGCGCGCGGCGAACGCGACGGTCTTCATGGTCGTGCACGCCGCGCTGACCGTCCTGCTGTCGCGATTGGCCGGTGTCGGTGACGTCGCGGTGGGCACCCCGGTGGCCGGCCGCGGTGAGCGCGAACTCGACGACCTGATCGGCATGTTCGTCAATACGCTGGTCCTGCGCTCGCGGGTGTCGTCGCGGCAGTCGTTCAGCGACCTGCTCGCGGCGACGCGGGACACGGACCTGGCCGCGTTCGCGCACGCCGACGTGCCCTTCGAGCAGGTGGTGGAGGCGCTGAACCCGCCGCGGTCCACCGCGCATCTGCCGCTGTACCAGGTGACGCTCGATGTCCAGAACCTGAGCGAGGCCGCGTTGCAGCTGCCCGGCCTCACCGTCGAGCCGGTCGAGAACGGATTCGAACCGGCGCAAGCCGATCTGAATCTGAGTCTGGTCGAACGGTCCGGTGCGCACGGACAGCCCGACGGCATCCGAGGACGCCTGACCTACGCCACCGATCTCTTCACCGAGGAGACGATGACCGGGTTCGCGCGGGCCTACGTGCGGATCCTGGAGGAGGTGACCGCGAACCCGGCGGTCGCCGTCGGGGACATCGACCTGGCCGATCCGGCGCAACGGCGCGCACTGCTCGACGCGGCCGGTGACGCGGGGGTCGCGGTTCCCGAGACGACGCTCGCGGAGCTGTTCCTCGCCCAGGCCGCCGCGCGCCCGGACGCGGTCGCGGTGACCGACGGTGCCGCGCAGCTGACCTACGCGGAGCTGGATCGGCGCGCCGCCGCGGTGGCGGCTCGGCTGGGCGAGCAGGGTGTGGGCCCGGAATCGCTGGTGGCCGTGGCATTGCCGCGCACGACCGACCTCGTGGTGGGTCTGCTCGGCGTCGTGCGCGCGGGCGCGGGATATCTGCCGCTGGACGTGGCGTATCCGCCGGAACGACTGCGGTTCGTGCTCGACGACGCCCACCCGGCCGCGGTGCTGACCACGGCGTCGCTGTCCGCGGCGGTGCCGGAGTGCGCCGCGCCGGTCGTGCTCGTCGAGGATTGCGTGCACGACGACGCGGCGGCGTCCGCTCCGGTGGTCTCGGGTGCGCGACCGGGCAACGTCGCCTACGTCATCTACACCTCGGGATCGACGGGCCGCCCGAAGGGGGTGACGGTCAGCCATCGGGAGGCGGTCACCTTGTTCACGAACGCGGCCGAGCGATTCGATCTCGGACCCGGCGACGTGTGGACGATGTTCCATTCCTACGCCTTCGATTTCGCGGTGTGGGAGATCTGGGGCGCGTTGCTGTCCGGCGGCAAGGTCGTCGTGGTCGACTACGACACCTCCAGGTCGCCGGAGGCGTTCGTGGACGTCGTGGCCCGGGAGCGCGTGACCGTGCTGAGCCAGACGCCCTCGGCGTTCTACGGCTTCGCCGAATCGGAGCGCCGCTATCGCGAATCGGGTTGTCCCTCAGGTGATCTCGCTCTGCGGTATGTCGTCTTCGGTGGCGAGGCGCTGGACGCGTCCCGGTTGCGCGACTGGTTCACGGCGCACGCGCCCGGATCCCCGCGGCTGGTGAACATGTACGGCATCACCGAGACGACCGTGCACGTGACGTTCGCCGAGGTCACGCGGGCCGAATCGAACGGCATCGGAGCGCCGCTGCCCGGCCTGCGGGTCTACGTCCTCGACGATCGCCTGCGTCCGGTGCCGATCGGCGTGGCCGGGGAGATCTACGTGGCCGGCGGCCAGCTCTCGCGTGGTTACCTGGCGGCCCCGGCGCTGACCGCGGGCCGATTCGTGGCCGATCCCTTCGGCGGCGAGGGCGCCCGGCTCTACCGATCCGGGGACGTGGGCAGGTGGCGGAAGTCCGCGCGCGGGCTGGAACTGGTGTACGTGGGCCGGGCCGACGCGCAGGTGCAGTTGCGCGGCTTCCGGATCGAGCTCGGCGAGGTGGAGTCGGCGCTGCTGCGCCACCCGCTGGTCACCCAGGCCGCGGTCACGGTGCACCGGCACGAGCGCGGCGTGGATCAGTTGATCGGTTACGTCGTCGGCGTCGACGGCCAGCAGATCGATCCGGTCGAGGTGCGTGAGACCGCCGCCCGGGTGCTGACCGGCTACATGGTTCCCGCGGCGATCATGGTGTTGCCCGCGCTGCCGTTGACGGTCAACGGCAAGCTCGATCGAAAAGCACTGCCCGCTCCGGAGTTCGAGGAATCGGCGACCGCTTTCGTCGCGCCGCGCACGCACACGGAGAAGGTGATCAGCGAGGTCTACGCGCAGGTCCTCGGTGTCCAGCGCGTGGGGATCACGGACGGATTCTTCGATCTCGGCGGCAACTCGCTGCTGGCCACGATGGTGGTGACCGAGTCGCGTACCCGCGGCGTGACCATCCAATTGCCGTGGATGTTCGACGACGCGACGCCGAAAGCCCTGGCGGCCAGGGCCGACGGCGCGGCGGGCGGCTCGGGGCTGCAAGTGTTGCTGCCGCTGCGCGCGCACGGTAGCAAGCCCGCGGTCTTCGCGGTGCACCCCGCGGGCGGGCTGGCGTGGTTCTACGGCGGAATGGTGGAACACCTGGACAAGGACCGGCCGGTCTACGGCTTGCAGGATCCGCATGTCGTGGCGGGCGAACCGAGCGCCGAATCCGTCGACCAGCTGGCCGAGCGCTATGCGCGCGAGATCCGCCGAGTGCAGCCCACCGGGCCGTACCACCTGCTGGGCTGGTCGCTGGGCGGTGCGATCGCACACGCCGTCGCGGTCCGGCTGCAGCGCGAGGGCCAGCAGGTGGGCCTGCTGGCCATGATGGACAGCGCCGTGGGCGACGAGGCGGCGCTGACCGCGGCGACGGACACCACCGGGGACGAGCCCGCACCGGCCGAATTGATGGCCGACCTGCTCGGTGGCTGGCGTGAACTGTTCGCCCTGGGCGCCGAGGTCACCGCGGACACCCACGAGCAGGCGTGGGCGGTGATCCGCGACCAGGTGACCGCCACGGGGATGTTCACCGCCGAACAGGTGGACCGGGTGATGGAGAGCTTCGAGACCGCGGGCGGCATCGCCCAGCGGTATCGACCCGCCGTCTTCGATGGTGACCTGGTCTTCTTCACCGCGGGAAAGGACCGCGCGGACCACGACGCCGTCGTGCGGACGTGGCGGCCGTTCATCACCGGCGACCTGCACAACACGGTCGTCGACGCACGACATCTCGAATTGACCCACCCGCACGCACTGGCCGTCATCGGCCCGATTCTCGAAAGGTTCTCGAACGAATGCTGAAGACTCTCCAGCAACTCCAGCAACTCAGGCTCGACGACGGCAGGACGGTGACCTGCACGAGTCCGGCGGAGGCGCGGATGTTGTGGGGCGAGATGTCGACCCATGGGTTCTACCGGCGGGCCGCGGCGCGCCTGCGGCCGGGGGACCTCGCACTAGATATCGGCGCGAACATCGGATTGAGCGCGATGATGTTCGCCGACACCTGCCCGGCGGTTCGGGTGATCGCCGCCGAGCCCGCTCCGCCCACCTTCGATTGCCTGGCGCGCAATATGGCCGCTCACGTGCCGGACGGCGTGCCGCTGCGAGTCGCGGTCGGGGCCGCGCCCGGAAGCGCGCCGTTCACCTGGTATCCGCGGGCGTCGGCGAACTCCGGTCTCTATGCCGACCGCGCGGCCGACGACGCGGCCACCGAGATCTACCTGCGTAACAGCGGACTCGACAACGAGGCGATAGCACTGATCACGGCCGGGTTGCACGAGGGCGAATGCATCGACGTCGAGGTCACCACCGTTTCGGCGATTCTCGGCGAGTACGGCCGGAATGCGGAGGTCGGGTTGCTCAAAGTCGATGTCGAGCGAGCGGAACTCGACGTCTTGCACGGCATCGCCGCCGCGGACTGGCCGCGGATTCGTGCCGTCGTCGCCGAGGTGCACGACCGGGACGATCGCTTGGCGCAGTGCTGCGAACTGTTGCGCAGGCACGGCCTGATCGCCCGAACTCGGCAGGACCCGAGCCTGATCGGAACCGAATTGCACGAAATCTACGCTGTTCGGGCGGATCTCGCCTGACGGGTTCCGCGCCGCCACCGGAAACGAAGACGCCGACCCGGCACGGGAACAGTCCTGAAACATCCGGGACTGTTCCCGTGCCGGTTTCCTTCCGGCGATCCGGTGACGAAAGCTGCCTCGGCGGTGGGTCAGAAGGCGGCTTCGTCGAGTTCCATGACGCTGATGTCGACGTCGGAGATCACCGACCAATCGGCGCTCAGGTGTGGCAGGACGGTCTTGGCGAAGAACGACGCGACTGCGACTTTGCCCTGGTAGAAAGCCCGGTCCTGCTCGCTCGGGGCGCCATCGAGTGCGGCCGAGGCGATTTCGGCCGCGACGATCAGTCGCCAGGCGACGAGCAGGTCGCCGACGGCGAGCAGGAATCGGACGGAATTCAGGCCGATCTTGTACAGCTCGGTGGGGTGCTCCTGCGCGGCGAGCAGATGCTGGGTGAAGCGGCCCGCCATGTCCTGGACGTCTTCGAGCGCGGTGGCGAGCAGGATCTTCTCGGCCTTGAGCCGGCCGTCACCGGCGGAGGATTGCGCCGTGTCCCGGATCTTGCCCGCCAGGTGGGCGAGTGCGACGCCGCGGTCGCGGGCGATCTTGCGGAAGAAGAAGTCCTGCGCCTGGATGGCGGTGGTGCCCTCGTAGAGGGAGTCGATCTTCGCGTCGCGGATGTACTGCTCGATCGGGTAGTCCTGCAGGAAGCCGGAACCACCGAGGGTCTGCAGCGACTCGGTGAGGTACTGGTAGGCCCGCTCGGAGCCCACACCCTTGACGATCGGCAGCAGCAGGTCGTTGACCCGCGCGGCCAACTCCGCATCAGCGCCCGAGATATGTCGCGCTACGACGTCGTTCTGGTGACCGGCGGTGTAGAGGTAGATCGCCCGCAGGCCCTCGGCGTACGCCTTCTGCATCATCAGCGACCGGCGCACGTCCGCGTGGCGGGTGATGGTCACCTTCGGCGCGGTCTTGTCCGCCATCCGGGTCAGGTCGCTGCCCTGCACGCGGGTCTTCGCGTATTCGAGGGCGTTGAGGTACCCGGTGGACAGTGTGGCGATGGCCTTGGTGCCCACCATCATGCGGGCTTCTTCGATGACCTCGAACATCTGCGCGATGCCGTTGTGCACCTCGCCGACCAGCCAGCCCTTGGCCGGGATGCCGTGGCCGCCGAAGGTGACCTCACAGGTGGCCGACGCTTTCAGGCCCATCTTGTGTTCGACGTTGGTGACGAAGACGCCGTTGCGCTCGCCCAGCTCGCCGGTCTCGTGGTCGAAGTGGAACTTCGGCACGAAGAACAGCGACAGGCCCTTGGTGCCCGGGCCCGCGCCCTCGGGGCGGGCCAGCACCAGGTGCGCGATGTTCGGGAACAGGTCGTCGGAGTCGGCGGAGGTGATGAACCGCTTGACGCCTTCGATGTGCCAGGTGCCGTCTTCCTGCTCGATCGCCTTGGTGCGTCCGGCGCCGACATCGGAACCGGCGTCGGGCTCGGTGAGCACCATGGTGGCGCCCCAGCCGCGTTCGGTCATGAACTGGGCCCAGCGCCGCTGTTGCCCGGTGCCGATGCCGTACATGATGTGGGCCATCATCGGGCCGGTCAGGTACATGTAGGCCGCCGGCTGTGCCCCGAGGACGAATTCGCTGATCGCCCAGCTGACCATCGCGGGGGCGGGCACACCGCCGATCGCCTCGGCCTTGCCGACGCGCCACCATTCGGCGTCGTACCAGGCGCGCACGGCCTTCTTGAACGGGTCCGGCAGGCTGACCGAGTGGGTGGCCGCGTCGAAAACCGGGGGAGTGCGGTCGGTTTCGGCGAACGGTTCGGCGACCGGCCCTTCGGCCAAGCGCGCGGCCTCCGACAGCATCGACCGCACGGTGTCGCCGTCCAGGTCGCCGAATGCTCCGGAGCGGAGGATGTCGTCGAGTCCGTACACCTCGAACAGGTTGAACTCGAGGTCACGCACGTTGCTCTTGTAATGGCTCACGAGCCAACGCCTTTCGAGAAGCGGCCGGTCTACCGGCAAGGGGGTTCGGCGGGCGCACGCACAGGGTGATCGCCCACGGCACACTGTGCGGCACCGGTGTCCCGAAATCAACCAGATGTTAATGACCACTAAGTAGATGGTCGAGTGTCCTACTGGATTCAATCCGCTGATAGCCGGTAATTGCGGGAAATATGTTAATCACTGCTAAGTGGTGTAAATCACTGCGCGGATACGCGGCCGGGGACCCGGGCCGTTTCGATCCGCTCGCCGATCGCCACGAGAACGTCGACGAGGTCGGCGCGCTGCCGGAAGCGCGGATTGCGTACGGCGTCGATGACGACGGTGGCGACGGCGCGGCTGAGCACCCGCGCGGCCGGAGCGGACAAGTCCGGCCGCACGACCTGCAGCATGCGGGCCCACTGGGCGATGCCGTCCAGGCGCACCCTGCGGTAGCGCTGTACCGCCTCGCCCGGCAGGTGCCGGATCTCGCTGACGGTGATCGCGAGCAGATCGGGTTCGTCCACACCCAACTGCGCGAAGCTGCGCATGAGTGAGCGCAAGGACTCCTCGGCGCTGCGGCCCTCGGCGATGGCCCGGGCCAGCAGTAGTCGCAGCCACTCGTCCTGGCGCCGGACGATCTGGTCGAGTAGCTCGGCTTTGCTCGAGAAATGGTGGTACAGGGCGGGTCCGGTGACGCCGACGGCCGCGCCGATGTCCTCGATGCCGACGGCGGCGTAGCCGCGGGTGCTGAACAGTCGCGCCGCCTCGGCGAGCATCCGCTCCGACCGCAGCGCTCGGTCCAGTGCGGTGTTGCCGGTCTCCGCGCGTGGCGGCCGATTCGGCGCATGCCCCGCCGGACGCTCGGGCATCTCGGTCGTGATCACAGCCGCGACGGCGGCGTCGAGCACCTGCGCGGCCGCGGGCGCGGGCAGCTCGGCGCGGTGATAGGAGGGGCTGACCGCGATCGACAGCACGCACCAGCTCAGCAGCTCGACGTCCGCGGCGCTCAGTTCGGGACGGCGCAGGCGGATCGTGTGCCGCAGGTACCGGGTGAGCCGCGCGGCGCGGACCAGTACCGCGGTCTTGTCGGCGGTGGTCAGGTTGCGGAACTCGAGCTGCCACAGTCGCGGCAGGCCGCGCAGTTCGAGCGCGACCCGGACCAGTTCGGCCAGGACCGCGGCACCGGAATCGTCGGAGCGGAACGCGGCGTCCATCCGGTCGAGGGTGTCGTCCAGTCCCACCAGCAGGCACTGTCCCAGGAGTTGCTGCTTGTTGCGGAAGTGCCGGTACAGCGCCGTCGCCGAGATGCCGACCGCTGCCGCGATGTCGGCCATCGTCGTGCCGTAGTAGCCGCCGTGTGTGAAGGCGTCGACCGCGGCGCGCAGGATCATCTCACGCCGGTGCGGTGGTCTGCGCCTCGACTGTGCGCCGTTCGTCTGCGTGCCCATCGCGGTCAGTGTCGCGTATCCGGCAGTCGACGGCGGGGCCGGGCCGCGCGATCGGCACCGGCGCGGTAGGTAAGGTCTGAAGCGTCGTGGAACGGACTCCACGATGCAGCCGCCGAACAGCTTCGCGCGGACGCGCCGCCCTGTCGAACGAAGAGAGCTGATTGATGCCGACCTCCACAGCGCGTGCACAGATCGGGGTCACCGGTCTGGCGGTCATGGGTAGCAACATCGCACGGAACTTCGCCAGGAACGGTTATACCGTCGCGCTGCACAACCGCTCCGTCGCCAAGACCGACGCACTGCTCGAGGCGCACGGCGAGGACGGCGACTTCGTGCGGACCGAGACGATCGAGGAGTTCGTCGCCGCGCTGGAGAAGCCGCGCCGGGTGCTGATCATGGTGAAGGCCGGCGCCGCGACCGACGCGGTCATCGAGGAACTGGCGGCCGCGATGGAACCGGGCGACATCATCATCGACGGCGGAAACGCCCTCTACACCGACACCATTCGCCGCGAAGCCGCCATGCGTGAGCGCGGGCTGAATTTCGTCGGCGCGGGTATCTCCGGTGGTGAGGAGGGTGCGCTCAACGGCCCCGCGATCATGCCCGGCGGCCCCAAGGAGTCCTACGACTCGCTCGGCCCGCTGCTGGAGTCCATCGCGGCGAAGGTCGACGGCACGCCCTGCTGCACCCATATCGGCCCGGACGGCTCCGGACATTTCGTCAAGATGGTGCACAACGGCATCGAGTACGCCGACATGCAGTTGATCGGCGAGGCCTACCATCTGTTCCGCGACGCGCTCGGCTTCGACGCCAAGCAGATCGCCGACGTGTTCACGCAATGGAACTCCGGCGACCTGGAGAGCTATCTGGTCGAGATCACCGCCGAGGTGCTCAGCCAGGTCGACGCGAAGACCGGCAAGCCGCTCGTGGACGTCATCGTGGACGCGGCCGAACAGAAGGGCACCGGACGCTGGACGGTGAAGTCCGCGCTCGACCTCGGCGTGCCGGTCACCGGCATCGCCGAAGCGGTGTTCGCGCGGGCGCTGTCGGGTTCCCGCGGTCAGCGCCGGGCCGCGGAGGGTTTGGCGTCGGGCCGGCTGGCCGGCAAGCCCACCGATGTCGAGCAGTTCACCGAGGACATCCGTCAGGCCCTGTACGCCTCCAAGGTGGTCGCCTACGCCCAGGGCTTCGACCAGATCGCGGCGGGCAGTGCGGAATACGATTGGGGACTGCGCCCCGGTGACCTCGCGACGATCTGGCGAGGCGGCTGCATCATCCGGGCCCGGTTCCTCAACCGGATCAAGGAAGCCTACGACGAGAACCCGTCGCTGCCGAGTTTGATACTGGCGCCGTACTTCCGCGAGGCGATCGAGACCGCGATCGACAGCTGGCGCCGCGTCGTGTCCACCGCGACCCTGCTCGGCATTCCGGTGCCCGCGTTCGCGTCGTCGCTGTCGTACTACGACGCCTTGCGCGCCGAGCGTCTTCCGGCCGCGCTCACGCAGGCGCAGCGTGACTTCTTCGGCGCGCACACCTACGAACGCGTCGACGCCGAAGGCAAGTTCCACACGCTGTGGAGCGGCGACCGCAGCGAGGTTCGCGCGGACTAGCCCGTCGTGCTGCCGCGGTGCGGAACTCGTTCCCGCACCGCGGCGGCGGTAGTTCCCGCCTGCCTCAGTCCCGTGTCCCGGCGGCCCGCTCCCACGCCGCCCGGCGAAGCAGGCGTAAGCCGTTGAGTCCGACGATGACGGTTGATCCTTCGTGTCCGGCGACGCCCAGCGGAAGGGGCAGGGTGCCGGCGAGGTCCCAGACGACCAGCACGCCGATGAAGGTGGCGGCGATGGCCAGATTGGCGATCACGACCCGCCGCGCCTGCCGGGACAACGCGATCACCGCCGGGATCGTGGTCAGATCGTCCCGCACGACCACGGCATCCGCGGCCTGCAGGGTGAGATCCGATCCGGCCCCGCCCATGGCGATGCCCACCTCCGCCGCCGCGAGGGCGGGAGCGTCGTTGATGCCGTCGCCGACCACGGTCACGGTCCGCCCGTCGGCCTGCCACCGCCGCACGGCTTCCACCTTGTCGTCGGGCAGGAGTTCGGCGCGTACGTCGGTGATGCCGACCCGTGCGGCGAGCCGGTCGGCGGTGGCGCGGTTGTCGCCGGTCAGCAGCGTCGGCTCGGCGTGGATGAGTTCCGTCGTGGCGCGCACGGCCGCCGCCGCTTCCGGCCGGAGCTGGTCGGTGAGGGCCAGCACCCCGATCGGCTGGTGCGCGCAGGTCACGACCACGGCGGTGTAGCCGTCCGCCTGGAGGGCTTCGACAGTGGCTTGCCCGGTGACGAGCCCGGGGCCTGCCGTGGCGGGGGAGCCGACCCCGATGAGGTGGTCACCGACGCGGGCGGTCACGCCGCGGCCGGGGTGGGCGGTGAACTCGGTGACCTCGGGCAGGGGCAGATCCCGGCCGCGGGCCGCGCGCACGATCGCCGCCGCCAGCGGATGCTCGCTCGGGCGCTCGGCGGCCGCGGCGAGCCGGAGCAGCTCGGCATCGGTGAATCGCTCGTCCAGGCAGTGGATTTCGGCGAGTTCGGGGATGCCACGGGTCAAGGTGCCGGTCTTGTCGAAGGCGACGTGTGTGGTGGCGCCGAGCTTTTCCATGACCACGGCGGACTTGACCAGCACGCCGTGGCGGCCCGCGTTGGCGACGGCCGCCAGCAGCGGCGGCATGGTGGCCAGCACCACCGCGCAGGGGGATGCCACGATCATGAACGTCATCGCTCGCAACAGCGCCCGTTGCAGGGTGTCGCCGAGCAGCAGGGGGATGGTGAACACCGCGAGGGTGACCACCACCATGCCGATCGAGTAGCGCTGTTCCACCTTCTCGATGAAAAGCTGTGTGCGCGCCTTGGTTCGGGATGCCTGCTCGACGAGGGCCGCGATCCGCGCGACCACCGAGTCCTGCGCGCGACGATCGACGCGAATCCGTAGCGTGCCGGTGCCGTTGAGAGTGCCCGCGAACACTTCGTCACCCGCGGTCTTGTCCAGCGGTAACGGTTCGCCGGTGATCGTGGCCTGATCGACTTCGCTGCCGCCGGAGAGCACCGTCGCGTCCGCGGGGATCCGCTCGCCGGGGCGCACCACCAGCACATCCCCGACGCGCAGGTCGGCGGCGTTCACCGTCTCCTCGTCGCCGTCCTGGACGATCCGGGTCGCGGTGTCCGGGGTGAGGTCGAGCAGTCCGCGCACCGAATCCTCGGTCCGCGCGGTGGCCAGCGCTTCCAGGGCGCCGGAGGTGGCGAAGATGACGATCAGCAACGCGCCGTCGGTGATCTGGCCGATGGACGCCGCGCCGATCGCCGCGACGACCATGAGCAGGTCGACGTCGAGTGTCCGGTCCCGCAGTGCGCGCAGTCCCGACCAACCCGGCTCCCATCCGCCGGCGCCGTAGCAGGCCAGGTACAAGCCCCACCAGACCCATGGCGGGCCGCCGGCCAGCTGTACCGCCAGACCGGTGAGGAACAACAGCACGGCCGCGGCGGCCCACCGTACTTCGGGCAGGTCGGACAGCCGAGTCCGGCGCGCGGGCACGAGACCGGATGCCGGAGTCGGACGGGTCGGCGCGAGAGTCGGCGCGGCCACAGGTCACCTCCAAGACGTCTACGAACGACGACCCGACCATATCAGAAAACATGAACATGTCTTCATTTGTTCCTAGAGTATGCTTGTGCCTTATGGGACATGGCGTCGAGGGCAGGGACCGCCCTGTCGCGCGCCTGGATCCGGAATCGGCGGCCCACGTGGCGACCACTCTGCAGGCACTGGCCACCCCCAGCCGGTTGATGATCCTCACGGAACTGCGCCAGGGCCCGCTGTCGGTGAGCGCGCTGGCCGATGCCATCGGCATGGAACAGTCCGCTGTCTCCCACCAGCTCCGGCTGCTGCGCAATCTGGGCCTGGTCACCGGAACGCGCACCGGCCGCAGCATCGTCTACAGCCTCTACGACAACCACGTCGCCCAACTCCTGGACGAGGCCATCTACCACAGCGAACACCTGCGTCTCGGATTGTCCGACCGCCCCGAGACCGTGGGCTGACGCCGCCGCGGCGAGGCCGGTCCACCCTTCGTGCCGCGTGACCGGGAACTGGCGCGGTGGGTGCGGCGGCGGAGTGCGCCGGCTGGTGGGTCCTACAGTTTGTAGC
>NZ_BAFS01000257.1 GCF_000308415.1 Nocardia asiatica NBRC 100129 | reverse complement strand
TCATCCAGCTCGGGCTGGTGTACCAGAAGAAGGTGTCCTGCGGGCCGATGTCCGATTGCAGCGCGACGGCTTTCAGGTGCTCGAGCAGCACGCCGCCGTGGCCGTGCACGATGCCTTTGGGCAGGCCGGTAGTGCCGGAGGAGAACACGATCCACAGCGGATGGTCGAAGTCCACCGATTCGGTGGTGATCACCGGCGGCAGCGACTCGGTGCTGCTGATCGCCTCGTCCCACGAGGTCGCGTCCGGTACCGCCAGCCCCAGCCGGGAGACCGCGACGGTGCCCTTCAGCGAGTCCAACCCCGCTCGCAACGCGGCGATGTCCTCGCGCTTGTCGTGCTCCTTGCCGCCGAAACGGTAACCGTCGGCGGTGACCAGCACGGTCGGTTCCAGTTGCCCGAGCCGGTCCAGCGCGGCCTTCGGCGAGTAGTCCTGCCCGCAGGCGCTCCAGATCGCCCCGATGCTCGCGGTGGCCAGGAACGCGACCACCGCCTCCGGGATGTTCGGCAGATACCCGGCCACCCGGTCGCCGGGCCGCACCCCCAGCGCACGCAGCGTCTGCGCGAAAGCGGCTGTGTCGTCGATCAATTCGGCCCAGGACACGTCCCGAACCGGAGCGCCCTCGCTGACCGCCTTGATCGCGGGCCGGTCGGCGCGCAGCTGCCGGATCACCTGGTCCACATAGTTCAGCCGGGTGCCGGGAAACCATCGCGCCCCCGGCATCTCGGCGCTCGCCAGCACTTCCCCCGCGATGTCGCCGAGCTCGAAGTAGTCCCACAGCGCATGCCAGAATCCGGCGAGATCCTCGACCGACCACTGCCACAGCGCGTGATAGTCGCCCGCGCGCACCCCGGTGCGGTCGGCGACGAATCGCGCGAAGTCGGTGATCCTGGCCTCGGCGACATCCTGCTCGGTCGGCACCCACTGTGGTTGCATCACATTCCTCCTGGCTGTGGAACTCGGTGATCAGGCGCGCTCGGCGCGCCGCACGATCTGCTCGGCGTGCCGGAACACAGGGCCATCGACCATCCTGCCCTCGAGAGCGAAGACCCCGCGGTGCTTCGGAGCCTCCTCCAGCACACGCCTGGCCCACGCGAGTTCTTCTGCCGAGGGCGCGTAGGCGGCCCGCAGCACCGCCACCTGGCTGGGATGGATCGCGACCTTGGCGTCGAAGCCCACCGCGACCGCGTCCTCCGCTTCGGCGCGCAGGCCGTCCAGATCGCGAATATTCAGATACACCGAGTCCAGCGCGAATCTGCCGTACGCCTTGGCGGCCAGCAGCGTGGTGGATCGCACGTGCCGGGCCACGTCGCGATAGCTGCCGTCGGCGTGCCTGCTCGCGGTGCCGCCGAGCCCGGCCACCAGATCCTCCGCGCCCCACATGACGCCGATCGCGTTGCGCGCCGTCATCGCCTGGCCGACCGTGAGGGCGCCGAGCGGCGATTCGATCAGCGCGATCACCTCATGATCCGGCAGTGCCGTCACCTGCTCGGCCGACTCGCATTTCGGCAGCATCAGCCGCCGGTAAGCGGTGTCGGCGAGCGTCGCCAGATCGAGCGCGTGATCTTCGGTGCCCGCCGCGTTGACCCGCACCACCGTGGTCTCCGGGTCCAGCGGGGTCTCCAGCAGCGCCTCGCGCGCCGCCGCCTTGTCGGGCGCGGCCACGCCGTCCTCTAGATCGAGGATCACCACATCCGCGGCGGCAGCGGCCTTCGCGAAGCGCTCCGGGCGATCGGCCGGGCAGAACAACCAGGCCGGACCCGCCATCTGCCAGCCGCTCATGCTGTGTCCTGGGGGGCATGTGCGGGGCCCTGCGTGGTGACGCTGCGCTGCCGCCTCCGGGCCTGACCGCTCATGCTGTGTTGTTCGTCGGCATGTGCGGGGCCCTGCGTGGTGACGCTGCGCTGCCGCCTCCGGGCCTGACCGCTCATGCCGGGGCCGCCGGGGCTTTGCGGACCAGCGTCTTGCGGACGGCCGTGGCGATGACGTCGCCGTGCTGGTTGCGCCCGGTGTGCGCGAAGGTCACGATCCCCTCGCCCGGACGGCTCTTGGACTCGCGTTTGTCGGTGACCACGGTCTCGGCGTACATGGTGTCGCCGTGGAACACCGGCTTGGGGAACGTGACCTCGGAGAAGCCGAGATTGGCCACGATGGTGCCCTGGGTCAGCTGCGCCACCGACAGGCCGATCAGCGTGGACAGCGTGAACATCGAGTTCACCAGCCGCTGGTTGAACGGGGGCAGCCGATCGCTGAAAGCGGCGTCCAGGTGCAGCGCCTGGGTGTTCATCGTCAGCGTGGTGAACAGGACATTGTCCGCCTCGGTGATGGTGCGGCCGGGGCGGTGCTCGTAGACCACCTCGGT
The DNA here is from genome assembly GCF_000308415.1 of Nocardia asiatica NBRC 100129. Classification (GTDB taxonomy): domain Bacteria; phylum Actinomycetota; class Actinomycetes; order Mycobacteriales; family Mycobacteriaceae; genus Nocardia; species Nocardia asiatica. Next base: position 3,159 of record NZ_BAFS01000257.1, on the reverse strand, counting down.
GTCGAACTCCTCGAACCACAGGCCGCGCTGCACGACCGCGCGCCGGGTCACAGGCCCAGCTCCCGTCCGATCAGCATGAGCTGCACCTCGGTGGTGCCCTCGCCGATCTCCAGGATCTTGCTGTCGCGATAGTGCCGGGCGACGGCGTATTCGTTCATGAAGCCGTAGCCGCCGAAGATCTGTGTCGCGTCGCGGGCGTTGTCCATGGCCGCCTCGCTGGCCACCAGCTTCGCGATGGAGGCTTGCTTCTTGAACGGCTTGCCCGCCAGCATCAGCGCCGCCGCGTCGTAGTAGGCGGTGCGGGCGGCATGCGCCCGCGCTTCCATCCTGGCGATCTTGAAAGCGATGGCTTGATTGCGGCCGATCGCCTGGCCGAACGCCTCGCGCTCCTTGGCATAGCGCACGCTCTCGTCCACACAGCCCTGCGCGGCCCCGACCGAGAGCGCGGCGATGGCGATGCGCCCCTCGTCGAGGATGCGCAGGAAGTTCGCGTAGCCGCGCCCGCGCTCGCCGAGCAGGTTCTCCTCCGGCACGCGCACGTCGGTGAAGCTGAGCGGATGGGTGTCGGAGGCGTTCCAGCCCACCTTGTTGTAGGCGGGCTCGGCGACGAAACCGGGAGTGTCGGTCGGCACCAGGATGGTGGAGATCTCCTTCTTGCCACCGGCTTGCCCGGTCACCGCGGTCACCGTGACGAGCACGGTGATGTCGGTGCCGGAGTTGGTGATGAACTGCTTGCTGCCGTTGATGATCCACTCGCCGCCGTCGGCGACGGCGGTGGTCCTGGTGCCGCCCGCGTCGCTGCCCGCGCCCGGTTCGGTGAGCCCGAACGCGGCGAGGTTGCGGCCGCTGGTCAGCTGCGGCAGCCATTCCTGCTTCTGCTTGTCGTCGCCGAAGCGGTAGATCGGCATCGCGCCCAGCGAGACACCCGCCTCCAGCGTGATCGCCACGCTCTGGTCCACCTTGCCCAGCTCCTCGAGCGCCAGGCACAGCGCGAAGTAGTCGCCGCCCATGCCGCCGTACTCCTCGGGGAACGGCAGGCCGAACAGGCCCATCTCGGCCATCCCCGCGACCACCTCGTACGGGAAGGTGTGGTTCGCGTCGTGCTCGGCCGCCACCGGCGCGACCACCGACCGTGCGAAGTCGCGCACGGTCAGCGCGAGATCCCGGTACTCCTCCGGCAGCGTGCCGGTGGACAGGAAGTCGGTCATGTGGGGATTCCTTCTCGTTCGGCGTGGTTCGTCTCGGCCCGCGCGACGACGCGCGCCAGCACTTGGTCCAGGCGCACCTGGGCGCCCGGCTCGACCAATAGTTCTACGGTTCCGGCGACCGGCGCGGTGAGCGAGTGCTCCATTTTCATCGCCTCGACGATGACCACCGGATCGCCCGCGGCGACGGCGGCGCCCGAAGCGACCGGTGCCGCGATCACCGAACCCGGCATGGGAGAGCGGATCTCGGCGTCGCCCACGTGCTCGTCACCGCCGCGCACGTTGACCTCGGCCACCTCGCGCAGCGCCGCGCCGCCGGACGGTCCGGCCACCCACAGCAGGCCGTCCTGCTCGGCGACCCGGTAGCTGCGGCGCAGGCCGTCCATGGTGAGGGTGAGCACGCCGGCGAACCGATCGGAGTCGCTGAACGACGCTCGCAGCGAACGGCTTTCGCTGTCGCCGACGCGCACCGCGCCGTCCTCGGGCGTGCCCGAGAGGTAGACGTGCTCGACCCGCTCGCCGCCCGCGAGCCGGATCGGTGTGGGCGCGTCGGCCCCGATCCGCCAGCCGGACGGGATTTCCCAGGGATCACGCGGCGCGGCCGGCCAGCGGCGCAGCCAATGCCAGGCCGCCGCGGCGGCGAATTCGTCGTCGCCGACGGCGGCGGGACGGAAGTCGGCCACCCGCCGGTCCAGCAGGTCGGTGTCCAGGCGGCCCTCGGCCACGTCCGGGTCGGCCAGCAGGAAGCGCAGGAATTCGATATTGCTGGTGACGCCGAGCAGCACGGTGTCGGCCAGCGCCCGATCCAGTCGCGCGAGCGCGGCGGCGCGGTCGCCGGCATGCGCGATGACCTTCGACAGCATCGGGTCGTAGTCGCTGCCGACGCGCGTGCCGATCCGCAGGCCCGAATCGACCCGCACGCCGTTGCCCTCGGGCTCGTCGAGGTCGAGCACGGTGCCGCCGGTGGGCAGGAAGCCGCGCCCGGGATCCTCGGCGTACACCCTGGCCTCGATCGCGTGCCCCACCATGCGGATGTCGTCCTGGGCCACCGCCAGCTTCTGCCCGGCCGCCACCCGGACCTGGCATTCCACCAGGTCCACGCCGGTGACCAGCTCGGTCACCGGATGCTCCACCTGCAGGCGGGTGTTCATCTCCATGAAGAAGAACTCGTCGGGCCGGTCGGCGGAGACGATGAACTCCACCGTGCCCGCGCCCACGTAGTCCACGCTGCGCGCGGTGTTGCAGGCGGCGGCGCCGATCCTGGCCCTGGTGGCCGCGTCCAGCAGCGGCGAGGGCGCCTCCTCGATCACCTTCTGGTGGCGGCGCTGCAGGCTGCATTCGCGCTCGCCCAGGTGCAGCACGTTGCCGAACTGGTCGGCGAGCACCTGCACCTCGATGTGCCGCGGCCGGGTGACGAACCGTTCCAGGAACAGCGTGTCGTCGCCGAACGCGGCGGCGGCTTCGCGCCGGGCGCTGCGCAGCGCCTCCGGCAGCCGCGCCGGATCGTCCACCCGCCGCATCCCCTTGCCGCCACCGCCCGCGGACGGCTTGACCAGGACCGGATAGCCGACTTCGGCGGCCGCGGCGATCAGTTCGTCGTCGGTCAGGCCGGGCGTGGCGATGCCGGGCACGACCGGGACGCCGAACGCGGCCACGGTGTTCTTCGCGGTGATCTTGTCGCCCATCACCTCGATGGCGCGCGCGGGCGGACCCAGGAAGACGATTCCCGCCTCGGCCAGCGCGGCGGCGAAAGCGGCGTTCTCCGAAAGGAATCCGTAACCGGGATGCACCGCTTGCGCGCCGGTGCGCACGGCGGCGGCCACCACCCGGTCGATCGCTAGGTAACTCTCCCGGGCGGGGCCGGGCCGAGGCGCACCGCCGCGTCGGCTTCGTGCACGTGGCGGGCGTCGGCGTCGGCGTCGCTGTAGACGGCCACCGAGCGGATGCCCAAGGC
>NZ_BAFS01000258.1 GCF_000308415.1 Nocardia asiatica NBRC 100129 | reverse complement strand
CCCATCGCGCTGCGGCAGTTCAACAACGCCGTCGGGAACGGACCCTACGGCGACGTGTGGGCGCCGTGGTTCTTCCCGGACAACTGGCTGTGTTTCGCACATGCCGTACAGGGGTGCAACTGATGAGAACACGACGACTCGCCCAGCTCGGCGTGCTGATCGTGACCGCGCTGGTCACCGCGAGTTGCGGGCTCGTGCCCGACAGCCTGACCGCGCTGCCCCGGCAGTACCTCGGCGAACACGTGCGGATCAGCGCCGACTTCGAGAATGTGGCGGGCCTGTACGCGGGCAACGAGGTGGCGGTGCTCGGCGTTCCGGTGGGCCGCGTCGACACGGTGGTGGCCAAAGGCAGCTACGTCCAGGTCACCATGAGCTTGGAGAAGGGAACCAAGGTCCCGGCCGATGCGGTGGCCGCCCTGGTGTCGCCGCAGCTGATCACCAACCGTCATGTCGAACTCGCCCCCGCCTACAGCGGCGAGGGGCCGATCCTGACCGACGGCACGCACATCCCGCTGGCCAGGACGCGCACGCCGGTCGAGCTCGACCGCATCTTGCAGAACTTCGACCAGCTCGGAGCCGCGTTGCAGGGCGACAGCCAGAACGGCCCGATGGCCAGCCGGGTCCTGTTCCCGCTCCTGGACGGCAACGGCGACCGACTGCGCGAAACACTGGACGCGTTGTCCTCGGCTTTCGAGGTGACCTTCGCCAACAAGGACCAGATCTCGAACACGATCATCAAACTGAACGAGATCACCCACATCATCGCCCAGAACGACCGAACGGTTCGCGACTTCAGCGGCCGCCTCACCGAACTGGTCCAGCTGATGGGAGACCAGGCGCCCGGTCTGCAAGCGGTGCTGCGGCAACTGGACCAGTTCGTCACCAACACCTCCACGCTGGTCGGCGAGAACTCCGATCAGCTCGCCGGTGCGCTGGAGCGCTTCACGACCATCACCGAACAGATGCGGGCCAACGCCCGCGGCCTCACCGAGATCGTCGACGTCGGGCCGCTGCTGTTCGAGAACCTGTCCAACGCCGTCAGCCGGGAACACCAAGCGCTGCGCCTGCACGCGCTGACCGACAAGGTCCTGCTCGACAACGAGGTCGTGTCGCAGTTCTGCGAACGGATCCAGATGCGCCTCGACGGCTGCCGCACCGGAAAGATGCAGGACTTCGGGCCCGACTTCGGCCTCACCGCAGCGCTTCTGGGGATCTCGAAATGATCGGTACGAACGCGCTCCGGCGCACCGCGGTGGCGTCCGTGCTGGTCGCGGCACTGAGCACCGCGACAGGATGCAGCGTGACCGTGGCGAATCTGCCGATGCCCAAACCCGGCATCGGGGCGCCCGGCTACACCATTCGCGCCGCTTTCCGCGACGCGCTCAATCTGCCCGACCACGCCCACGTGAAAATCGGCGGCACCGACATCGGAGTCGTCACCGCGATCAGCACGACCAACTTCATCGCCGACGTGGAGATGCTGATCCGGGAGGATATCCAGCTGCCGCGCGGCACCACCGCCGAATTGCGGCAGGCGACGCCGCTCGGCGACATCTTCGTGGCCATGACCCTCCCGCGGACGACACCGAACGCCGAGAATCTGCGCGCCGGTGACGTCATCGGCACGGAGCACACCTCGGCGGCCGCGTCCGTGGAGCAGTTGATGATGTCGGTCTCGATGCTGATCAACGGCGGCGGCATCAACCAGGCCGCCAAGATCACCTCCGAGATGGATTCGATGTTCGCCGGCCGCGCGCCGCAACTCGCGCACCTGCTCAGCGAGTTGACCAGCGTCATCGCCGCGCTGAATCAGCGAACCGGCGACATCGACAACGTCCTGACCGGTCTCAACGTGCTGACCGGGGAATTGGCCAGGCGCAAAGCCGAACTGGGCGATGCCGCCGACACCTTCCCGGGGCTGTTGGCGCTGCTCGCCGAGAACAACCAGTCCATCGTGGACCTGCTCGACAAGGTCTCGATCACGATGACCGCGCTCGGCGACTTCACCGAGACCACCGGTCCGCAGGCGGTGAGCCTGTTCGACAGCATCCAGCGGTTGATGGCGGGCTTCACCCAGATGGGCGACGACCTCGGCGGAACGCTGGACGGTCTGCACACCCTCTACCCCTCGCTGATGGCGAGCCTGGACGGCCCGGCCCTGGCCGTCGCGGCGACGGTGTCCTACCTCAGTGTCGGGGCCCTGACCGATCCCTCCGGGAGCAGGCTGCCCGAAGTGGGCGACGTGCCCGCGTTCATCGGCAGCCTCGCGCAGGTCATCGAGCGGGTGATCGGCCGGGTCACCAGTCCGCCCCAGCAACCACAGCAGCAAGGAGGCGGGCGATGAACTCCCCCCTGTGGCAGTGGCTGGTGCGCCGCCGCATCGCGGTGGCGAACTTCGGCTTGGTCGTGGTGCTCGTCCTCGGTGCGGTCTATCTCGGCGCCGAAGTCCTGCGGATCAATCCGCTGCCCGACAACTATTCGGTGACAGTCGAATTGCAGTCCTCCGGCGGCTTGTCGGTGGGCAACGACGTCACCTTCCGCGGCACCAGGGTCGGCAAGGTCACGGAGGTGAAAGTGGCGGGCACCGGTGTCGCGGCCGTGGCCGAGATCGACTCGGCGGCGAAGATCCCGGTGGGCGGCACGGTGGCCGTCGGCCGGCTGTCGGCGGCGGGCGAGCAGTACCTGGACTTCCGCCCGGACTCCGACACCGGCCCCTATCTCACCGATGGCGCGCTGGTGGAGCGCTCCCAGACGACGGTCCCGGTCAGTGTGCAGTCGGTGCTGACCAACCTCAGCGGCTTCATCGGGGGACTGAATCCGGATCGGCTCAATGTGATCATCGACGAACTCGACAAGGCGCTGGCCGGGGGCCCCGACCAGCTGCGCAACATGGTGTCGGGCATCAGCCGCGCCA
>NZ_BAFS01000259.1 GCF_000308415.1 Nocardia asiatica NBRC 100129 | reverse complement strand
CCACGAGGGCACACACGGCATCCAGGGATTGGATCTGCTGGGGCGCAAGGTGACCCAGCAGGGCGGAGCCAGTCTGCTCGCACTCGGGGGCAGGATCGACGCCACCATCACGGCCGCGCGCGCGGCGGGCGGTGAAGCGGCGGAGCTGGGCGCACAACTGGATGCGGCGTGGCGGCGGCTGGTCGAGGTGACCGCGAAGCTGTTCGCCTCCGGCGACATCGAGGCCGCGCTGGCCAACAGCTCGGTGTACCTGGAGGCTTTCGGGCACACCGTCGTGGCCTGGATCTGGCTCGAGCAGTTCCGCGCCGCCGCGGACCGTACCGGCGACTTCTACGACGGCAAGCGGCACGCGGCCCGATACTTCTATCGTTTCGAATTGCCCAAGACCGCACCGGCGCTGGATCTGCTCGCCCGGCTGGACACGACTACCCTGCAGATGCAGGACGCCTGGTTCTGAACACAACCCGTTTCGATACACTTCATCGAGGATGTATCATTCCGCGGTGATCGATTCCAGTCAGCGGACCACCCGCCCTCCCGGCCGACCGGCCTCCGCGACCAGGGAACAGGTCATCGAGCACGCTCGCCGGGCTTTCCTGTCCGGTGAGCGCGTGGACATCCAGGCGATCGCCGGACAGCTCGGACTCAGCCGGGCTTCGGTCTACCGCTGGTTCGGCTCTCGCGACGGTGTGCTCGGTGCGGTCCTGGCCGGGGAGTTCGAGGCGCTGCTCACCCGCGCGGACGCCCGCCGCCGCTCCACCGGCGCGCGGCGCATCCTGGACGTGCTGTACCGCGTGAATCGCTGGATGACCGACAACGAACCGTTCCGGCGCTATTTCGAGAACGAGCCGCTGTCCGGGCTGCGAATCCTCACCGCGGGCGACGGCCCGGTGCAACCCCTGGTCGTCGGCACCGTCCGCGAGCTGATCATCCGCGCCACGGAGGAGGACGGTTACACCCCGCCGCTGGAACCGGCACTGCTGGCCTACGCGCTGGTCCGGCTCGGCGAGGCATTCCTGTACAACGACAGCGTCGCGGGCATTCGCGGCGACGTCGACCGGCTACACGAGGTCCAGGCGGCGCTGCTGGGTATTCCCGAGGCGATCGCGCCGTAGCGGACGATGAGCGGAGTATCTACGCTTCGCCTCCGTAGATTTCGGGCCCAACTCGCGCCGACGGCGTAATTCGAATCGACCTGATCGGAATCCGCCGCGCGTCGCGAAGGTGGCGTAATACCCGGGCGTCGCCGCATATCGCCAGGTCGGGCCAGGGAGCGCCCGGCGCAATAACATCCTCTGAATCCGCCGGGTCGAAAGCCGGGCGTCCACCCCTCCGCAACGCCGTTATCGTCGCTATTCGTGCAGGTCAGCGACAGTAAGGCGGAGAGAGTGGCAGCGGAACCCACGCCGGTGCGGCAGTTGCGCGCCGATCAAGCGCGACGGGTGGCCGACATCTTGCGCCACCAACTGCACGCCGGCGCCTTCGAGGGCGCGCTGCCGAGCGAACAGGAACTCGCCGCCGAGTACGGCGCCTCGCGCAACACCGTGCGCGATGCCTTGGCGCTGTTGAAGGACGAGGGGTTGATCGATCGGGCGCCCAAGGTGGGCACCCGGGTCGCCACCCGCAAGTACGACCACGGCCTCGACGCGCTGCTGGGATTGCAGGAAGCCGTCAAGGGCCACGGCACCGTGCGTAACGAGGTGCGCGCGGCGATGCACGTCGCCGCGCCGCCCGCCGTCGCCCGCAGGCTCGGTCTCGCGCCGGGCGAGCGCGTGGTCTACCTCGAGCGGCTGCGTTATCTCGCGGATCTGCCGCTGAGCCTCGACCTCACCTACCTCGTGCCCGATATCGGCACCGAGGTGCTCGGCCACGACCTCGAGCACACCGACGTCTTCGTGCTGCTGGAACGCATCAGCGGTCGGACGCTCGGCTCGGCCGACCTCGCCTTGGAGGCGGTGCCCGCCGACCCGCACACCGCCACCACCCTCGACGTCCCCGGCGGCGCGCCGCTGCTGATGCTGGAACGACTGACCCGGCTCGACGACGGCCGTCCGGTCGACCTGGAGTACATCCGCATGCGCGGCGACCGCATCACCATGCGCGGCAGCCTGACCCGCGGCAACCCCGAATGGAAGGTCCTCTAGATGGCACTCGTGAACCAGCGCGCCGACATCCCCGTCACCATCGACGAGTCGCTGTGCATCCAGGGATGCACGCTGTGCGTCGAGATCTGCCCCCTCGACTCCCTGGCCATCAACCCCGACAACGGCAAGGCCTTCATGCACGTGGACGAGTGCTGGTACTGCGGTCCGTGCGCGGCTCGCTGCCCCACCGGCGCCGTCACCGTCAATATGCCCTACCTGCTCCGCTGATCTGGAAGACCGATGAAAGTGAAACTCGCCCCTGCCCTGCTCGCCGCCGCCCTCGCGCTGACCGGGTGCTCGCTGGAGCAGACCGACGACACCCCGGCGGGCACCGTCAAGGTGGTCGTCGGCTACCAGTCAAAGACCATCAACACCGTCACCGCGGGCACCTTGCTGCGCGCACAGGGCTACCTCGAACAGCGCCTGCGGAAGATCACCGAAAACGGCGGGGCGAACTACCAGGTCGAGTGGCAGGACTACGACACCGGCGCGCCGATCACCGCGCAGATGGTGGCCGAGAAGATCGACATCGGATCGATGGGCGACTACCCGTTGCTGATCAACGGCTCCCGCACCCAGGTCAACGAGCGCGCACGCACCGAACTGGTGTCGGTCACCGGGTACAACCCCAAAGGCGCGCTGAACATGGTCGTCGTGCCGAACGATTCGGCCGCCACCGGCATCGGCGACCTGGCCGGGCAGAAGATCTCGGCCAGCGTGGGTTCGGCCGGGCACGGCACGCTGGTGCAGGCGCTGTCGCGGGCCGGGATCGATCCGGCCAAGGGCGTGGAGGTGCTCAACCAGCAGCCGCAGGTCGGCGCGACCGCCCTGGAATCCCGTCAGGTGGGCGCGCTGTCGCAGTTCGTCGCTTGGCCCGGTCTGGTCGTCTTCCAGAACAAGGCCAAGCTGCTCTACGACGGCGCCGAACTCGGAGTGCCGACCTTCCACGGCGTGGTGGCCCGGCGCGCGTACGCCGCCGAGCACCCGGAGGTGCTGCAGGCGTTCCTGGCCGCGCAACTGGACGCCACCCAGTTCCTGCGGGAGAAGCCCTTCGAGGCCGCGAAGATCGTCGCCGACGGGTCCGGACTGCCCCAGGAGGTGGTGTACCTCTACAACGGTCCCGGCGGAACCAGTTTCGACACCACGCTCAAACCGAGCCTGATCGCGGCGCTCAAAGGCGATGTGGCGTACCTGAAGTCGATCGGCGACTTCGCGGAGCTGGACATCGACCGGTTCGTCGACGACGCGCCGCTGCGCAAGGTGTTCGCCGAGACCGGCCGCGACTACGACCGCGACCTGGCGAACACCGCCAACCCGACGCGCGTCACCGGCGCCGACCAGGTCTGCGGCACCGCGGCGGAGAATCCCGAGCTGGCCGGCGAACTGTGGCTGGACGGCGCGCCGACACCGCAACCGGCGGCGAACCCGACCTGCCTGCTGCGCGCGATCCAGGCCGCGAAAGCGCAGGGCAAGACGATCCGCGCCGCTTACGTACCGGATACCGAACTGGGCACGCGGTGGTTCGCCGACAAGTCGATCTGGCTGCGGGACGGCGCCGCGTATCTGCCCTTCACCACGCCGGCCGCCGCGCAGCGCTACCGGCAGGCGCATCCGTCCGCCACCGCGGTCGGCTACGACCAGGCCGTCACGGAAGTACGCGGATGACCAGCGAACTCGCCGCACGGGCAGTGCGACCCGTGGCGGAACCCGCCGCCGCTGGACCGGAAGCCGCCCCGGCGGCACGGTCGGCCTGGCGTTCACGCCTGCTGCGGGTCGCCTCGGTCGCCGTCGCGGTCGGTCTGTGGCAATTGGTGACGGTCAACGACATCCGGGCGGGCCTTCGTTTCGACACGCTGCCCACCGTCACGGAGATCGTCGCCGAATTCGGCACACAGCTGCGCGCCGACCAGTACTACCTGGACATCGCGCAGTCGCTGCTGCGGATCGTCACCGGCTTCGGCCTGGCCGCCGTGGTCGGCGTGCTCGCGGGTATCGGCCTGGGCCGATCGCGGCTGCTCGCCGACACCTTCGGCCCGCTGGCCGAACTGATCCGGCCGATCCCGGCCATCGCTCTTGTCCCCGTCGCGATCCTGCTGTTCCCCAGCGACGAATCCGGCATCGTGTTCATCACGTTCACCGCCTCGCTGTTCCCGGTGCTGGTCAGCACCAGGCACGCGGTGCGGGCGCTGCCCACCATCTGGGAGGACGCGGTGCGCACGCTCGGCGCGTCGCGGCTGGACGTGCTCGCGCGCGTGGTGTTTCCCGGCATCCTGCCCGGCGTCTTCAGCGGATTGTCGGTCGGCGTCGGCGTGGCGTGGATCTGCCTGATCTCGGCGGAGATGATCTCCGGGCGCCTCGGCGTCGGCTACCGCACCTGGCAGGCGTACACGATCGTGGACTATCCGGCCGTGTTCGTCGGCATGATCACCATCGGCGTCCTCGGTTTCGCGACATCGGGGCTGGTCGAGCTGGCCGGCCGCCGCATCACCCGCTGGCTGCCCAGAGAGGTCGAAGCATGACGACAGTGATCGACGCACCGGCATCGGCCGGAATGCGCCTGAATCTCACCGGTGTCCGGATCGCCTACGGCCGCGAGCCGGTGCTCGACGGACTCGACTTGTCGATCGCGCCGGGCGAGATCCTCGTCGTGGTCGGCAAATCCGGGTGCGGCAAGTCGACGTTGCTGCGCGCGATCGCCGGGCTGCGTGCACCGGAAGGCGGAGCCATTCTGGCCGACAGCGCTCCCGTCTCCGGGCCGGCGGCCGACCGCGCCCTGGTGTTCCAGGACGACGCGCTGCTGCCCTGGCGCACCGTGCGGCAGAACATCGAACTCGCCCTGTGCCTGCGCGGCACACCCCGGGCCCAGCGGCGAGCCACCGCCTTGCACTGGGTGGACGAAGTCGGGCTCACCGGCTACGCCGACTACCTGCCGCGCGACCTGTCCGGCGGAATGCGCCAGCGCGTGCAGCTCGCGCGCAGCCTGGCCGCCGCGCCGCGCGCCGTGCTGATGGACGAGCCGTTCGGCGCACTCGACACCCAGACCAGGGAAACCATGCAGCGCCTGCTGATCCAGACCTGGCGCGCCCACCCCACCACCATCGTCTTCGTCACCCACGATCTCGACGAGGCCCTGCTGCTCGGCGACCGCATCGCCGTGCTGGGCGGCGGCGCGCTGCGGGCGCTGGTGCCGGTGCCCAGCCCGCGGGACGCGATCGACCGGTCCGCGACGAAGGCCGAGATCCTGGAGAGACTGTGAACATTCCGCCGCTGCCGGAACACATCCGGCTGGACTGCGACGTGCTCGTCATCGGCGGCGGCACCGCGGGCACGATGGCCGCGCTCACCGCCGCCGAGCAGGGCGCGAACGTGCTGCTGCTGGAGAAGGCGCACGTGCGGCACTCCGGTGCGCTGGCCATGGGCATGGACGGCGTGAACAACGCCGTGATCCCGGGCAAAGCCGAACCGGAGGACTACGTCGCCGAGATCACCAGGGCCAACGACGGCATCGTCGACCAGCGCACCGTGTACCAGACCGCGACGCGCGGCTTCGCCATGGTGCAGCGGCTGGAGCGCTACGGCGTGAAGTTCGAGAAGGACGAGTACGGCGAGTACGCGGTGCGCCGGGTGCACCGCTCCGGTTCGTACGTGCTGCCGATGCCCGAGGGCAAGGACGTCAAGAAGGCGCTGTACCGCGTGCTGCGCCAGCGCAAGATGCGCGAGCGGATCCGCATCGAGAACCGCCTCATGCCGGTGCGTGTGCTCACCGCCGACGGACGCGCCGTCGGCGCCGCCGCGCTGCACACGCGCACCGGCGAATTCGTCGCCGTCGGCGCCAAGGCGGTCATCCTGGCCACCGGACCGTGCGGCAGGCTCGGACTGCCCGCGAGCGGATACCTGTACGGCACCTACGAGAACCCGACCAACGCGGGCGACGGTTACTCGATGGCCTACCACGCGGGCGCCGAACTCAGCGGCATCGAATGCTTCCAGATCAACCCGCTGATCAAGGACTACAACGGCCCGGCCTGCGCGTACGTCGCCAATCCGTTCGGCGGCTACCAGGTCAACGCCGACGGCGAACGCTTCGTGGACTCCGACTACTGGTCGGGCCAGATGATGGCCGAGGTCAAGCGGGAGATCGAATCCGCGCGCGGCCCCATCTACCTCAAGGTGTCGCACCTGCCCGACGAGACGCTGAACACCCTCGAAGGCATCCTGCACACCACCGAACGCCCCACCCGAGGCACCTTCCACGCCAACCGCGGCCACGACTACCGCACCCACGACATCGAAATGCACATCTCCGAAATCGGCTTGTGCAGTGGACACTCCGCCTCCGGCGTGTGGGTCGACGAACACGCGCGCACCACCGTGCCCGGCCTGTACGCGGCGGGCGATCTGGCGTGCGTGCCGCACAACTACATGATCGGCGCGTTCGTCTTCGGCGATCTCGCCGGCGCGCACGCCGCGTCCACCCTGGCGCAGGTCACCGCCCCCGCCGAGCTGCCGGAGGACCAACTGGCCGACGCGCACGAACTGATCTACCGCCCGCTGCGCCATCCGGACGGACCGCCGCAGCCGCAGGTGGAATACAAGCTGCGCCGTTTCGTCAACGACTATGTGGCACCGCCCAAGACGGCCACGAAGCTGGCCATCGCGGTGGAGACCTTCGACCGGATGCGCGGGGAGGTCGAGGGCATCGGCGCGCGCACCCCGCACGAGCTGATGCGCGCGGTGGAGGTGTCGTTCATCCGCGACTGCGCCGAGATGGCCGCTCGCAGCTCGCTGACCAGGACCGAATCCCGTTGGGGCCTCTACCACGAGCGCGCCGACCTACCCGAACGCGACGATGTCGAATGGCGGTACCACCTCAACCTGCGCAAGAACCCCGACGGAACCATGGGCTTCCTGAAGCGGCCGGTGGCGCCGTACCTGGTTCCGGTGCCCGGGCTCGACGACCTGCCCTCGGCCGACGCCGAGGCGGTGCCGGTGCCGGTGCACCAGCCGCACCACAGCGCGGGCCGTGCACCGCACCTCGGCGCCGCCGGTGAGCGCGACCGGGCCGGAGCCGGTGCGGCGCGGCCGACGACTCCCCCGTCACCCAGGATCGTCGCGCTGCTCGCGCTCGACGAGCCCACCGTGGCGCAACTGTCGGCCTACCTGACCGATCCGGACCCGGGCGTGCGAGCCGCGGCGATCTCGGTGCTGACCGAGCACACCCCCGAAGGTTTCGCGACCGCCCTCGGCGACGCCTTGGACGACGAGGCGGCCTCGGTCCGACGCGCGGCCGCGGCGAGCCTGCGCGAACTCGTCGAGGTCCTGCCCGCCGCGCCCGGGCTCTCCGACCGGCTCGATTCGGCCGACCCGATCGTGCGGGCCACCGTGATCGATCTGTTGCGCGCCCTGCGGGCGGGCGAAGCCACGCAGTATCGCGCCGCGCTGGCGGACGGGGACCATCGCGTCCGGATCGAGGCGGTCCGCGCGCTGGTCTCGCTCGACGACCGCGACGGCGTCGCCGCCCTGGCCGCCGACCCCAACCGGGAAGTGCGGATCGCCGTCGCCCAAGGTTTGGCCGCCATCGGCGACGGCGGCGTCGAAGTTCTCCGTCACCTCGCCGACGACCAGGACCCGCTGGTCCGCGCCGCGGCGCTGACCGCCTTCGCCCAGCTGGGCGCGCGATCCGAAGATGTCGCGACGCTGGCGGCCGCGCTGCGACACTCGGCCTGGCAGATCCGGGTGGGCGCGGCGCGCGGGCTGGCCGGCGCCGATCCCGATCTCGCGGTGCCGATCCTCGCTGCGGCGCTGGACGATCCGCATCTCGACGTCCGCAAAGCGGCCGTGCTGTCGCTGTCGGCGTGGCCGGACCTGCCCACCGCGCACGACGCGCTGCGCGCCGCCATCGACGACACCGATGCCGACGTCCGCGCGTATGCCCGGCGAGCGCTGGCCACCCAGCCCACGGTGTAGAGCGACATGGTTGCCGCAGCTCGAATAGCTGATTAGATTAGCGGCTCGACCGTTGCCGACGCGCTAGCCGGATATAGCCGGGCGGCGACGGGGGCGGCCGACGACGAGTCCGTCGCCGTTCCTCATCAGCAGCGACGGGAGTATGGCGTTGACCTTGCCGAACTGGCTGGATCTCGTCGTGCTCGGCACCCTCGTGGCCGCCGCGGTGCTCGGCTGGCGCCACGGCGCCATCGTGGGACTACCTGGTTTCGCGGGCGCACTGGCGGGCGCGATTCTCGGCGCGGCGCTCTCGGCGACCACGCTCGGTCAGCTCGCTCCGGGCGCCGTGCGGCTGCTGCTCGCGCTGACGGTGATCATCGGACTGGTCGCGTTCGGCGCGATCGCCGGACACCGGGCCGGTCGCGCCGCGCGGGCGGCGGTCTCCGACCCCGTCACGCGCCGCGTGGACGCGCTCGGCGGATGCCTTCTGTATACGGTCGCGGTCCCCCTGGTGGTGTGGCTGTTCACCGCGCCGCTGGAATCCGCGGCCTCGGTGCGCGATTCGGCGACCGTGCGGACCGTCGACGAGATCGCGCCGTTCTGGCTGTCCGGCCTGTCCGATGTGCTCACCGCGCCCATCGTTGACGCCGGGCTCGCGCGCCCGCTCGCACCGCCCGATCCCGGCATCGTGGCAGGCCCGATGCCCGCCGAGCTGCGGCCGAGCGTGCTTCGCGTCCAAGACCTCGCACCGACCTGCGGCGTGCGCCAATCCGGCTCCGGATTCGTCATCGCCCCGGAACGGGTGCTGACCAACGCCCACGTCGTCGCCGGATCCAGCAAGGTCTCCGTCGACGCCGCGACCGGGCAGCTCACCGCGACCGTCGTACAGTTCGATCCGATCATGGACATCGCGGTCCTCGCCGTCCCGGGTCTCACCGCGCCCGCCCTCACCGTCGCGCCCCGCGCCGCCGGTCCCGGCGCCGACGCCATCGCGCTCGGCTACCCGAGGGGCGGGTCCTACACCGCGTCCGCCACCCGGGTGCGCAGCCGAGCCGCGCGCCAGGTGCGCGACATCTACCGCACCGGCCTCGGCGAACGCGAGATCTACACGCTGGACGGTTCGATCCAGCACGGCAACTCCGGCGGACCGCTGGTCGACCGCGAAGGCCGCGTGCTCGGCATCGTGTTCGGCGTCGACGAGAACGACAGCAACGTCGGGTTCGCCACCAGCCTGCCGGAGGTGCTCGATCGTCTCGACCACGCATGGCGCTCCGACCGGGCGGTCGACACCGGCCCCTGCGCCTCCTGACCGGCGCTAGGACGCGTCGGCGACGATCACCACACCGCTCGACGCGTCGAGCAGCGGGATCGTCCGCTGCGCGGCATCGTCGACGTGCACACGCGGGTGAGCGGGCAGTTCGGTCTCGTAATAGGTGCCCGGCCCGTAGAACTGGCCATACTTCACCACCACGCCGTCGAAGTCGAGCACAGCCGTTTCGTGCTCCTCGATCACCGCACCCCGGCCCGCGGGCGGCTCCCACGCGATGCTCTGCGCCAGGAAACGCCGCGCGTCGGCCGCCCGCGCGGCCGCGATCAAGTTACGGGTGCCCTCGGTGCGGATGCGCGCGTTCGCCTCGGCGCGCTCCGGCAGCAGCGCCGCGTCGTCCGGCAAGTCGGTCAGCTGATGCAGCACCATTTCCGAACCGAACCCGACCACAGCGGCGATCAAGGCATCCGCGTCGTAGACGTCACACACCACCGGCTGCGCGCCCGCCGCCCGCACCTGATCGGCCTTCGCCGCCGACCGGGTCATCCCCGCGACCTCGTGCCCCGCCTCGACCAGCAGCGGAAGCAAGCGGACACCGATCACGCCGGTCGCACCGGCCAGGAAGATGCGCACTGTGTTATTTTGCCGCGACTTCGTCGCGGCGTGTTCGCGGCCCCCTTGTGGCTCGCTGTGTTTGTTTTCCAGCGCCTGCGGCGCTGGGTGTTCGCGGCCCCTCTATGGCTCGCGTCCGAGCGACCGCCGCTTGCGACTTCGTCGCGGACGCGGCGGCCGCTCGGACGCGAGCCGGGCCGCGAACGGCGCATGCACTGTCTCGCTTCGCTCGAAACCTGGGGTTGCGGTGCGCTGGGCGCGGTGGTAGGCGAGCTCGACACACAGGGCACGGGATGCGCAGGTAAGTCTCTCGGTCGAGGCGGGGCCTGTGGTCGCCGTCCATGTGTAGCCGCTCAGGCGTGACCTGGGTCAGGGGTTCGTCGTCAGAGCCCGCGGCGCTGGGGCTCGCGGGCCTGTTGTGGCCGCGAACGGCGGATGCTCGGTCTCGCTTCGCTCGAAACCTGGGTTGAGGTGCGCTGAGCGCGTTGGTAGGTGAGTTCGACACAGAGGGGACGGGGTTAGCAGGGGCGAGTCTCTCGGGTTAACGCCGGGCTTGTGGTCGCCGTTTATGCGGTGGCCGCAAAGGCGTCAGAGGGGTGGTTGGTTTGGAGCCCGCGGTGCTGGAGGGCCGGGTGCCGTTGTGGGCGCGAACGGCACATGCTCGGTCGGGGACCGGTGGTTGAGGTGGCTAGGCGCTTTGGGATGCGAGGTGGACGTAGGGCACGTGACTCGCGGGCAGTCCGGCTATCGGGTGACGAAAGGTGTTGCGCGGCATCTAAACGCAGCGCACCCAGGCGGTGACCGTATCGCCTTTCATCGTGTAGTCGATGCCGCGAGCGGTCAGCATGCGTCGCACGGCCGTGTTGTCCGCTGTCGTGCTCACGAAGAGTTCGGCGTAACCCTCGGCGGTTGCCCGCTCGATCAGTTCGCCGAGCACCGCGGTTCCAATGCCCGATCCGCGGCGCGAGCGGCCGATCCACACTCCGGCCTCGGCGGCGCCCGGCGCGGTGGGGAGCGGGCACAGTCGTGCCGCTCCGACCACCTCGCCGTCCACTCGGATGCCGTAGGTCGATTCGACCGGCGGAGTCGCCAGCGCCCGGCTTCGGTGAAACGCTCGGAAACCCGCGGCACGGTCGGCATTCCAGCTCCCGCCGGGGCCGTCGACCGGCATCACCTCGCCAGGGTCCGCATCGGCGACGGCCGCGTGCAGGAGTTCGGTGAGCAACAGCTCGTCGAGCGGTTCCAGGGTGACATGGGCGGGCACAGCGCCGATCCTGTCACCCCGGACAGCGGTGAGCGACCGGTTTTCCGCCCGCTCAGACCGGGGTGATCGGCAGGCGCAGTGCGCCGGGCGCGGCGACCGGCACCACCGGGTTCTTCGGTTCGACCGACGACAGTCTGCGGTAAGCGGCACCCAAGGGCGGGCGCTGGTCGTCCTCGCCCTTGTTCGGCCACAGCGCCATCGCGCGTTCGGCTTGGGCGGTGATGGTCAGCGAGGGATTCACGCCCAGGTTCGCCGAGATGGTCGAGCCGTCGGTGATGTGCAGACCGGGGTGCCCGTAGACCCGGTGGTACGGGTCGACGACGCCGGTCTCGGGCGAGTCGCCGATCGCGCAACCGCCGATGAAGTGGCCGGTGATCGGCGTGTTCACCAGCTCGGTCCAGGCGCCCTGCGGAAGGCCGTCGATCTTCTCGGCGATCCGCCTGGTCACCTCGTGGCCTTCCGGAATCCAGGTCGGCGGCGCGGCACCGGCACCGGGCTTGGTCGTCATGCGCTTGCCGAACAAGCCGCGCTTGGTGTAGGTCACGATCGAGTTGTCCACGTTCTGCATGACGAGCACGCCGACCATGCGCTCGGACCAGTGCCGCGGATTGTGCAGCCGATGCAGATTGCGGCGCTGCTTGATCAGCTCCTTCACCCCGAGCAACCAGCGGGCCTTGCCTTCCTGACCGTCCACCAGCACGGTCGTCAGCAGACCCATCGCGTTGCTGCCCTTGCCGTAGCGCACCGGCTCGACGTGGGTGTAGTCGTTGGGGTGGATGGACGAGGTGATCGCGACGCCCTTGGTGAAGTCGACGTCCTTGCGCAGCGATCGCGCGGCCAGCACCGCCTCGGAGTTGGTGCGCGACAGATGCCCGAGACGCGGCGACACATGCGGCAGACTGCCTGTTTCGCGCAGCCGGTGCAGCAGCTTCTGGGTGCCGAGCGCCGCGGCCGCGAAGATCACCTGGTCCGCGGTGAACGTCTGCTTCGCCTTGCGCACCCACCGCCCGGTGCGCACCGTCCGCACTTCGTAGCCGCCCTCCGGCCGCGGCCGCACGTCGGTGACCGTCGTCAGGGCATGGACGGTGGCGCCGGCTTTTTCGGCCAGATACAGGTAGTTCTTCACCAGTGTGTTCTTCGCGCCGTGCCGGCAGCCGGTCATGCACTCACCGCAGTGCGTGCAGGTCGAGCGCGACGGGCCCACTCCGCCGAAGTACGGGTCGGCGACCTCTTGGCCCGGCCGGGAATCGCCGTCCGCGAACAACACGCCCACCGGGGTGCGGCGATAGGTGTGGGCGATGCCCATGTCCTCCGCGACCTCGCGCAGGATCCGGTCCGCCGGGGTGGTGGCCGGGTTCTCGGTGACGCCGAGCATTCGTTTCGCCTGGTCGTAGAACGGCGCCAGCTCCGCGCGCCAGTCGGTGATGTGCGCCCACTGCTTGTCGCGGTAGAACTTCTCCGGCGGCTCGTAGAGGGTGTTGGCGTAGACCAGCGACCCACCGCCGACCCCCGTCCCGCTCATGATGAAGGTGTCGTTGAGCAGAGTCAGCCGCTGAATGCCGTAGCAGCCGAGTTTCGGCGCCCACAGGTACTCGCGCAGATGCCAGGAGTTCTTCGCGTACTCGTCGTCGGCGAACCGACGGCCCGCCTCGAGCACGCCGACCCGGTATCCCTTCTCGGTCAACCGCAGTGCGGCCACGCTGCCGCCGAAGCCGGATCCGATGACGAGCACGTCGTAGTGGCTGTCCATGTACTCGAGCGTATGGCGGTAAACCAGCAGGCCGGACGAGAGATACGGACGCGATATCGAGATTTTCGGCCATATTCGCGTGCGCTCGTCCGGGCGGCACACGCGAGCTGCCTACCGCGCGTCAGGCGCCAGTTCGCTGATGAGGTCTTCGACGAGTGTGCGGATCTCGTCGCGGATGGGGCGGACGGCGTGGATGCCCCGGCCCGCGGGGTCGTCGAGTTTCCAGTCGCGGTAGTCCACGCCGGGAAAGTAGGGGCAGGCGTCGCCACAGCCCATGGTGATGACCACGGTGGAGGTTTCGACCGTGTCGGGGGTGAGGATTTTCGGGTTCTGGCCGGAGATGTCGATGCCGACCTCGGCCATGGCTTCGACCGCGGCGGGATTGACGGTGTCGGCGGGTGCGCTGCCGGCGGAGCGGACTTCTATGGCGTCTCCGGCGAGGTGGGTGAGGAATCCGGCGGCCATTTGCGAGCGTCCGGCGTTGTGGACGCAGACGAAGAGGACGCTGGGCTTGGATGCCATGAGCGCTATGCCCTTTCAGCTGGTTCGGGTGTCGAGGTCTGCGGGCGGCTCGCGCCGGGGTCGGTCTCCCCTGCCCGGTCCGCCGGTATCGGCGTGGCAGGGCCGGTGGTGGGGAACTTGCCGCGCAGCGCGAGCGAGACGTACACCAGCCCCACGAGAACGGGCACTTCGATGAGCGGTCCCACGACTCCGGCCAGTGCTTGACCGGAAGCGGCGCCGTAGGTGGCGATGGCGACGGCGATGGCGAGTTCGAAGTTGTTGCCCGCGGCGGTGAAGGCCAGCGTGGTGGTGCGCGCGTAGCCGAGGCCCAGGACGGCGCCGAGCAGGTAGCCGCCGCCCCACATGATCGCGAAGTAGACCAGCAGCGGGATCGCGATCCGCACGACGTCCAGCGGCCGGGCGGTGATCTGCTCGCCTTGCAGGGCGAACAGGATCACGATGGTGCACAGCAGCCCGTACAGCGCCCACGGCCCGATCTGCGGGAGCAGCGTGGTTTCGTACCAGTCGCGGCCCTTGGCGCGTTCGCCGAAACGGCGCGTCAGGTAGCCCGCCAGCAGCGGGATACCGAGGAAGATCAGCACCGATTTCGCGATCTGCACCGGCGAGGCGTCGATGGTGGTCTGCTCCAGACCGAGCAGGCCGGGCAGCACCGACAGGTAGAACCAGCCCAGTACCGCGAACATGACCACCTGGAACACCGAGTTCAACGCGACCAGCACGGCGGCGGCTTCACGGTCTCCGCAGGCCAGGTCGTTCCAGATGACGACCATCGCGATGCAGCGCGCCAACCCGACGATGATCAATCCCGTCCGGTATTCCGGCAGATCCGCCAACAGCAGCCATGCCAGCGCGAACATCAGCGCCGGGCCCAGCAGCCAGTTCAGCACCAGCGACCCGATCAGCAACTTCCGGTCGCCGGTGACGGTGCCGAGCCGGTCGTAGCGAACCTTCGCCAGCACCGGGTACATCATGATCAGCAACCCGATCGCGATCGGCAGCGAAATGCCATCGATCTCCACCGCGCTCAACCCGTCCCCGAGGCCGGGGATCACGCGTCCGAGCAATAGGCCGGCGGCCATCGCGACACCGATCCACACCGGCAGCAACCGGTCCAGGGTCGACAGCTTCCCCACAACCCCGCTCTCCATGGCGGCATCCGCGCTCACGCGTCAACCCCCGCAGCAGCGCCGCTTTCGACCAGCAGCACATCCGACAACCGTTGCAGCGCTTCGGGAATCACTCGGTAGTACACCCAGGAGGCACGGCGCTCGCTGGCCAGCAACCCGGCCTCGCGCAGCACCTTCAAATGATGCGAGATCGTCGGCTGAGTCAGATCGATGCCCTCGGACAGATCGCACACACACGCTTCCTGCCCGGCGCGCGCGGCGATCGCACTCAGCAGCCGCAGCCGCATCGGATCCGACAGCGCTTTGAACACCCCCGCCAACTCCGCGGCGGCCTGCGCGGTCAACGGTTCACGCACGATCGGCGCGGCGGTGCACGACTGCACCGGCACGATCGGAAGCTGCGATTTCGACATACGCCTATATTGATCGATATCAATACGCCAGGACAAGCGAACAGCGGGTGAACTGGACCGGTGCGTCCGATTCGCGACCGCTTCGTCTGAGGAAGCGGACTCTCATCCGCCCGGGTGTGAGCACATCTTCTTCCGAGAGGAATCCCGCGATGACGATTCACGTGTACAACCAGCTGCCCGACCGGGTCAGGGGTGTGCGATGAGCGCCCCGGCCGTTGTGGTCGAGGATCTGCACGTCGCCTATGGCAGAGCCTGGGCGCTCGACGGTGTCGATCTGGAAGTCGCCGCGGGGACGACGCTGGGCGTGCTCGGCCACAACGGTGCGGGCAAGACCACCCTGATCCGCGCGCTCACCACTCTGGTGCGGCCTACGGTCGGCCGCGCGCAGGTCGCGGGCCTCGATGTGGTCGCCGACGCCACCGAAGTCCGCCGCCGGATCGGGGTGACCGGTCAATACGCCGGACTCGACGAATTCCTCACCGCCCGGGAGAACCTGGAGCTGATCGGCCGACTGGCCGGTCTGCGCCGCGCCGCCCGCACACGAGCCGACGCGCTGATCGACCGGCTCGGCCTGCACGAGTACGCGACCCGCCGGGTCGGAGAACTCTCCGGCGGCTCTCGCCGCCGCGTCGACCTGGCCGCCAGCCTTGTCGGTGACCCGTCGGTGCTGTTCCTCGACGAACCGACCACCGGTCTGGACCCCTTGGCCCGCGCCGGATTGTGGGATGTCGTCGACGAACTCACCGCCGCGGGCACCACCGTCGTGCTCACGACCCAGTATCTCGAGGAAGCCGACCGGCTCGCCGACCACATCGTGGTGCTCAGCCGTGGCCGGGTCGCCGCTCGCGGCACTCCCGCGGAATTGAAACGGATCGTCGGCGGCAAGGTCCTGCGCGCCACCGTTCCGACCCACCAGATCGCGGATCTGCCGTTCACCCCGGACACCGACCGGGCCGACGGCACCCGGGTGCGAGTGTCGGTCACCGTCGACGACGCGCCCACGGCGACCGCGCTGGTCGCCGACCTGCACCGCGACGGCATCGACGTCAGCGACCTGGATGTGACCTCCCCAACGCTCGATGACGTCTTCTCCCATCTCACCCACACCACCGGAGCCCACCGATGAACACCACAACCGTGATGGGGCGTTCCTCGATCACCGACCAGCTCGCCGCCCTGACTGTCCGGAACCTGCGCACCAGCGCCCGTGTCCCGCAACTGCTGATGTTCTCGCTGACCATGCCGATGGCGATGCTCGTGCTGTTCAGCCAGGTGTTCCGCAGCGTCGCCGCCGGGCCCGGCTTCCCGGCCGGGGTCAGCTACATCGACTTCCTCACCCCGGCCATGCTCGCGGTCTCCACGGTGATGGCCGGCACCAACGCCGGAGTCTCCGCCGCGATCGATCACACCAACGGCCTGCACGACCGCTTCGCGGCCCTGCCCATGCGAGCGACATTGCCCGGGATCGCACGCACCGTCAACGAGGCCGTCTTCACCCTCGCGAGAGCCGCGCTGCTCGGGATCGCCGCCGTGCTGCTCGGTTTCGGCTTCCACGGCAGCGCCGTCGATGCCGTCGCCGCGGTCGTGGTCCTGGTGGTGCTGGCAGGGGCGATGAGCGCACTGTTCGGGCTGATCGGGGACCGGCTGCGCCGCCCGGACGTGGTCCAGTTCGCCGGGATGATGGTGATGATGCCCCTGATGTTCGTCTCGAGCGCGTTCGCACCTATCCAGACCATGCCCGGCTGGATGCAGGCCATCGCCACGGTCAATCCGGTCGCGCACGCCACCGACGCTCTGCGCGGACATGTGCTCGGTACCGCCACCACCGCGGACACCGTCACCGCCTTGGCCGCGGCGATCGCACTATGGGCAGCGGTCACCGTTGCCCCCGCTATCACCCGGTGGGCCCGGTCGGCCCGTGCCCGCTGAACGACGTACGACGCATCCGCCTCGTCTCCTCCCTCCGGCAGGGATAGGACGAGGCGGTTTTGCGTGTGCGCTGTCCGTCTGCCTGGAACCTGGCACGCCTATGGCCCCTACCGTTGAGAGGGTAGGGGCGCATGGGTGTGCTGTTTCAGCGGATACGCCCGGTGCGGGCGTCGACGGCGCTCATGAGGTGGCGTCGAGCACATGCAGTTCCTCGGCCACGATCAGATCGACCTCTTCGCTGGTCAGATCCGACAGCAGATGTGTCGTCAGCATCGCTCTCACCTCCTCGCCGCGCTGATCGGGTCTGTCGAATCGGAGAACCCGACATCGACTTCGACACCCATACAGACGTGACACACCGGATCGGGACGCACGGATGCGTCCGATCGCGGCCACCGCCGTCGGTACCGGGGACCGCGAACCAAGACTCGCCACCACAGCGGTGAGCGAGGATGCTGGAGAGGGAGAGGAACCCCGATCATGAGCGAGACACCGGCCACCACCGCGACCACACCACGCGCTGATCTGGACCTGCTCTGGCGCCGCTTCTCCGACGACCTGCGGGTCTTCATCGCCCGCCGGGTCTCCCGCCCGGAAGACGCCGACGACATCCTGTCGATCGTGTTCCTGCGGATGACCACGGGCCTGGACAATCTGCGCGATCAGGACCGGCTGCTGGGCTGGATGTACGCCATCACCCGCAATGCGATCACCGACTACTACCGCTCGGCACCCCATCGCCGCGAACTACCCGTCGACGCCGTCCCCGAAAACCCTTCCGCAGGCGACGACGCACCCGACACCGGTGCGGCGGCGGAGAAAGAATTGGCCTCGTGTCTGGTGCCGATGCTGGCCGCGCTGCCCGTCGATCAGGCTTCGGCGGTGCAGATGGTCGATTTCGACGCCCGCACGCACGCCGCTGCCGCAAGCGAGGCCGGTATCTCGGTGTCCGGGATGAAATCCCGTGTCCAACGCGGCCGCGCCGCCCTCAAAGCCCAACTGCACGCTTGCTGCCGGATCAGCCAGGACCGCACCGGCCACGTGCACGACTACCAACCCCGCGACGGAGCCTGCGCAGGCGCGTCCGGCAGCGACACAGGCTGCGGCTGTAATGCCGCATCACACTCCAGCCAGTAAACCGGCACACCGGTTCGGGAACGCCCCGGCCGGTCAGCCCGGGAACACCACGATCGACAAAAATGCGGTGCGAGCCGCTCGAGGCTCGCACCGCACCAGGTGAAGGCTACTGACAGCCGCACCCGCCGCCGGCCGTGGCCGCCGGAGCGCAGCACGTCACCTTGTCGCTGTCATCGCAGCACGTGATCTGCCGTTCGGCGCTGCAACAGGAGGAGACCGCAGGCTGCGGTGAGGCGTCCGTACGACGAGTCGCCGGAGACTGGAACTCTTTGGGGTCGGCCATGGTGGCTCCTTGATTCGTGGGAATGGGCACCAGGACAGACGCAGGAGCACAGGAAAGGACGCATCCGGGCCGCCGCTCCCACAGCGCGTGCTTCGCCGCCCTCGCGGTGGCGGGCGTACCGCTGAGCCGACAGGCACCGCTGGAGAAGGATGCACCCTCATGCGACGGACAGGCCGGACGGATCAGGGCGTCGCGCGCCAGGAACCGGATCGCCCCGCCGGAGGGCACTGAAACCCGGATACGGCAGTCCGCGGGAGCCGCGCGGGTTGTGCTCGTCGATCAGGAACGCGGGGCGTCCCGCGATGGACAGCGTCCGGAAGTGCTGCTCGTCCTGGCGCATGCCTTCGAGGTCGGAGTAGCGGTGCTGGGGATCAGGGGCGAAGTACATGGCGATCTTTCCCTCCCTGTCCACCATCTCACCAGAACCGATGCGGACCCGCACCCCCTCCGAAGCGACCTCGAAAAATGTCGATTCGATTGCCCCAGCGCGTCGCATGGCGGTCCTCGTGTCGAGTCCCGTCCCGCACTGCCGCAGCGATTCGGCAGGACCGGCCGGTACCGAAATCCTGGCATCGTCGACGATCCGAAGAATTCATACACGATTTACCTCCCCGTCGCGCCGACATCAACGCGTGGCTTTTTGTTACGGGCGCACAAAGGACGGATACATATATTCCCAGGAATGGCGACAGCGGCCGATTTCAGCAGATCGCCGGTCTTAGACTGAGCCAATGGTGCAGCCGACACCTTGGCAAGAGAACACACCTCGAAATAACCGGACTCGAGAGCGGAAAAGCGACGCCGCCGCGGCGCGCGGACCGAGGACGTATCAAGTTGTGCTGCGCGGTTATTGGGGTTATGCCTGGGCCGCGGCCGGCAGCCTGGTGACGCTCGTACTGCTGTTCCAGCCGTGGATCACCGCGTCCGGCGCGGATGGCAGTGTCCGCGCAAATGCATTCGGCCGCATGCAGATCACCACAGTGTTTTTGAATGTCTGGTCGCAGTCCAAGCCGCGCACCGTACACATCACCGGATTCTGGGCACTGCTCGCGAGCGCCGCGATCGTCGTCACAGTCTTGGCCGTGGTGATCAATCTGCGGTTGCGCATCGAGGCGCTTGCCCGTCTGGCGACATTGTCGACGCTGGCCACTATGTTGCTGGTGCTCAGCACAGCTCTCTATGTCAACAGCAAGGCCGGCCAGTTGAAGGCGATGGTCTCGCGCACAACGGATTTGGGCGGTCACGTCGGATCGTTGCTGAATTGGGCGTTCAACAACGGCAGACTCGCGGTGCCGGGCTCCGGTCAATACGCTTACGCCTCGGCGAGTCTCACGCAGTGGGCGTTCCTGGCGATTGCGCTGTCGATCGGTTCGGCTGTCGCGGCAGTCACCCAGTGGATGCGCAGCGGCTCGACCGGCCTCTTCCGCCTGCCCTTGCGCATCCATTTCGCCGCACCGCGACCCGCGTCCTCGGAAGCGGGCGATGCCGGCCAGTCGTGAACCGGCTCGACAGTGTCCGTTCCGGTGAGCCGCGCGTCCAATTCTCATCACCGCCACCGGCAGGTGTTCATTCCGGGCAACGGCGCCGGACC
This sequence comes from Nocardia asiatica NBRC 100129, assembly GCF_000308415.1. Taxonomy (GTDB): domain Bacteria; phylum Actinomycetota; class Actinomycetes; order Mycobacteriales; family Mycobacteriaceae; genus Nocardia; species Nocardia asiatica. Next base: position 17,569 of record NZ_BAFS01000259.1, on the reverse strand, counting down.
GCCCCGGCGACGCGGCCGCCCGCCAGGGCGGATGCCGCGGCGCTAGCGGATCGACGTGCCGATTTCGATGCCCGAGTCCGCGGGCAGGTCGGCGAGGCGCAATACGTTGTGCAGGTGGTGCATTCCCGGCGCCAGGCCGGCCGCGGCGCGGACGGCCCGGACGGCCAGCACCGCCGTGGCCCGCGACTGGTTGCGACCGCGCGCCCAGTGGGCGAGGCCGGATTGCGCACGCGCCAGCACCGTCCATTCGTCGGTGCCCGGGAAATGGAACCCGCGCGGCATTCCGGCGGCGCCGGGAATCCAGGTCGCCAGGCTCAACGCCGTTGTCGCGACGCGGGAATCGAGCGCGAAGTAGGTGCGCACACGGACGCCCAGGTCACGGGTCAGGACGTGCTGGTCGGAGAAGTCGGTGCGGAACAGTCGACGCCGTCGGTGGCCGGGAAGCGTGAAAATCCGGGGCCGGGTGTAGTTACGGACCAACTCGTCGTCTGCCCGGAATTTCCGGCCGAGCAGACGATACGACCACTCCGTCGCGGCCGCGCCGTGCCGCTCCCCCGCTCCGAGCAGCACGGCGATGTCGATGGGTTCCGGCGTTCGCGCGTGCACGGCAGCGGCCAGAAGGTTGGTCAACCCGGGCGCCAGACCGACGCTGACGATCACCGGACGGGGAAGAGTCGCTTGCTCCAGGCGCGCCACGTACTCGGTGGACGCGGTGACGTCCACGAACGCCGAGCCTCGGTCGGCCGCCCGTTCGGCCAGACGCGGATCCTCGAAACCCGATGCGTTGACGACGACGTCGATACCGTCCAGCGACTTCTGATAGGACTGCAGTCGCGGTTCGCCGAGGTCGATCGCCACATCGGCGCGGGCCGGGTCACGTCCGGCCGCCAGGGCGGTGTCCCCGCTTCGCCGCAGTTCGGCGACCAAATGCCGGCCTACTGCGCCGTATCCGCCGAGAACGAGAACTTTCATCGCGGCTGCGTCCTTTCGTGTACGCGGAACCGGCAGGTCCGAGTGCGACTGCGATAGGCGAACGTCCGGGCTGCCCGGCGCCTTGCCGCCGATTCTACTTGACTAGAGTATCGCTACAGCGAAGTCCTGTACGTGGGCCGCTTCGACCACATGCGCTGCCGCCTCCGCACCCCATCGTCCGAGCGCGCCAGACGAACTCGCCGGGATCGGCTCGCGCGAAAGAAGTAGCGGACGTTCGTCGCCCGGACGTGACGCGACACGGATAGATGCGGGCGCTGCCGCCGGCAGGGGGATTGTGTGGCTTGGTTCGGCGGCAGCGCGGTATCCACGTCGGGTACCGATGGAGACAATGGCACCCACCAACTGATCGCGACCCCCGCGTCGGGCGTTACAACCGACACGCCAGGCACGACCAACCGCCGGAGCGGCAGTCGCGGAACACCGGTAGGACGAACGGCGAACTATTCGCAGGCGATGCCGTCCTTGTCGCGGTCCAACTCTGCTCTGTAGCCGGGCTCCCCCCGCCGCAGCGGTGCGGCGCCCGCGGCCCTGGCGGCAGCACAGTTGGGGAAGTGGACGCTGGGGCGCGGCGGCTCGGGCACTGCCGCCTCGGGAGGCGCAGGTACCGCCGCCGCGGGCGGAGCAGGCACGACCGCGGCCGGCGGCGGCGGAGGTGCGATGGTCGATTGCGGCGAGGACGGAAGCGGCGGCGCCACAATGGTTGTCGGCGGCGCCACGGTTGTCGTCGTCGGCGGCGGCGTGTGAGTGGTGAGTGCCACCGATGCCGCGCTCGGTGTTGTGGTGACTGGTGTCGATGCGGTGTCGGTGCCACACGCGGCAGCGGTGAGCGCGGCCGCCGCGCAGAGGAGGACAGCGGCATATCGCCGTGATGAGGTCATGGTGAGCCTGTCTTCGAGTCAGAGGTGTGTCCGAGTGCAGTCGAGCGCCGCCCGCGTCGCCGAAAGGGTCGACGCGTCCGGCTGTGGCGAACCGCCACAGCCGCACCGGGCGTTGCCGGTGATTGATCAAGTCCCCGGTGGCCTTGTACACGCTGAAGATCGGGGATCGTCCGTCTTATCGTCGGCTCCCCGGATTGTGTTTCCGGCCTTCGAGCGCCGGCGATGTTCGAGATCCCGCTACGCTCTGGCCGCTCTCTGTGAGCACCAGGCCCGCACCGCATGGAAGCGACTGCGATGAACTGCTGGGACCCCGGTGGAACCCGCGGGTTTCCGAGGACGCGGACCGTGCCGTGAGAATGAAGGGGTGCTGTCTCGACTCGACCGGTTCAACCAGCGACATCCGTGGAGCCACAACGATCACTACGCCCCTTGGGTCGTCGACCGGGTGGCGGCGTCCGGAGCACGGCACGTCCTCGACGTCGGTTGCGGCACAGGCAACCTCGTGGCCGGGCTGCGTCACCACGTCGCGACCGTGACCGCGCTGGAACCCGACCCCGCGACCGTCCATGTCGCGGCCGAGCGTTTCGCCGACGACCCCGCGGTGACCGTCGTGCACACCGATTTCGCCGGGCGCGACCCGCGGCGGCGCTGGGACGCGATCACTCTCGTCGCCGTCCTGCATCACCTGCCCTTGGCGCCGACACTGCGCGAATTGCGCGACTGCCTCGCGCCGGGCGGGCGACTGGTGATCGTCGGCTGCTACCGCTCGGCCGGAACCGTCGACCTGCTCGCCGACCTGCCCGCCTTGGTCGCCAATCCGGTGCTGGGACTGGTCAAGCACCCGGCCCGCGCGGACGCGCCACCCCCGCACATGGCCGCTCCCACTGCCGAGCCGAAGGAGACCCTGGCGGAGATCCGAGCCGCTGCCGCACAGGAGCTGCCCGGCGCCCGAATCCGGCGTCGGCTGTTCTGGCGATACACCCTCGTCTACGACGCCCCCGCCCAACGCAGCGCCGACGTCGCGAACTAGCGAGGCGCACCGGACTCGCTGAGGGGGAACGGCCGCCACCTGGACGCACAGGTTTGTCGTGCGCCTCGAATCGCGACACACACCGCTCGTCGGAGACGCACGCCGCAACGACACGCCGGAGGCCCGAGCGGCGCCGGACGGCGACTGTGCCGCCGCGGTTCGGGCTACCATCTGACGAGATGGCTCACCAGCGGCCTGCAGCGGGGTGATCCGCATCGCCGCACGCGGATCGGCGACGCGCGTCCGACGCCGGTGATCTTGCACAAGGTCCGGGCGGGTTCCCATGCCTGACCATGACGACGCCGCAGGGCCGCCGCGACGCGACCTAGGATGATCTTCCGATCCAGGCGCGACGGGCCGCGAGCGCGACGGACGCGAGTTGCCCGCAGCGACAACCTGATCCGAATACGTCGGCGACCGAACGGAAAGAGAGCAGGTATGCGGGTGGGCACGGCAGCGCGATCTGGAAAGCAGCGGATTGTTCCTGATCGGCTCAGGAAGACCGGCGCTGCCGTGGTGACAGCTGTGCTCATGTCGTCGCTCGGTGCGGCCGTGGCTACCGCCGCGCCGATCCACGCACCCATATTGCGCGCACCGGCGGGCGGCAACACGGAGCTTTCGGTGCCGTCGAGCATGGGGCCGATCAAGGTGCAGGTTCAGTGGGCCGCACGCGGCGGGAGCGCGGCCCTCTACGTACTCGACGGCCTGCGGGCGCCGGCCGACCACAATCAGTGGACCACCGATACCGACATCCTGCGTCAATTCGCCGCGGACAACGTCACATTGGTCTTCCCGGTGGGCGGCCACTCGAGCTTCTACACCGACTGGTACCGGCCGAGCAGCACCAACGGTCAGAAGACCACCTACAAGTGGGAGACCTTCCTCACCCAGGAACTGCCGGCCTACCTGCAGCGGTACGGCGTCTCGCGAAACAACAACGCCGTCGTCGGGGCCTCCATGGGCGGCAACGCCGCCCTGACGCTGGCCGCCCACCATCGCAAACAGTTCAAGTTCGCCGGGTCCTTCTCCGGATTCCTGCACCCGACCTTTCCGCTCTGGAACGAAGCGATGCGCGCCGCCATGCGCGACGAGGGCAACTTCAACGTCGACGACATGTGGGGCCCGGCCGGGGACCCTGCCTGGACCCGCAACGACGCCACCGTTCAGGCGGAACTGCTGCGCGGACTGCCGATCTACGTCTCGACCGGCAATGGTCTGCCCGGTCCGCTCGATGCGCCGTACGGAGTCGGGAACACGATCAACGCGATGGGGCTCGAGTCGATGACGACCGCTGCCGCGCAGATGTTCCGTGACCGCGTCGCGGCGCTGGGCATCACCGCCCGCGTCGACATCGTCGACGGAACGCACACCTGGCCCTACTGGCAGCAAGCGCTCGCTACCGCGCGTCCGATGATTCTCGATACGCTCGGCGCGCGCTGACCTACATCGCTAGGCTGACGCCTCGAAGCTGCCCGGACGGCCGTTCGCGGTGCGGCGAGGTCCGCACCGCAGGCCGGTGCGAAACCAGTGAGGTGTGCGCGATGCGGGACAGTCGGTGGTGGCGAGCGGCGGCGGCCCTCGTATGCGGAGTCGGGCTGTGTGCGGGGTCGTCGGTGAGCGCGGCGGCGGACCCGAGCGACGCCGGTGTCGTCTGGCTGTGCAGGCCGGACCGAGCGGATGATCCGTGCCGAGGCAGTTCGGCTACGACAGTGCGGCAAGCGGGGCAACCCGATGTGCGCGAGGAAGCCGCGCCCGCCGCGGATTCCGAGGTGGATTGCTTCTACGTCTACCCGACGGTGTCATTGGAGCCCACGCCCAACTCCGACACCGCGGTGACGCCGGAGGTGCGCGCGGTCGCCGAGCAGCAGGCGGCTCGGTTCTCGCAGGTCTGTCAGGTGTTCGCGCCGGTGTACCGGCAGCGGACCATCAGCGCGCTCGCGGCGGAGCGGGCCTACTCCCCCGAGCAGCGCGCCGAGATGGCGCGGATCGCATACGAGGACGTCCTGCGGGCATGGCGGCAGTTCCTCGCGGAGCGGGCGAGCGGAAGGCCGGTCGTGCTGATCGGGCATTCGCAGGGTGCGCGCATGCTGCGCCAACTGATCCGAGAGGAGATCGAACCGCGGCAGGCGGTGCGCGACCGGATCCTGTCGGCGATCCTGCTCGGCGGCAATGTGGTGGTGCCGAAGCACGGTGACGTCGGCGGCGACTTCCGCTATCTGCCGCTGTGCCGCAGTGAGCGGCAGACGGGGTGCGTGCTCGCCTGGCAAACCTTCGGCGTGACCCCGCCGCCGGACAGCCGATTCGGCCGCAACCCGATGACCCCCGAGCCGCTGCCGCGACCGTACGGCCCGGACTACGAGATCGCCTGCACCAACCCGGCATCGCTGAGCGAGAACGCACCGCGCACCGCGGCGACCGTACTGCGCACCAGCCCGGTGCCCAGCCCGCTCGGCGTCGAAATCGCGCTCCTGCGCGGGCCATCCGCCGTCGCCGCACCCACTCCGTGGCTGGTCCCCGCCGAAAAGTACCGGCTCCGGTGCGTGCGCGGCGATGACGCGACAGCACTGCTGGCGACCCCGGAACCGGGCAGCCCCGAACTGTTCCCCGTCCCGGACCCGAGCTGGGGACTGCACCTCACCGACGTGGAGATCGCGCTGGGCGATCTGGTTCGCATCGTGGCGTCCCAGAGCAGCGCCCATCGCGCCGCGCACCGCTAAGCGACGGCCCGCGGCCCCGGCGAGCGGCGAAAATTCCACACCTGTGGTCGTGTCAGCAATCTACGAGGAAACTTCTGTGGCAGGGTGGTCGGCTGTGCAGACAATCCTGATCACGGGCGCGACCTCGGGTATCGGTCTCGAATCGGCCCAGCAGCTGGCGGCGCAGGGGCATCGGCTCGTCCTGACCGGACGAAATCCGCAGAAGCTCACCGACGCGGCGCAGCGAGTCCGTTCGGCGGGGGCGGCGAGCGTCGACACGCTGGAGTGCGATCTCGCCTCGCAGTCGTCTGTGCGACAGCTGGCGAAGGAGGTGCTGGCCGCCTATGACCGCCTGGATGTGCTGGCCAACAACGCCGGTGGCTACTACAAGACCCGAACCGAGACCGAGGACGGCATCGAGGCGACGTTCGCGGTCAACCATCTCGGCGGATTCCTGCTCACCGAGCTGCTCGTCGATCTGATGGTGCACAGCGCCCCGTCACGCATCGTGTTCACCTCCTCGGTCATGCAGTTCGGGGCCACCATGGATTTCACGGATCTGGGCTTCCGGCACGGCTATTCGGGCGAGAAGGCCTACAGCCGCTCCAAATTGGCGAACGTCCTCTACGCCCGGGCGCTGGCGCGGCGCCTCGAGGGGACCGGAGTGACGGTCAATGCCTTCCATCCCGGTGCGGTGGCGACCGGCATCTGGGATTCGATGCCGTGGTTCGGGCGGCCCTTCGCAGCGCTCGCCAAACGAGTGTTCATGATCTCCGCGGCGGAGGGTGGCCGGGCGCTCACCTACCTGGCCACCGACCCCGACGTCGCCACGGTCAGTGGCTGCTATTTCCAGAACAACCGGGTCAAGACTCCGTCGCGTCCGGCGCAGGACGACGCGCTCGGACAGCAGCTGTGCGAGGTCAGCGCGGCCCTGGTCGGTCTGACCGGATAGGCGCAGCGGGCCCGCGCTCGGCGACAGCGTCGTCGCCGAGCCCAACACGACCTTCGCCGACTGAAGCAGAAAGCAGGGGACCATGCTTCGTACGCGTTTCGAGTCGATCGGCTCGTACACACCCACGACCGTCCGCTCCACCGAGGATCTGCTCGCCGACCTGGCCGTGCCGAGGTCGCTGGATCTGGAGCGCATCACCGGAATCAGGAATCGGCGGGTCTACGACTCGGATCCGGACCGGTACGAATCGTCCTTCGAGCTGGCTTCGCGCGCGATCGAGGACTGCCTGCGGCATTCCGACTACCGGGCCGACGAGCTGGACATCGTCATCTCGGCCTCCATCACGCGCACTCGCGGCCCGGGTATCTTCTGTTACGCACCGTCTTTCGCGCTCATGCTGGGCCGGGCGATCGGCGCGAAGGCCGCTCGCCACTTCGACGTCTCGAACGCCTGCGCCGGGATGATGACCGGGGTGCTGGTGCTCGACCGCATGATCAAGGCCGGTGTGGTGCGCAACGGCCTGGTGGTCAGCGGAGAGCAGATCACCCCGATCGCCGAGACCGCGGTCCGCGAGATCAGCGAACCCTACGACCCGCAGTTCGCGGCGTTGACGGTCGGCGACGCGGCAGTCGCGGTCGTGCTCGACGGCCGCGGTGACGACCACGACGAGATCCACTACGTCGAACTCATGACCGCGGCCGAGGGCGCCGAGCACTGCATCGGCATGCCCAGTGACCGCACCGGCGGTATCGCGATGTACACCGACAACCGCGCGATGCAGAACGAGGCCCGTTACCAGCAGGCCATCGACCGCATGGCCGACTTCCTCGCCGAGACCGGACGCCGCTGGGAGAGTGAGAAATACGACTACTGGATCCATCACCAGTTCAGCGCCCCGGCCATCGAATTCATCTCGGACCTGACCGAACGCCACTTCGGCACGCCGATGCCGCAGGCGCTCAACGTGCTGCACGAGTTCGGCAATACGGCCTCGACCTCGCACTTCCTGGTGCTGCGCGAACATCTGGCGCAGCGGAGTATTCCGAAAGGGTCGAAGATACTGATGATTCCGGCGGCGTCGGGGATCGTTTCCGGATATCTGGCCGCGACCATCTCGCGATTGGCGGCCTGAGGATGGCGACGACGATCGTCGCGGCCGCGACGAACTCCGACCCGGACACCGGCAGCTACTTCGAACTGGCCGCCCGCGCGGCGCTGACCTGCGTGGAGCGCTCCGGCGTCGGCCTCGACCAGATCGGCGTGCTGGTCAACGCCGGCGTCTTCCGGGACGACAACGTCTCCGAGCCCGCGGTGTCGGCGCTCATCCAGAAACGGATCGGTCTCGGACTGGCGTACGACGCACAGGGTGCTCCCGCCTTCTCCTTCGACCTGATGCACGGGGCCACCGGGCTGCTGCATGCCCTTGTGACCGCCGACTCGTTCCTGGCCACCGGTACCGTGCGGTACGCGTTGCTGGTCGCGGGCGACACTCACCCATCCGCCCGGCGCGACGTCGCCGATTTCCCCTACAGCGCGAGTGGCGCCGCACTGTTGCTCGGAACTACGCCCAGCGCAGGAGGATTCGGCCGGCTGCACGCCCGCGAAACCACCGGGGCCGTCGACCCGACTGCCTGGGTGGACTTGGGCGCCGCCGGCGCCGACGGCCGCAACGCCATGTGCGTTCGCGCGGGCGCGGAGGACCCTGTCGCTCTGGCCACCGCGGCCGTGCGCTCCTGCCTGGACGCCGAAGGACTCGACAGCGGTGATTTCGCCGAGGGCAGCGCGGTGCTGCTGGCTCCGGTACGGGATGTCGGGTTCCGGAGCCGCTTGGCCGACGTTCTCGCCATCCCGTCGGCCGCGATCGCCGGTTTCGCCCCCTCGATCGGAGACCCCTACACCGCGGCCCCCGTCCACGCCTATCTGCACGCATCGGATACGGGTCGGCTCGACACCGCGCGAACGGTGATCTTCCTGGCCGCGGACGGGGCATCGGCCGCCTGCCTCGCCTACCGACCCCGATCGGCATCACCGGCGCGGCAGAAGGCACCGGTGTAGCGCGGGTATCGCCGAGACGGATGACCGCCCGGCCCCGCCACGACGGTGCGCGACCGTCGCCGACCGCGGGGCCGTTATCCGCCACCTGCGTCGTTCAGGAGTCCGCCTCGCGCGCGATGACCTCGTTGACCCGGTGGGAGAACTCTCGGAGCAGTCCCATGCGCCGGTCTATCTCCCCGTTGGAATTGGCGGGAGCTCGCGAGACCGAAGCCCATTCGAGTTGGAAGTCGCACAGCATCGCGTTGATCGACTGCGCGTTGCGGAGGTCACGCGTCCACGCCGTCGAGATGCCGAAGAATCGATCGAAGGCCGCGCAGGCGGCGGCGCAGGCCAGCAGCGCGTAGCCCCAGCTCGGGTTGACGGCGTCGACTCCGGCAGTGGTCAACAGCGGCACCAGGATTCCGACCAAGCCGAGCCCGATCACGGCCGCTGTGAGGGCTAGGCTGGCCCGCCGCTTGATCTGTTTGTCCCGCGCGTACCAATCGCGTGCCTCTATGGCATACGTTTCGACACGTTGGAACAACCGGGCAAGGGTCTCATCGGAACTCGACCAGTCGGCGGAACGGAGGTCCAGCGAAGGAGACACTCCGAGGTCCTGCGAGCGATCCCCGCCGAAGGGCGATCGGTGCTCTGTCACGGCCGTACTGTAGCGCCCAGCGGCCTCGAAGTTCATATCTCGGGCTGTTCCGCAGGTCGGCACGCGATACGGGCGGCGTCTCGGGCGGCTAGATCGGCGTTCGGCGCGTGCGATGCGCTGCCGCAACAGGTTTCAGTCCGCCCGCGCTTTCGCCCGGCACGGCCGTGTGCCCGGACCGGTGCGCTCATGCCAGGTAGCCCTCGACCGCGGCGACGGCACGGCGGGCGCTCTCCGCGGCGGACTCCATGGTGGACGGCAGATCGGTCCGGGTCCAGTCACCGGCGAGGAAGAGCCCGGGGACGGGTGTCGTCTGGCTCAGTCGCAACGACTCGAATCCTGGGGAGGCCGAGAACGTGGCCTGTGGCTGATGGATCACTTCGGTCCGCAGGACTTGCGCGGATCGCGCTTCCGGATAGTGCTGGTGCAGGGATTCCAGCGCCCGGCCGACGAATTCGCTGCCGGGCAGATGGACGACATCCCAGGACGCGCTCACCGCGAGCGAGCAGCAGTACCCGTTGCGATGGTCGCCGTCGTGCATGCCGCTGGTGTCGAACACCCGCTCGATGGTGGTGTCGCGAAGATTCTCGGCCAGGCGGATCATGCGCAGCGGGCGGTCGAGCCAGACGTAGACGCTGGAGATCGGCGCGGGCTCGATCTTGCGCGCGGGATCGAAGAATTCGTGAGCACCGAGCACGCCGCGGTCCAGAAGTGTGGTCAACGACCACGGCGGCAGCGTCAATATCGCCGCGTCAACGTCGATCCGGCTGCCGTCGGCCAACCGGAGGCCCGTCAGCCGGTCACCGGCCAGTTCCACGTCGACCACCTGCGCGCCGGTCGCTATCCGCGCACCACGGGCGCGCAGGAAACGTTCGGCCGGGGCGACGAACTAATTCGTGCAGACTCACTCGCGGCTTACTCGGCCGTGCGCGCGGTGTGGAGGTACTTCGCCCGCCGCGGCGCCACCCCGGCCACCGCCGCGAGCGCCACGGCGTAGAGCCGCAATGCGTGCCGGTTCGCCCGGTGTTGCGGCACACCCAGCAGGTCGCGCGCCCGCGGGGTGCCGAATCGCACGCACGACGCGGTTCGGCAAGACCCCTGGTATCCACGCGTCCGGGCGCAACACCTGCGGCGCCAGGCTCAGCGCGGCCGGACTCACGCGTAGAGCCGTGTGGCACATCTCGTCGAAGTAGTCGCGGAATTCCGGCAGCGTTCGCGGCATATACCGAGTGGAGATTCCGTATCTGCCGTACCAGTCGACACATTCGTCGTAGAGTCGCAGGCTTTCGGCGGGCGTGAGCGGGCGAACGAAGGTATCTATCGCGAAGAACAGCGTGTCGACGTAAGTCACGTGTTGAAAGAAGAACACATCCGGCCGAAGCGCGTGATAGCGGGCGCCGGAATCGTCGACGCCTTGCACGTGGGCGTGTCCGGCATGGATCATGCGATCGCAGGTCGCGGTCGGAGTACGCGATCTGCACCATCGCGTTGACGGTGCGCCGCTTGTGCAGCCACAGCCGATAGGGCACGTGCTCGGTGAGCGCCGTCGCGATCGCAGGGTGCAAGATCTGCAGAGCTACCGCCCTGGGCAGCGCCAACGCGAAACGGCGGTCGCCGAGATACTTCCGCAGCAACGCCCCCGGCACGCGCGCCGTGGCCGGCACGTCCGGACCGCGCGTGCCGGCCGCTGCACTGAAGTCGGCTCTCACACCAGCGTTTTCCCGAGTTCGCGCCGCTTGCGCATGTCGTGAAGATAGGTTTCGAACGGATACAAGCGCCAGCGTTCCGGCAGCACGCGCAAGACCAGCCCGATCGACCGCATCGTCAGCTCGAACACGCGCTGGCGGCGCGGGCTCCACCGCAGCCCCAGCTCCGCACGGAACCATTCCGGGAGAAAGCCGGTGGTGAAGAACCGGTTCACCCGGCGGAACAGCACCCGCTCGACTCGCCGATACGGCCCCAGGTCCACCACCTGGTCGAGCAGATAAGCCCGCACTTCGTCGTCCAGCGACAGGTCGGCCAGCTTCGAGTCCCAGTATTCGGCGAATGCCGCCCGGTCGCGCGGCCACTGCTCCGGCCGCATCTGCAATGTCGTCCCGAATCGACTGGCCTCGCGGTACAGCTCGTCGGCCAGATCGTCGTCCATCCGGCCGTACAGGAAGGTGAGCGAATCGATGGTGCCGCGGTAGAGGCAGGCGGTGACCCACAATTGCAGTTCCGGATCGAAGGCGTTGTACTTCACCGGGCTGTCGGGGGCGGATCGCACCTGCCGGTGCGAGGTGTTGACCGCCGCCCGATACGCGGCGCGGTCGTCCTCGGTGCCCAGCATCGCCACCGCCAGGTAGGTCAGGGTCGTGCGGCCGCGTTTGCGCGGATGCAGGGTGAATCGGCCGCTGTCGACCGTGCTCTCGACCACGCCGCGGCCGACCGGAGGCAAACTCAGCTGCATGATCACATTGGCCGGGCCGCCCAGCATCGCCGCGGGGCCCGCCATGTACCGGCGTCGGCGGCCGGGGTCCACCTCGGATGTGGTCGGCAGCGGCGCCGACGGTTCAGGACGAGACATGCCGCACTCCAGCGAAAGATTGAGATAAATTACACCCCATTCTCTCATCGGCGGGCACCGTCGGCAAGCCCGAACCACCTGCTCCACCGGCTCCGGCCGGGCGAATATGTGAACGATGATTCTTCCCATGCGATAGGCTGCGACGTGCCGGCGGGCGGTGCCGCGCTCGCCGATCGGCTCTAGTGGAGGTGCTCGATGACGACGTTGCGATCGCCGGTCGCCGCGGTCAGGTCGGTGACCGATCTGGTGTCGGCGGCCGTCGTACTGGCCAGGCGCGGGATGTTCGATCCGGCGCGCCCCGGTGAGACGCTCCGGGTGATGCGCGAGGCCTCCGTGTACGGCCCGTTCGTCACCACGCTGGCACATGCCACACGCCGCCACGGGGACGCGCCCGCGATCGTCGACGAACGCGGCTCGCTCACCTTCGCTCAACTCGACGAGCAGTCCAACGCCATGACCCGCGGGCTCGCCGCCGCCGGAATCGGGCCCGGGACCGTGCTCGCCGCGCTGTGCCGCGACCATCGCGGAATGGCGCTGGCGCTGCTGGCAGCCGGGAAGCTGGGCGCCCGGCTGGTGCTGATGAACACCGGGTTCGCCAAGCCGCAGTTCGCCGCGGTCGCCGAGCGGGAGAAGGTCGGCGCGATACTTCTCGACAGCGAGTTCATCGAACTCCTCGACGCGATTCCGGCGACGGTACCGCGGATCCTGACCTGGGTGGACGACAACCATGCCGTCGATGCGGACACACCGACGACGGAGTCGCTCATCGCGGCCAATTCGACCGCCGCACTGCCCGCGCCGGACCGCCCCGGCGGCATCGTCATCCTGACCAGCGGCACCACCGGCACCCCGAAAGGCGCGCCGCGGGACAAGGTCTCGCCGCTGCAATCGGCGCAGTTCCTGCACCGCGTGCCGATGCCGCGCGACGACACCGTCGTGATGGCGGCGCCCATCTTCCACGGCACCGGGCTGTCGCAGTTCACGCTCGGCTGGGCGCTGGGCAACACAGTAGTCTTCCAGCAGCGCAAGTTCGACCCCCGCCGCACTCTCGCGAACGTCGCCCGGCACCGCGCGGCGACGCTGGTCGTCGTGCCGACGATGCTGCAGCGCATCCTCGACCTCGGCCCCGACGCGCTGGCGCAGTACGACACGACATCGCTGAAAGTGATCTTCACCGCGGGCTCGCCGGTCTCGCCGGATCTCAGCAGGCGCACCGCCGATGCCTTCGGTGACGTGCTCTACAACCTCTACGCCTCCACCGAGGTCGCCGTGGCGGCCGTAGCCACCCCGCAGGACATGCGTATCGCTCCGGGGACGGTCGGCAGGCCTCCCGTGGGCTGTCGTGTCGCGATCTACGACGCGCAACGCAACAGGATCACCACTCCCGGCGAGGTCGGCACCATCTTCGTCTCCAGCGGCCTGAGCTTCTCCGGCTACACCGACGGCGGGAACAAGGAGATGGTCGACGGACTGTTGTCCAGCGGCGACGTGGGCCATTTCGACGCCGACGGACGATTGTTCATCGACGGACGCGACGACGACATGATCATCTCCGGCGGCGAGAACGTCTATCCGCTGGAGGTGGAGAACCTTCTGGTCGACCGCCCCGACATCCTCGAAGCCGCGGTGGTGGGCGTCGATGACCGCGACTTCGGGAAACGGCTGCGGGCGTTCGTCGTGCCCGCCGAAGACGCCGAGCGCGACCCGCAGGAGATCAAGGACTACGTCAGAGCGAACCTCGCCCGCCACAAGGTGCCGCGCGACGTCGTCTTCGTCGACGAACTGCCGCGCAACGCCACCGGCAAGCTGCTGCGCCGCCACTTGGAGGAAAGCGGCGGTTAGCCTCGGCGACCGCACATATGTTATCCGCGATTCCAAACGTCACGAAGGCAGCGGACCCGAGCCTCGCGGGACGTCGGCGACTCCCGATCGCCGACGCCCGCGAGGCTCGCGACGTCGCCTAGATCAGATTCTTCTGCTTGCGGATCCGGCGACGCAGATCGACCATCAGCCCGTGCGATCCTCCATGGCGCACGAAGCGGGGAATGAAGCGATTGACGAAGGAGACGAACACGAACAGATTCTCGAAGCGCCGCTGGTCGGCAGCTGTCCACTCGACCCGGAGTTGTTCGCGGAACAGGGGCGCCAGGAACCCGATGGTGAGAAACTTCAGCAAGTTCCGGAAGGGCAGCCGCAGATACCAGTGGATCATGCGCAGCTCGAGCAGGTTGCCGAGGTAGTCGCGCACGTAGTCGTCGAGCACGACCTGTTCGCACGCGGAGTTCCAGTATTCGTCGAACTCCGCCCGGGTGGCGGGCCACATGTCCTCGGTGACCTGCAGAGTGGTGCCGAGGGTGGAGGACGAGGCGTAGAACGCTTCGGCCTGCTCGTCGTTCATCCTGCCGTGCAACAGCTGGTACGTGTCCTCGAAGCCGATGTACAGGCAGGCCGCGACCCACAATTGCAGGTTGCGGTCGAAGGCGTTGTATTTCACCGGCGCTCCCGGCGCCGAATGCACCTGCCGGTGCGCGACATTCACCGCTTCCCGGTACGCCGCGCGTTCTTCGTCGGTGCCGAGGATGGCGACCGCGAGATATTGCGTCGTGGTGCGCGCCCGTTTCCACGGATGCTTCATCAGCGATCCCGATTCCACCTTGCTCTCTGCCACGCCGTAACCCACACCCGGCCGAGCCATCTGCATGACGACGTTGGCCGCAGCGCCGGCGAAGGACCAGAAGTCCAGCGCGTCGGTGAGCTCGAGGGGCCGCTTGGTGAACGGCCGATGCGTCACGCTGATGCCGATCCGGGTGCGATCCTTGGTGAGCGGCACATTGTGGCCGCGATCGGGTTGATGAGCGACTGCGGTCATCGGGATTTCCTTCCATCTGCGTTCACACGCCGCGCGAGCAGGTGAATCAGTCGCGTCGACGCCGACCGGACGCCGCCGATCACGGTGACGTCCCGCTGCTGCCCCCGCTGTCCGTTCGCGGTGACCCGGCGCGCGTCGGACTCTCCTGCGTTCGATGACCAGGATGGTCACCTGACCATATGTTAGTGACAATTCTTTATTCTGCATAGAGCTGTCGGGCCGATGAAACGCCTATATCGTGGTAATTCATCAGACGATCAGCGTCTATGTATGTGACTGTTCCTGGGCCGCACGCGGTCCAGGGCGCTTACTTCCGGACGACGGGCGGCTGGGCGGCCGTCTCGAACAAGGCGACCTCCATCAGGCGGATCACCACATCCCGCGGACAGCCGCGCCGACCGCCCTCCAGCGCTCTGCCGAGGTCGACGACCAAGCCGAACGCGGCGTGCACGAGAATGCGCGCCTGCGCTTCGGAGAGCTCGGGTCGCACGGCGACCAGCAGTCGCACCCACTCGGCCACCGAGAGACGCTGGATATTGCGCAGTACGACACGATCTTCGGCGGGGATGTGCGAGAACTCCGTGTAGTACACGAATGTCAGTTCCCGCTCGGCGAAGGACCCAGCTACGTAGAGGGCGATCAATTCGGTCAGCGCCTCGCTCGGGGAGGCCGACGTCGCGATAGCGGGGCCGATGGCGCCGGCGACCCGGTCGGCCGCACGACGGAAGGCGGCGGTCAACAGATCGCTCTTGCTGCGGTAGTAGCGGTAGACCGCCGACGCGGCGGTCAGATCCGCCGCGGCCGCGATGTCTTCGACGCTGACGTTCCGATATCCCCGTTCGTGGAACAGTTCCACGGCCTTCGTCAGCAACAGCTGATGCTTGAACGGAGTCGGCGCGTCCGGCGCGGGCCCCGCGGGCGCGGCGGGCTGCTCGACGAAGGCAGGCAGCTGCGCGTGCACCGCCGTCCAGCACGCGGAAGCCAGCAGCGCCGCGAGGGATTTCGTCGGCAACGCGGCGTGGTGGTCACCGACGCTGCTGACCACGCTCAGTACCGCCACCGCACGGACGAATCTGTCCTGCTTGGTCAACTGCGGGCGCACGGCGCCGATCAGCTGTCCCAGCGCGGCGAGCGAGGCGGCGAACTGACCGGTGAGCGTCTTGCCGTCCTCCTCGTCCAGATAGCGGCCCTCCCAGCGCGCCAGGGTGACGGTCGGGCGGTTGGCGAGGGCCGCAGCGACCAGCGCGTCGATGACGTGCCGCAATCGAGCGGCGGCGCTCCAGCTTCCGGCCTGCGCCGGAAGCGTCGCGGCCTCGACGGTCAACTGCCCCAAACGCAGCAGTTCTTCCCGGAACAGCGCGTACTTGCTGGGATAGTGGCGATACAGCGCCGCCGAGCTGATGCCGACCTTGGTCGCGATCTCCTCCATGCTCACGCCGTGATAGCCGAGAGCCCCGAACGCGGCCGCGGACGTCGCCGCGATCTGCGCCTTCCGGTCGCGCGGGCGTCGTCGCACCGCCCGCTGCCTGCCGGGTTCGACGGGTTCGCTCCCGGCACTGTTGCGCCGCACTCCCCTCCGCACAGCTGCCGATCAGGGGCGCTGCGGCGTGGTCAGGGGCGAATTGACCTTGTTCACCAGCCAGCGATCCCCGACTTTCTCCAGGCGCATCACCATCGACAGCTGACCCGGCTCGGGCTTGCCCTTGGTGCCCAGACTGGTGATCGTCTGGCCGATGACCACGATCGCTTCGGCGGAGTGCTCGTCAGCGGCGCGAATCGCGCATTGCACGTCGCGCGTGGCCGAGGTGACTTCGCCTTGGCCGAGCACTTCGCGCAGTTCGGCGCTGGTGGACTCGAACTGTTCGCGCCAATCGCCGGTGGCGCCGTCGGTGACCGCCGCGAAATAGGTGTCCAGGTGCTTGGAGTCGTAATTCGCCAGGATGGGCGCGTAGCGGCAGGCGGCGGCGCGCGCGTCCTCCTGCGCCGCCAGCAGATCCCTGCTGTTGTCGCTCTGGACGTACCAGTAACCCGCCGCGGCCACCGAGACGCCGACCAGCACCGCGGCCGCCGAGCGCACCGCGATCGGGCCGGGGCGCCCAACCGGCAGACGGCGCAGCCGGTTCCGCAGGCCAGCGAACTCGGCGGTCGCGGTGGTGTCCGCCGCGCGGTTCACCTTGGCCGGTTTCGTCGCGCCGGAGTCGGCCTTCCCCGCCTCGGCGGCCTGCTCGTCGGTTGCGGGCGACTCGGCCGCCGCGCTCGGATCGACGTCGTCATTGTTCATGTGCATTCTCCTAATTGCCGGGGACCGGACGCGACAGCTCGTCGCCACCGACGCCCGGCGGCCGGGTGGCTCCGTTGTCCGGCACGTCGGGACGGGGCGCGTTCGCCGATCCGCGCACCTGCAGGGCCGGATCGCTGGTGACGCAGTAGTTGTAGAGCCGGACCCGGGTGTCGGCCATCTTGTCCGTGGGAACCACGGGGATGGTGTCGTACTCGCACGTCGGGCGCGGCCAGATGTCGACCAGCGTGTGGAAGGCGTTGTCGTGGGCGGGAATTCCCAACGCCTGCGAGCCGACCCGCAATGCCGGGAACAGTGCCGCGATCGCCGGCGCGCGCAATTTGGCGGCCTTGGTGATCGCGACGAAGTTCGTCACCAGGTTGGTGATGGGGTCCTGGGTACGGGACACGAAGCCGCCGAGCGTGTCCAGCTGGGCGGGCCCTTCGTCGAGGAAGTGACGTACTTCTTGGTCCGCCGCCGTCAATTGTTCGAACAGCACACCGCCCGTGCGGGTCAGTGTCGCGAGGTCCGGCTGCGCGTGCGAGGTCGTCTCCGCGATCACTTCGAGGTTCTCGATCAACTGCCGGGTCTGCGGGAGCAGATCGCTCAACCCCGCCA
>NZ_BAFS01000260.1 GCF_000308415.1 Nocardia asiatica NBRC 100129 | reverse complement strand
CGGCGCGGATCGAGCGAAAGGATGCATCGACGCATGCTCAAGAAACTGGACCGAATACTCGGTTACGAGATGAAGGTGTCCGAGTTCCTCGGCACCCTCATCATCATCGGTATTCCGTATGGGCTGGTCGGGGTGATCTGGACCCTTACCCACACCAGTCATCTGCGCGATATGCACGGCCTCGACCTGGTCGTGTCGTTCCTCGGGTCGATCGTGTGCTGGCCGGTGCTCACCTTCGCGAATGTGTGCATGACCTGATGATGGCTCTGGTATGGCTCATCGACGTTCTGGTGATCGTGGTCAAGATCCTCGGTGGGCAGATGAAAGTCAATCCCGTTCTCCGCTTCGGACTTTGGGTGGCCGTGCTCGGTCTGCTGGCGGCGGGCTGTGTGGTGCTGGTGGCCCTCGTGGTGCTGCTGCAACGTTGGCTGGAAGGTCTCGCCTAGTCGACTCGCGACCAGGCCGCCGCCAGATGAGAAGAATAGCTAGTTACTTACAGCTGCGCTCAACTTTCGACTGATTCTTTTCCGCTACCCCTTGACAGAATCTTTGCAGTTCAGAGGATATTTGTATGCGGGAGTCGGTATCAGCGGCGGGTCGTCGGCAGATGGCAGAGAAGAAATACTCGATCACTTAGAACTTGTACCGCGTCTGTGAGGTGTGCAACACTGCACACGCTCCGCACCATCGAGGGGCGGCCGCTGGCGGCGGACGGGAAATCGGAAAGGAACGGCCACCGGTGACTGCCTCGCTGCGAACACCAGCCGACGAGCGACCGCCAAGGGAACCGGGCGAGCTCGAGAAGATCATCGACAGCGCCTCGGGATTGTGGCGACGCCACCCCCAGCGCTCGCTGGAGACGCTGGGCCGCCAGGTCACTCTGGGCCGTGAAGCGATTGTGCAACTGTTCGTCTCGCTGGTGCGGGGAAGGTTTCCCTACCAGGAGTTCATCAAGCAGTGCGCGTTCATGGCCAGCGTATCGGCGGCGCCGACGGTGTTCGTGGCCATCCCGATCGCCGTCGTGGTCTCCATCCAGGTCGGCGCTCTCGTGAACCAGGTCGGCGCGACGACGTTCATCGGCGCGGTCGCGGGCTTGGGCATCATCCGGCAGGGCGCGCCGCTGGTCTCGGCGCTGATGGTCGCCGGCGCGGTCGGTTCGGCGATCTGCGCCGATCTGGGGTCGCGAACCATCCGGGAGGAGATCGACGCGATGCGGGTGATGGGAGTCGACCCGGTCCGTCGCCTGGTCGCGCCCCGCCTCGCGGCAGCGGTCCTGGTGAGCGTATTGCTCTGCGGCTTCGTGGTTTTCGTCGGTTTCGCGACCGCTTACATGTTCAACGTGTACGCCCAGTCCGGGACGCCGGGCTCGTTCATCAGCTCGTTCGCGTCCTTCGCGGTGGCCGACGACCTGATCATCGCGTTGGTCAAGGCCGCGATCTTCGGGGTGCTGACCGCGGTGATCGCCTGCGACATCGGCTTGCACGCGCACGGCGGCCCGGGGGGCGTGGCGAACGCGGTGAACTCGGCGGTGGTCAGCTCCGCGCTGATGCTGTTCGCCACCAACATCATCGTGACCCAGGTGTACAACACGCTGTTTCCCGCGAAGGTCGTGTGAAGATGGCGAGCAGTTACACACCCCCGGCGCTGAAACCGCTGCACAGTGTCGGGCAAGCCGCACTCGGGCCGGTCCGCGCCAATCAACGTGTGGGGCATCAGGCCATCACGTTCTTCCAAGCGCTGATCGCCATTCCGTTCGTCCTCAAGCACTATCGCCGTGAGGTGGCCCGGCTCACCGCCGATGTCGGCTGGGGCAACGGCTCGCTCATCGTGGGCGGCGGCACGATCGGTGTCGTCGTCATCCTGTGCGCGTTCGGCGGCATCATCGTCGGGATGGAGTCGTTCACGGCTCTGAACCTGCTCACGATGTCGCCGCTGACCGGCGCGATCTCCGGTTTCGCGACCACCCGCGAGCTCGCGCCGATCCTCGCCACCCTGGCTTTCGCGATTCAGGCGGGATGCCGGTTCACCGCTCAACTGGGCTCGATGCGGATCTCCGAGGAGATCGATGCGCTGGAGTCGATCGCCATCCGCCCGCTGCCGTATCTGATCAGCACGCGCATGATCGCCGCCACCCTGACCATCGTGCCGCTGTACAGCATCGGTCTGGCGACCGCGTACCTGACCACCAAGCTCACGGTGCTCTTGCTGGGCGGCACCGCGGCAGGCACCTACGATCACTACTTCTTCCAGTTCCTGATCGGTACGGACGTCTTCTTCTCGCTGCTCAAAGTAGTGGTGTTCGTGATGCTGTCGACGTTCATCCAGTGCTACTACGGCTACGTCGCCACCGGTGGCCCGGAAGGCGTCGGGGTCGCGGCCGGACGTGCCATCAAGATGGTGATCGTCGTGATGGTGTTCGCGAATCTCTTTCTGACGCTGACCATCTGGGGCATCGATCCCGGATTCCGGATTTCGGGGTGAGACGAGCATGATCCTGGATCCCAGCGGCCGTGGGCCGACGGCCAAGCAGTTGACCCTCGCCGGACTGGCGGTGCTGACCACGATCGCGGTTCTGCTGTACCTGCTGGCGCTGCGCTACACCGGGTACTTCGAGGACAAGGTCCCCGTGACCATCGTGCTGACCAGCACCGGCGACGGCCTGCCCGGCCGGGCGGATGTCAAGTTCCGCGGGATGGTCGTGGGCCGGGTGGCGGGAGTCGACGTGGTGGCCCGCGGCGCCGAGCAGCAGGCCGCCGTCGACCTGAAACCCGATGTCGCCGCGACGATTCCGGCGAACGTCACCGCACGGGTGATTCCGAACAACCTGTTCGGCGTCACCGCGATCGAACTGCTCGACAACGGACCCGAAACGAGAACGCTGCGGGCGGGCGCGACCATTCCGGAGGACACCGGCAGCGAGACGGTGGCCTTGCAGACCACGCTGAACGTCCTGCGCAACGTGCTGCAGAACATCCAGCCGGAGAAACTGGGCCGGGTGCTGGCCACCCTCTCGGCGGCGCTGGACCCCGCGGCGCGCGTGCCCGGCTCGACGGTGGAGCGCTTGGACAACTGGCTGACCGAGATCAGGGCGACGCCGGGCATCGACGCACTGTTCGGCGATCTCGGGCGAGCATCGATCGCGCTGAGCCAGTCGGCTCCCGAACTGGTCGGAGTGCTCTCGGAATCGGTGACCACCGCCCGGACGCTGGCCGAGCGGCGCTCGAAACTCATCGACCTGCTCGCCACCGGAAACGCGACGGTGGACTCGGTCAACGCGCTGTTCGCCCGCAATCCCGACGCGGGCAAGTTCCTCGTCTCCGGCCTGGACGACCTGTTCGGCAGCCTGGCCAGGGATCCGGAGGCCATTCCCTACACGGCCGCCAATCTGAACGTGGCGTTGCAACGGCTGGCTACCACCTTCCACTTCGGTCCGGCCAAACAGATGGTGTGGAAGATGGACGTGTCGTTCACGCCTTTCCAGCAGTACACGGCACAGGACTGCCCCCGGTACGGTGACCTGTACGGCCCCCGCTGTGGCGGCGCCACAGTGCCCGAGGCGGCGCCCGAGCAGAACTATCCGCCGCAGCTGATGCCGAGATGGCTGGACGCGGCGGGGCCCGCGCCGGTGCAGGCACCGCCGGGGCCGCTGGGCGCCATGGGGCTCGTGCTGCCCAGCCTGCCCGCCATTCCCGGTCTTCCCTTCATTCCGGGCCTGCCGTCCATTCCCGGTCTCTCGCCCGCGCCCGCTCCCGTCGCACCGCCGGACCCGGTCGCACCGGCCGCCCCCGACGGGCAGGCCCCCCACGCACCGGCACAGCCGATCGCGCTGCGCGGGTCCGACGCCGTGGCGGCGATCGTCGGAACGCGGCCGACCGTGGCGCAGTACCTGCTGCTGAGTCCGGTCCTGGCAGGCGGATCGGTCACCGTCACCGCCGCCGACGAGGGAGGGCGCAAGTGAAATCAGCCAAGGCGCTGCTGGGCTTCAGCTTGTTCGCGGTGGTGGCGGTGGCGCTCACTTTCACCATCTGGTCCACTTTGCAGCGGTCGGTCGATGGCGACACGCATCGCTATTCGGCGGTCTTCTCGGATGTCCTCGGCCTGCGCGTCGGGGACGACGTGCGGATGGCGGGGGTGCGGGTCGGGCGCGTCGACGAGATAGATTTCACCGACGGCTACCGCGCCAGGGTCGATTTCCGGATCGACGAACGGCAGCGCCTGACCACCACGACGAAGGCGCTGGTGCGCTACCAGAACCTGATCGGACAGCGCTACATCGCGCTCGCGCCGGGCAAGGAAGCGGGCACCGTGGTCGCGGCGGGGGCGCAGATTCCCCTGGAGCGAACCGAGCCCTCGTTCGACGTGTCGGCGTTGCTGTCCGGGTTCGAGCCGTTGTTCAGCGTGCTGCAGCCGGACCAGGTCAATTCCCTGTCCGAGACGCTGATCCAAGCCCTGCAGGGCAACCAGGTGTCGCTCAGCAGCCTGATCACCCAGGCCGCTGAGCTGGCGGGCACGTTCGGGCAGCGCGACGAGATCCTCGGCGAGGTCCTGAGCAATCTCAGCTCGGTGCTCAGCGGTCTGGCCAACCGCAGCGGCGAGCTGGAGACGCTGCTGACCCAGGCCAGGGCGCTGGTCGAGGCGCTCTACTCGCAAGGGGAGAGTCTCAAGCACTCGGTCGACCGCGTCGCCGCGACGACCGACTCGCTGACCCGCCTGATCATGCAGGTCAAGCCGGGATTGTCGAAGGCGCAGAACGACGCCACCACCGGTGTCGCGTTGCTGCTGCTCAACGGCGCTTCCCTGGACCGGGCCGCGGTCGAACTGCCCGGCGTCCTCAACGGCGTCGCCCGCTTCACCAGCAACGGCGCCTACGGCAACGCGTATCTGTGCAGCCTCGACGTGTCCCTGTGGGGCGTGCTGTTCCCGCCGGGGCTGTTCTCCCAGGTGGGCGGCAACTCACATTCGGAGGTGTGCCGATGAGTAACGGCTTCCCCTGGCCGGGATTCCTGCGCAATCGATATCTGCGGCTCGGCCTGATCGCGGCGGGCACAGTGGCGGCGCTGCTGATCGGATCGAGTGTCTTGACCCAGGCTCGCTTGGGAGACAGGACGATTCACGCCGAATTCGCTCAGGCCGCCGGTCTGCGTCCCGGTGCGACAGTGGACGTGTCGGGAATCGAAGTCGGTGCGGTGCACGCGGTTCGGCTCGACGGCGACAAGGTCCTGGTGGATCTGAAGGTGCGCCGCGATCTTCGCCTCGGCCCGGACGCGCGTGCCGCCATCAAGATGTCGACGATCCTCGGCCGCCTGCACGTGGACCTGGTGCCGGGAGACGGAAAGGGGCTGCCCGGCAACCGCATCCGCATCGAGAACACCTCGGTGCCGTACAACCTGAGCAAAGTGATCCAGGACCCGAAGTACAAGAACTCCTTCGAACGCATCGAACGCCTCGATCCGCAGAAACTTCGCCAGGCGCTGGACCTGGTCGACCAGCAGATGGGTGAGTCCCCGCAGCTGGCGGTCCAGGCGCTCGACAGCATCGGTGCGCTCGCGAAGGTGGTCACCGATCGCCGGGACGAGGTGGACTCGTTGCTGAAGAGCATGGATCAGGTGTCCCAGCTCGTCTCCGACAATCAGAACAGCGTGCTGCTGTTGCTGACTCGCGGCGAAGCGATCGGCACCGCCGTCCAGAAGCGGCAGGATCTGCTGAAGCAGTTGCTCGACAACGTCGCTGCCCTGTCGCGATTGCTGCAGGAGATGGGTCTGGAGAACAACGGCCAGCTCGCGCCGCTGATCCACGACCTGAACACCATGTCGGAAGGGTTGGCGAAGAACCGCGACAACCTGGACCGGCTCTACGAGAACATG
>NZ_BAFS01000261.1 GCF_000308415.1 Nocardia asiatica NBRC 100129 | reverse complement strand
GCCACGCGCGTCGAGGCGACTGTCGCGCGGGTCGTCGCGAACGTGCTCGGCGTCGAGCGCGTCGGAGCCGACGACGACTTCTTCGCCCTCGGCGGCGACTCGCTGATCGCGACCCAGGTCGCCGCCCGGCTCGGCGCGGAACTGGGCACCGAGATTCCGGTGCGCCTGCTGTTCGAGGCGCCAACGGTCGCCGCGCTGGCCGTGCGCGCCGAACGACTCGCCTGCCGCGGTGACAGGCCCGCGCTCGCGCCCCGGCCCCGGCCGCGGCGCATTCCGCTCGCACCCGCGCAGCAGCGCATGTGGTTCCTCAACCGATTCGACCCCACCGAGAGCGTGCACAACATCGCGGTGGTGGTCCGCCTCACCGGCTACCTGGACCCGGACACGCTGGCTGCCGCCGTCGGCGACCTGGTGGGCAGGCACGAACCGTTGCGCACCGTCTACCCCGACCGCGACGGCATCGGTTACCAGCGCATTCTGGCCGCCACCGAGGTTCCGGAGATCCAGCGCTTGGACGCGGTGGGCGCGCTGCGCGAGTTCGTCTCCGCCCCGTTCGACCTGACCGCCGAAGTGCCGCTGCGCGTCGGCCTGGTCATTCGCTCCGACCGTGACCACCTGCTGGCGCTGGTGACGCACCACATCGCCGCCGACGGGTTCTCCATGCGCCTGCTGGCCCGCGATCTCGCCACCGCGTACGCGGCCCGCGCCACGCGCACCGAGCCGGTCCGGACCGAACTCGCCCTGCAATACGCCGATTACGCGCTCTGGCAACGCGAGCTGCTCGAAGCGGAGGACGATCCGGATTCGGTGGCCGCGCGCCGGCTCGCGTACTGGCGCCGAACGCTGCGCGCCTTGCCCGCCCAGCTCGACCTACCGGCCGACCGGCCGCGACCCTCGGTGGCCTCGCACGCCGCGGCGAGCGCCACCGCGGTCCTGCCGGAGGAGGTTCGCGCCGGCATCGCCACCGTCGCCGCGCGCTACGCGGCCACGCCGTTCATGGTGGTGCACGCCGCGCTGGCCACTCTGCTGGCCAGGCTGTGCGGCACCGACGACATCGTGATCGGCGCGCCCGTCGCGGGCCGCGGTGACGCGGCGCTCGACGATCTGGTCGGCCCGTTCGGCAACACCCTGGTGCTGCGCGCGCAGGTGCCCGGCTCGGACACTTTCGCCGCCGTGCTCCGGCGGGTGCGCGAGCAGGACCTCGACGCTTTCGCTCATGCCGACGTGCCGTTCGCGCGCCTGGTCGAGGCGCTCGACCCGCCGCGGTCGCGGGCCAGGCACCCGCTGTGCCAGATCGCGCTGTCCTTCGAGGATTTCGCGCCGGTCGCCTTGGACATGGCCGGCGTCGCGGTGACCGAGCACGCATTCGACCACGAGACCACCGCGTTCGATCTCCAGTTGACCGTCACCGGCGACGAACTGCGCTTCACCTACGCCACCGACCTTTTCGACGCCGCCACCGTCGAGACCTTCGGCGCGCGCTTCGCCCGTCTGCTCGCCGTGGTCACCGCCGACCCGGAACAGGTGGTCGGCGACATCGATCTGTTCGGCCCGGGCGAACTGCCTCGCGTGGTCACCGCCCGCCCCGGTGCCGAGCCGTCCGATGCCGAGGTGCTCCGCGCGGCCTACCGTGCCCCGATCACACCCGCCGAGCGGGTGGTGGCCGACGTCTTCGAATCGGTGCTGGCCGCCGGGCGGATCGGCCTGGACGACGACTTCTTCGCACTGGGCGGCAATTCGCTCAGTGCCACCCGGGTGTCCGCGAGGCTCGCTGACCGGCTCGGTCGCCGCGTTCCGGTGCGGCTGCTGTTCGACGCGCCGACCGTGCGGGAACTGGCGCAATCGCTCACCGCCGCCATCGAAACCGTCGTTGCTCTGGTGGCGGGCCCGCGCCCGGAACGGATTCCGCTGGCCCCGGTCCAGCGCGCCCTGTGGTCGCGCAGCCGGCTCGACCCGGCTTCGCCCGCGCACAACATCCCGGTCGCGCTGCGCATCGAAGGCGAACTCGACGCGGCGGCCCTCGTCGCCGCGTTCACCGACGTCGTCGCGCGGCACGAGAGCCTGCGCACGATCTACCCGGCCGACGCGACCGGCAGCGGTCATCAGGTGATCCTCCCCGCGGACGCCGGAGCGCGCCTTACCGTCGAAGTGCTGAACGGCCGCGCCGTCGAGGACCGGATCGCCGAATTCCTCGGCGCGGGTTTCGACGTGACCGCCGAAGTTCCCGTGCGCGCGACGCTGCTGCGCGAGCACGGTACCCGGCACGTGCTGGTCGCGGCGGTGCACCAGATCGCGGCGGACGACTACTCGATGCGCCCGCTGCTGCGCGATCTGCTGGCCGCCTACCTCTCCCGGGCCCTCGGCGCTGACCCTGCCTGGCCCGCGCTCGCGGCTCAATACGCCGACTACGCCGTGTGGCAGGCCGCCGAACTGGAGAACTCGAGTGCCGCGCAGCTCTCGTACTGGGTCGAGACGCTGCGCGACCTGCCCGGTGCGCTGGAACTGCCCACCGATCGCCCGCGTCCCGCCGTCGCGAGCGAGCGCGGCGCGAGCGTGCGGGCCAGGATCGGCGGCGGCGTCGCCGGACGGGTGCGCGAACTCGCTCGGCGGCACGACGCGACGCCGTTCATGGTGGTGCACGCCGCTCTCGCCGTCCTGCTGGCCCGGCTGTCGGGCTCCGGCGACATCCCGATCGGCGCCCCGGTGGCCGGGCGCGCCGCGGCGGCCATGGACGAGCTGGTCGGCATGTTCGCCAACACCGTGGTGCTGCGCACCCGGCCGGATGAGGACTGCTCTTTCACCGACCTGCTCGCGCAGACCAAGGCCGTCGACCTCGCCGCGTTCGGCAACGCGAGCGTGCCGTTCGACCAGGTGGCCGACGCACTCGGCGTCGAGCGCTCCCACGCTCGGCATCCGCTGTGCACCGTGGCCCTGAACTATGCGCACAGCGCAGCCGACGCCTGCACCGTGCCCGGGCTCGAAGTCTCGGCGGTCGAACTGGAGCAGCGGGTGGCCCGTTTCGATTTGCAGTTCACCGTATCCGCCGAGCCGGACGCCGACGGTCACCTAGCGGTGGAGCTGGACTACGCCACCGACCTGTTCGACGCGGCCACCGCGAGCGCGCTGGTGCGCCGCTTCGGCAGGCTGCTCGGCACGCTCACCGCCACTCCCGACCGGCCCGTCGCCGAGGCCGACCTGCTGGCGCCCGCCGAACGCGCCGAGCTGCTGGGCCGCGGCGTCGGCGCGCCGGTGCCGCCTCGCACGCTGGCCGAACTGATGGCCGCGGCGGTCGCGATCGAGCCGGACGCGGTCGCGTTGCTCGCGGGCGAGCGGCGGCTGACCTACCGGATGCTGGACGAGCAGTCCTCGCGGCTGGCGCGCATGCTCATCGGGCACGGCCTCGGTGCGGAGGACGTGGTGGCCGTGGCGGTGCCGCGCTCGGCCAGCTCCGTGCTCGCGGTGTGGGCGGTGGCCAAGACGGGCGCGGCGTTCGTCCCCGTGGACCCGACCCATCCGGCCGAGCGGATCGCGCACCTGCTCGCGGATTCCGGTGCGGCGCTGGGCCTGACGATCGCCACCTGCCACGCGGCGCTGCCCGGGGAGCTGGACTGGCTGGTGCTCGACGCGCCGTCCACCGCGGCCAGGATGCGCCGCAACAGCGGGAATGTGATCGATGCGGCCGAACTGATCCGTCCCGTGCGACTCGCGAACCCGGCCTGGATCAGCTACACCTCCGGCTCGACCGGCACGCCCAGAGGTGTGGTCGCGACGCACGGCGGTCTCGCCGGGGTGGTTGCCGCGCAGCTGGATCGATACCAGGTCACCGCGGATGCGCGCGTGCTGCACGCGGCCTCGCCCGGTTTCGAGGCGTCCATGCTCGAACTGCTGCTGGCACTGTCGGCGGGAGCGGCGCTGGTGGTCGCGCCGCCCGGCGTCCGCGACGGTGCCGAGCTCACCGCGCTCATCCGCGACGAGCGGGTGACGCACGCGTTCCTCACCTCCGCCGTCGCGACGACCCTCGATCCGGCCGAGCTCGGGTGTCTACGGCTGCTCGCCGTCGGCGGTGAGCCCTACGGCCCGGATACGCTGCGCCGCTGGGCGAACGGGCGCTCGTTCCACAACACCTACGGCCCGGCCGAGACCACCGTCGTCGCCACCATCAGCGCCGCCCTGCGTCCCGGCGACCCGCTCGATCTCGGCGCGCCCATCCAGGGCATGTCCGCGGTGGTGCTGGACAGCCGGATGCGGCCCGTGCCGGTCGGCGTCACCGGCGAGCTGTACCTGCGCGGCCCCGGCCTCGCCAGGGGCTATCACCGCCGGCCCGGGCTAGCGGCTTCCCGGTTCGTGGCCGACCCGTACGGCCCGGAGGGCGGGCGGCTGTATCGAACCGGTGACCTGGTGCGGTGGAACCGGTCCGGCGCGCTGCACTACGCCGGACGCCGCGACCGACAGGTGCGGACGCGCGGCCTGCGCCTCGAACTCGGGGAGATCGACGCCGTGCTGGCGACCGTCTCCGGCACGGACGGGCGTCCCGCGCTCACCCGGCGCGCGGTGACCGGCCCGGTGCCGCTCTCGCTCGCCCAGCAGCGCATGTGGTTGCTCAACCGTCTCGATCCGCAGTCCACCGCCTACAACATCCCGCTGGTGGTGCGGCTGACCGGCGAATTGGACGCGGCCGCGCTGGACGCCGCGATGGCGGACGTCGTCGCCCGCCACGACGTGCTGCGCACCGTCTATCCCCAGCACGAGTCGGGACCGGTGCAGGTGGTGCTGCCCGTCGCGGCGAGCACCCCGGTGCTCGCGCCCGTCGCCGTCCCCGCCGACGATCTGGACGCGGCGGTGGCCGATTTCGTCGGCGGCGGTTTCGACGTGACCGAGACCGTGCCGGTACGCGCCCGGCTGTTCGCTCCGGTCGGCGGCGACGCGACGGGCACCGAACACGTCCTGGTGGTGGTCGTGCACCACATCGCGGCCGACGAATCGTCGCTGGCCCCGCTGGCCCGCGACGTGCTGCTCGCCTACGCCGCCCGCAGACGCGGCATGGCCCCCGACTGGCCGCCGCTTCCGGTGCAGTACACCGATTTCAGCGTGTGGCAGCGCGAATTGCTCGGCGCGCAGGACGATCCCGGATCGGAGCTCGCCCGGCAGATCCGGTTACCTCCGAATCCGCGCTGGCCAGGCTCGGCCACGTCCTCGCCGCGGTACTGACCGACACCGGCCACCACTAGAACCCATCCCAGACCCCACCGGGAAGAAGGAAATCGAGATGAAGAATCCGTTCGACGACGACGACGCCAAGTTCTACGTCCTGGTCAACCAGGACGGCGAACACTCCCTGTGGCCGGTCTTCGCCGCCGTCCCCGGCGGCTGGACCATCGCCTACGGCGCAGCCAACCGCAAGTCCTGCCTGCAGTACGTGGAGACGCACTGGGTGGACATGCGCCCCAAGTCGCTCATCGAGGCCACCTCCAGCGAGCAGAACTGAGCGCCTGAACACATGGGGCGCGCCGGTCCCGACCCCTGCCGACCGGCGCGCCCCACCCCGACTTCGTGCGCAGGCGATGCCGGACGAAGTCGGTAGCCGTGCCACATCCGACTCGTATACGTGGGCCTCGACTTCGGAGTGCGCGGAGTCGATCGCCGCGTCTGCGGCGTCGTTCCCTGTGCGGAAATCGGACCTTGCGCGCGCGGAGTAGATCGCCGCGTCCGCGGCGTCGTTCCCTGTGCGGAAACCGGGCCTTGCCTGTGCGGAGTGGATCGCCGCGTACGTCGCTCGGCGCGGGCGCTGGGTTCAGACTTCGACGTGCGCGGAGTCGATGACCGCGTGCGCGTGCTGGCGCCATTCGCTGACGGCTCTGGTGCGCAGGCCGCCCAGCGCCGAGTCGAACTGCTTGGCGCGTTTGGTGACCGTCAGTCCCACGTAGGTGTGCGCGTTCGTGATCGCGCTCGTCGCCACCGCGCAGGCTTCATCGATCTCGCCGGAGGCCAGCAGCGCCGTGGCGTGCTCGAAGCGGACCAGGGCGGGCTCCATGGTCTCCGACGGGTCGTACAGCGCCATCGCGTGCGCGGCCGCCGCGGCGGTCTCCTCGGCGCGGCCGAGCCGGGAATATCCGATCGCTTGATAAAAGGCGAGTTTCTCGGGGCGGAAAGAAAAAATACCGACCGAAAGGTCTTCGGCGCCGACGTCTTCCAGAGCCGAAGCCGATCGTGCGATACACCGTGCGAATTCATCGGCATGTCCGAGGCTGGCGTGCGCGCGCGCCGCCATTCCCCACAACCATGCGGCGGCCGGGCCGTAGGACGGATTTTCTTGCAAGCGACCGTCGAGTAACTGCAAGACTTCCTTTGGTTTATCGCTATAGGTCGGCAAATACGCGAGTCCGGCCAGCGCGATGTCCTCCGAATAGCGATCGCCGATGTCCTGCGCGGCATGGATCGCGGTGGCGTACCACATGCGCGCCTGGCCGAAATGCCCCTCGTTGAACAGGATCTCGCCGACCACGTTCGCCAGCCGGCCCGCCGTCCGCACCAGCCGGACCTGCTGATGGGTGGGCTGCCGTTCGCCGAGGCAGCCACGCACCATGCGGAATTGCTCGAGCCCGGTCTGCAGCAGCTCGTGCGGTGGCACCTGGACCACCCGCGTGCCGAGGACCTCGGCCGACTGTTCCAGGAACACCAGGCGCCGTTCGCTGATCGACCCCGCGTCGAGGGTTGCCAGCATCCGCTCCGGTTCGCTCGCCACCAGGTCCGCCGCCTGGCCTGCCAGGCCCGCGCCGATGCAGGCCAGCAGTTCTCGCCTTCTCACGTCGTCTTCCTCGACTTCCTTGTCGAGCCCGATTTCCCTACCGAGCTTGGTGTGCCTTTCCGGCGCCGAATCGGCGCTTCCGTAGTCGTGGGCCGTCGTCCGGCTCGTGGTGATAGCACGCTCGAATCGTTCGGAGACGACGGAATCGACCTCCGACAGGACCCTGTCGAGGAGACGCTGGCTAGCGGCGTGCATCCGGGTTGTCCGGCCGTTCTCCCACAGGACCACGGTGCGCGGTGTGACGCCCACCAGACGCGCGAATTCGTAACGGCTTCGCTTCATCGCCGTGCGAAGCGCATGTACAGCTTCGCCCGTCCAGTCGACCTCCACCATAGGTCTCTCTTCCTCGCTCCAGGCCGCTACAAACGGAAAGTACTCGCAATTACCGCATTCGGGTCTGTTATCTACCGAATCGCAACGCGCACTGTTGAATCGCACCCGGCATCGGGGGTCCGCCCAAACCCTGACGAGGGCGCCCGATGTCCGGAACCCGGCGCACGGTCCCGGCACGGCCCGATCCATCCGTGTCGAGCGCGGTCCGGCGGCGTCTTCTCGGTGCCGGGTGCACTGTTCTTATGGAGGTGAGAGATGGACGTGTTGCCCTCGGATGTCCGGGAGCTGTGGCTGATTCAGAGTCGCGACTGCAGTGAGGAACCGCTCGGGCTGACCTATGAGCGCGCGCGTTTCCTGTGCGCCGTCCACGGCGGGCACGGCGCGACCTGCCATCAGTACCTAACCGCCTCGGCGTTCTGTTCCGGGCAGGCCCCTGGCCGGTGACCGGCCGTGGAACCGCTGCTGGGCATGCTCGGCGCGTGCACCCTGCTGGTCGCCGCGATCGTCGCGGTCGGCTCTTGTCTGTCGCACGGCGGCGCCGACGACTCGCACCGTCCGCCCGATGAACCGTTCACCATCGAACAGGCGCACCGGGTGATGCAGGGCCATCGTCCCTGCCGCGCGGACGCTTGCCCCCGCAAGCAGGCGGCCTTCCGCACTCTGGTCGCGTCCGGCCGGGTCGTCCCCGACAGCCGGGCCGACGGATACTCACGCTGACCGGAAGCCGGCGTGCCGAACTCGTTGCCGGTCAGCGCGATCCGCCCGGCAGCGCGGTTCACCCACTGATCGGGACTACGGCGAGGGAGTCCCGACAGCGCCGAGGTCCTCGTATCGCCGTACGACGGCGGTGCGAGGACCCACCGGTGTCCGCTCGAACGCCGGGTACGACTGTCTGGCAGTGGTTGCGAGTCCGAGTCGATGTCGGAGGGGAACATCTACCCGAACACCTGGCACGAGACGGTGACGCGCCAGACCACCTCCGCGCGAACCACGTCGGCCCGGCGCGCTGACCGATGCGACGGCAGCCGGAGGGCCGATCGCTCGCGACCAGAGCCGAGCGGCCCACCGCACCGTCACGCGGGCGGCCCCTCCGGGTGCTACCTCCCGGCGAGTGCCGTGCTGTCGACGCCGGCGCCGATATCGCGTGCGCAGGCGTTCAGTGCGCCCACCGCGCTGATCCGACGGAAGTCGAGCCCGGTGTTGCGGACGTTGTCGCGTTCGTCGTCGCCGTCGTTGATCGAGACCGCGCCGGTGAGCAGCCAGCGGCGCACATCCGCCACGGTGGGCAGGGTTCCGGTGATCTTCGAGTGCAGATCTTGCAGCAGCAGCACCACGCCGGCGGCGGCCGGAGTCGCTTGACTGGTGCCGTGCTGCACGGATTCACCGGTGTCGCTCTCGATTCCGGAGGACGTGGTCGGTGCGCCGGGGGCGAAGACGTCGGTGGCGCACGCGCCGCCGACGGTCTCGTGCAAGCGCTGCGAGAACGGGGTGATGCGATCGGGTCCGGACGCGGTGACCCGCGCGC
Source organism: Nocardia asiatica NBRC 100129 (assembly GCF_000308415.1). Classification (GTDB taxonomy): domain Bacteria; phylum Actinomycetota; class Actinomycetes; order Mycobacteriales; family Mycobacteriaceae; genus Nocardia; species Nocardia asiatica. The sequence continues at coordinate 15,143 of NZ_BAFS01000261.1, read as the reverse complement.
CGGAGCGATAGTTGAACGGCCCCACATCGGAGTCGTACACGGCCCCGACGCTGAGCGTCTGCCGGAAGATCGCCGGATAACTCATTCCCTGCGCGCTCTGGTGGGCGAAGAAGTCGTTGCCCGCGGCGACGCAGCAGACGACACCGGCTGCCGTGAGGTCCGTCATCGCCCGCCCGATCGCGTCCGCCGCCAAGTCGTCGTCGGTGGTCCTGTTGTCGGAGGCTCCCAGCGACATGCAGACCGCGGTGATGCCGAGCGCGGCGTGTTGGTCGAACACCCACCGCAAGGCGTCCCGGATGGCGACGAACGACCCATTGCCCGTGTTGTCGAGCACTTTGACCGGGACGATCTTCGCCCGGGGGGCGATGCCGGTGTGCAGGTCGCCCGCGCAGATGATGCCCGCGACATTGGTGCCGTGGCCCTGGCCGTCGGTGGCGTCCGTGGGGTCACCGTGGTTGTCGGCGGTGAAGTTGCGGCTCGCGCGGACCCGGCCGGCGAAGTCGCGATGGGTCGTGCGCAGACCGGTGTCGAGCACCGCTACGGTGGTGCGCCCGCCGTCCACGCCGAATGCGAGACGGGCTTCGGTCGCGCGGATCAGTGCGTCGACCTGGATCAGTTCGGTAGTGCTCGTTTCGCGTTGGAGCGGGGCCTCGACGGGGCTCACCCGATCGACCGCGACTGTGTCGAAGTTGCTGTTCATCGTCGTGTTCCTCTGTCTGTGGCGCTGATTGCCGATTCAGCCGACCCACACGCGCACGAAGGCGTCCTCGACGCCGAGATCGATGTCGACATGCTGTGGGTCGTGGCCCGGGGCGTTCACCCCGATCCGGTAACGGCCCGGCCCGACCCCGGTGAGAACGAATTCGCCGTCCTCGCCGGTGATCGCGGCCACATCCGGCGTCGGCGCGGGAGCGGACTCGAAGTAGACCGACGCGAACGCGACGGGCCCCTCCGGCGAGTCGACCACGCCCCGGATGACCGCCGGGGTCATGCCCGCCAGGCGAGCAGGTTGTTGTACACGGAAGTGTTGATCCGGGTACCGGAGTTGGACGTCGCACCGCCGTAGGCGTGGACCGCGAAGGCCATGCGTTGCCCGTCGGCGAGGCGATACACCGCGCTGCCGCTTTGACCGCCGACGGTGTCGGTCTCGTAGAACACCTTCTGGTCGTTCACCGACGACACCCGAGAGCCGTGATACCACTGCGTGCCGACCGGCTTGTCCCCCGGATACCCGGAGATGTTCGCCGTCGCCGCCGTCAGTGTCGCGTCGTTGTACACGCCGAAACCGAACCAGCCCGTCGTATTACCGAGGTTGGTCGGCAGAACGATCGCGCCGTAGTCGAAGTTCTGATTGCCGTTGACCGTCCAGCCGGTCACCGACCGGAACGCACCGCCCGAGGCGACGACCGACCCGAAGGGCTGCGTAGCGCCGTTGCGGCCCGGAATCACCTGGATCGAGCGCACCCAGCCGTCCCGGCCGGGCACGCCGCTGTTCTTGATGAAGACCACGTGGCCCGCGGTGCCGAGGGTGTGCGGGCCGAGGAACCAGCCGGTTCCGATCCAGTGCGAGCCGTCCGCCGCGGTGATCAGCAGCGAGGCGTGCACGCGCCACGGATAGTCCGCGGTGGCCGTCACCTGCACGCGGTCGTCGTTGCCGATCACCCGCTCTATAGCGTGCACTTCCGGGGAGCCGTAGGAGGCCCAGGCGATATCGGGCAGCTCGGAGAGCTCGGCGAGGCCGGTTTCGGCCGCGGCGCCGGGGACGACGTAGCCCTCGATGTCCTCGATGTCGCCGGCGGCGGCGGAGATGCCGGGGCTGGAGCCGGTCCCGGGCGGCTGGTGCGCCTCTTCGATGAGGGTTCCCGCACTCGACACGGGGGTGTGGCCCTGCAATTTCACATCGTTGTTCATCGATTTCTCTCCAATCTCGAGTGCCCGGCTGGGCTGGGCGCGGGCGGCCGGCCGCCGAGAATCGGCTGAGACATGGCTTCGCCACGGATGGTGGAGACCGGGCCGCGTCAGTGTTGTCCAGGCAATTGCTAGAAGCTGCCGGAGGGTGTTGCTGGTACGACGAGAACTCTTCCGTGGCCCTCTTCGGGGAGCATGCGTACTGCACTACTCGAAATCGATACCAGTAGTCGGATTCGCTCGGAGTTCGCGTCACGAAAATCTGTGAGTAGCGGACAGGGTGTCAGAGATACGCTCCCGTTCGACCCCGATGCGCGCGAGTGCCACTGCTCGCTCAGCCCTCGAATCCGGCGATCGGTGCGGTTACGCCGGCGGCCGACACCGTCCGGCGCGCATCGTCAGGCGCGGCGGCCGTCGGCCCGATACCGGCGAATGATCGGGCCGTCGTGGTGGACCTCGGACAGTCGACGGTGTGGCTGCAACGGGCGGTCAGGGTGCGCGGCGCGCCGTGGGCTGAGCTTCCACCGCGTCGATGGCCACGGGTCGGCCGCAGTCGTGGCAGACGGTCTGCTGATGGACCGCGCCGCCGCACTGCGTGTGCCTGAGGATGACGGGCGGCTCGCCCGGCGCCGCCCAGCGATCGCCCCAGTGGGTGAGAGCCACTATCACCGGTTGCAGTTCGCGGCCCTTCTCGGTCAGCACGTACTCGTGATACGCCGACCCGGCCGGATCGGGACGCCGATCCATCAGCCCGACTTCGACGAACCAGTCGAGCCGGGCGGCGAGGATGTTGCGGGCGATGCCGAGACTGCGCTGAAAGTCCCCGAAGCGGGTGACGCCCCGGAAGAGCGCATGACGAATGATTACCAAACTCCAGCGCTCACCGACGATCTCGAGCGCCCGCGCCGCGGAGCAGTCTTGCGTTTCGTAGGTACGGCCGAGCATCGGCCCAGCATATCCCAAGTGGTTGCATGAAGAAACTGAAGACTGCTACGTTCAGCTGGTTTCATCACGAAACCAAATTCGGCCGACGGCGCGTGCCGAATCGGTGGACAACCCCCAACGAGGAGTCAGCAGTGTTGCTCGAAAAGAAGAACGCGATCGTCTACGGCGCCAGCGGCGCCGTGGGAAGCGAAGTCGCGCGCACTTTCGCCACCGAGGGGGCGCGGGTGTTCCTCGCGGGGCGCACCAGCTCCGCGCTGGAGGCGGTCGCCGCCGAGATCAGGGCGTCGGGTGGCGTCGCCGACGTCGCCACGGTCGACGCGCTGGACGAAGACGCCGTGGAAGCGCACGCGGACGCGGTGGTCCGCGACGCGGGCTCCCTCGATGTCTCGTTCAACGCGATCAGCCTGCCGCAGACCGGGATTCAGGGCACTCCGATCGCCGAGCTGCCGCTCGACAACTTCGCCCTGCCCATGACCACCTATCCCAAGGCCAATTTCCTCACCGCCAGAGCCGCCGCGCGACGCATGACCGACCAGAGGGCGGGCGTGATCTTGACGATCACCGCGTCACCGTCGCGGACGGCGGTCCCGCTCATGGGCGGCATGGCGCCGGCCTGGGCGGCGATCGAAGCGCTGTCGCGGGGTCTGGCCGCCGAACTCGGACCGCACGGCGTCCGGGTCGTGTGTCTGAACGCCGCGGGTATGCCGGAATCGCCGCAGATCTCCGAGGTATACGGCCTGCACGCCGACGCCTACGGCATCAGTCGCGACGCATTCCGGTCCCGCGTGGAGGACCGGACACTGCGCAAACGCTTGCCCACGATCGCCGAGATCGCCGCCGTCGCAGCCTTCGTCGCCTCGGACCGCGCCGCCGCGATCACCGGGGCAGTCGCCAACCTCACCGGCGGCATGGTCGTCGACTGACCCGGCACAGCTCCGCGAAAGTCACCTGATCGGCGCCGGGTTCACAATTGGGCGCATTTGAGACATTTCAGGGGGACTGCATTCCGGAACATCTCCCATAGACGACAACAGACCCCGGACTGGCGCCCGGGGCCTGTTCGAGCAGTAGCGATGTAAAGCTGCTCAGTAGGGGACCTGCACGAAGTCTGCTAACTCACGGACTTCTGCCGTGAGCGTCCGCCGCTTCTCGATCATGCCCGCGAGGATGTCACGCGCAAATCTCTGTTTCACCAACCATTCCGGCAGACCTCGCCGGATCTGTTGAAGTACGGCCAGCGCTTCGGGGTACTGCCGCATCGCCGCGTGTGCTGCTGCGACGTCGAGGCGGTGACGCTGCCACGGCCACGGGAGAGGGTATTTCGTTCCCTCCAGTTGTGCCCCGATCGCCAGAGTGAGTTGCGGCTTGTCGATCACCATGGCGTTCTCCGCAGCCAGCATCTGTACCGTGACCGGGCCGAATGCGTGCAGCAGGCCGTCTCTCGAATCGTGTTCACCGTGGCGGATCGCCATCCCGGCTACACGGGCGAAAGCCAGCGCGTCATCGGCCTCGCCAGGTCGGTTGTCCCGTATCGCCGCTGTGGAAACCCGTTGCAGCATCAGCCCCCAACCGGCGAGATCCTCCCGCGATGCCTTGGAGATACGGCGCGGTTCGAGATCGTCTGCCCACTTGGTTGCAACCTCACGCGCTCTGGCCAGATCACCCTTCCGAATCCACCGCCAGCAATCCGCATCCGCCAACGGCGCAGCTGCACGCAGATCCGGCGCATCATCCAACGCCAACGCGATTGCGTGGTCAGCTGCGTCGAACTGCCAAGTCAGACACATCTGCCATGCCACCATCTGGCGAATCCGAGATCGCAGTCTCCGCGCATCGGTCGTGCCCGAGTCCGCCGCAGAGACCAAATAATCCGCATCGCGCAACATCGGCACCAAGTGCGGGGCAAGCTCAGCGAAGTGACCACCGCGGAACAACGGCTTTACTTCCGCGAATGTAGCGCTGACACCGGCGACGGTCGGCGGCTCGCTGTACTCATCGACCGGATAGATACCGGCCAGCGCCTGACGGACATCAGCCCACAACTCGACATCAGTCACGTCTGGATCGGCGGCGTCCGGCTTCACAATCAGAGAAGAAGTTTCGACCCGGAGCGCACTCGCCAGCCGACGCGCCGTTTCTGTCCTCGTCGACTCCTGCCCGCCCTGCTCGAGCAGCCTGATCAGCTGAACCGATACACCGGATCGTTCTGCAAGTTCGTTCTGAGTGAGCCCACGCCGTTTGCGAATACTGCGCAGGCGGTCCCCTAGTTGTGCGCCCATACGCCAACGGTACGCGGGCGCAACGCACTTCGAGACCGCTCGGAATTAGTAGTTTGCAACACCGCTGCTCAGTACTGCCATTGTGCCCCTTGCTCCAAGCGCAGAACCTGGATTGAGCCCCGACGCCGGGTGCCGCCGGTTCCTCATCCCGGCACCGCCGAATGCCCGACAACGCGCAGCCGGCGGTTCGGCCCCGGCGTCGGGTGCACACCAGTGCATCGAGCAGGGGAGTTGTTCGTGAAATCAGCAAGACAGCTGGGGCATACACCGTTGTCCGCGTGTCAGTTCTACCGGCATGTGTGCGACCTGCCCGCCGAGGTCCAGCCGCCGCATCTGGGACGGATCACGCTGCGGGCAGGGCGGGTGTGCGGGGTGATGATGCCCGCGTTCATCGGCTCGGAAGTCAAGGTATGGATGCACCAGCACGGTCAGCAGGTCGGGCCGGTCCTGACGCATCCGCGTTCGCAGCGCTGGACCTTCCTCACCGGCCCCGACCTGCCGGAGGACATTCGGTTGTTCGCGGAGATGTCACGGTTCGGTGTGTCCATCCTGCGCGCCGGAGAGATCGCGCTGCCTGGTCCCGGTCAGCGGCCCGGCTTGTTCCGGGCGTGGGTACATCCGCCCCGCGACGCCTACCGCCCGCCGGGGCAGCTCGTGGTCGAGGCGATCAGAGGATGCGCCGCCCAGCATGCGCGGCAACGGCGGGCGGTGGCGTATGCCTGACCACAGCAGCACGGCCACCATGCCACTCGGATGCGGCCCCGGCTGTGACCCGTGGATCACTGTCGAACACTGCGGCATGGCCACTCTGAATCCGGAAACCGGTGACGTGTCCTCGGTGAGATGCCCGTCCATGAACTGCTTCGGGCAGATGGTGAAGGTCGTCAACGGCCGCGTGGTCGATCACGATTCGCCGATGGACATCGCGCTCGGAGGCCAGAGATGCCCCTGGATCGGTATTCGCGTCGTATTCGACCCCACGCAACACCCCCAACACGCCAGCAAGCCTGCCGCGCCGCCGGTGCCGCCGCCGCAGGCCGGTCGGTGACCGGGGACCAGGACGCCGAGCGCGCCGCCGCAGAGCTCGACGTTCTCACCGACGTGATCGGCACCCTGGTAACCACCACTGCGGATGCGTCGCGGGACGGGATGAGCGACACCACCCGGGTTCGAGTGATGGCGATGGTGATCTATGAACTGATCAGCAGCGCCCGCACTGCCGCCGCACCACACACCGGCCGCTTGTACGCCGCACCGCTGCTCGACCCGATCGTCGACAACATTCCCGCCGCCGAAGACCTCACCTTCCTGGACCTGCTGATCCCCGCGATCATCGGCCAGCACATCAACCGCACCTGAACCACCCAGACCGCCCCGGCACACCCGCGCGCCCCCTGGTCCCCCCTTTGCACCACAGGGAAGCACGCGACGTGCCGGGGCACCAAAAGGGGGAAGGCTGCGCGGACGGGACTCCGCATCGGTGTGCCCAACCGAACCCGCCCGCCAGCCTTCCCCCGAACCACCAAAGATGTTGCACCACAGCAGCATTCACGCCACGGCGCACCCTTCACGGAGGCCCCATGCCACCCACAGCCGAACCGCGCCACTCCTTACACGGCATGACCTCACCCCTGCCGGACGAACCCGATGTACACCTGATCGTGCGGATACGTGGCCACCACTTGCATTACGCGGCGTGTGTGACTGCGGCCCTGGTGTTCGTCCAAGACGAAGGTATCCACCGTTGCACCGACGCTGTGTGTGTCGCCAGCGGCGCAACTGATCGGCTGCCCCGGTTGCCCTGTGAGCGGCTGTATGTCGAGCGGTGAAGGTTCCGTCCGAGCATCCGCGACTGCGACACCTACGTCTGTGTCCGTTGTTTGCCCGGTGACATGTGCGGGCGCAACACTGTAGTGCCCGATTCCGCGACACCAGACAGTCAGTACGAGGGGAAGGCCCAGCTTGTGGACGAAGAGCAGATCGGTTTCGATATGGAATTCGATGACAAAACCCAAGCATTCCTTGATTGGGTTGCACCCGAACGCATGGAAGCAGGGGTGCGCGCATTTCTCGCCGCAGTAGTCCCCGATATCAGCAGTGATTCCCAATGGTGGAAACCGCCGCTGTCGACCCGGATCATGGAGGCGGCTAAAAAAGTGTTCGGCGACTGGGCCGGGTTCATTGCGTCGGAAAATCGGGAACTGGCCGATGGATTCATTCGATTTCTCGGAGAATGCTATATACGTCGACACGGTGATATCACATGGACGAACAGTGGAAAGTTGGACTCGCCATTGTATCCCGATTTCGGACCAGCGGTGCAGGTGCGCGATACGCATAAGCTCGATTTGATGTTCGAAGCGAGCGCCCTATTCCGGGAGAACTACGGTCCCCGGATGGTGGAGTACAGCATTTCTAAGGCTCATCGCGCGGCATGGTGACATGCATGCGTGATTAGACGTTCCAAGGGGGGGCATCGTGCCCGACGAGTACGACGATTACCGACGTAGACTGTCCAACTACGAAAAGGGCCTGTATTTCGAACTCGGCCGGGCGCGTGAACGGGGTGAAACGCCGGAGCGTGGCTGGGTCCAGCAATTCGCAATCAAGATTGACGACAAAATTCGAAGACTGGATTCAGCCCGCACGGCAGGCCGGAGAACTCGAGGGATCGAGCGCAAGTCGGGGCGGATCAACGAGCAAGAGACACTGAGGCAGCTGAGCCTCGAACGAGTCGGACTGGAATCCGGTCAATTGGCCCATTCTCGATGGGAATCAGTATCTGGGGAGAAAATCCCGCCCGCCGTAGCCGCCGAACTACAGGCGATGGCCCAGGACCTCGGCGATAAATTTCAGCACGTGATCATTTCTCGCGCTGACGCCCTGCGTGCAATGCAACTCGGTCAGTCGCTGGTATCTCAGCAATTGGAGCTGATCCGGCCGTACGAGTTGAACCGAGCCGACCGGGCACGGGAACGGCTGACGAAGATACGCGAGATCATGCGGGCGCAAGAGCGAGCCGAAGGATTCCGGAAGGTGCAGCAGTTCCGGGAAGCCGCCGCGCGTGGCCGAGCGGATTCCCCGCAGCAAGTTGAGCGCGACCGGCAAGCCCGAGCAGAGGTCGAGCGAGCCCGGCAAGCACGCCAGACGCCGGAAACCGAGCAGGCACGGATCGAACGAGAAGCGGCCGAACGGGTGGCGCAGGAATTTCCGGTGCCCAGCCAGTATCAGGGACGCGGAACTCCCGACACCGGCGAACAAGCGGCCCGCGAAGCAGCCGACGCCGCCAGCATGCAGCGCGAAGCAGCCGAGGCACGCGCAGCGGCAGCCGAGAAGGAACGCGAAGCGGCGTCCAAGGCGCTCGATGAGGCAAGGAACGCGGCGTTCAAGGAGCTGGACGAGAAAGGACGTCTGTCGGAGGTGGAAAGACTTTTGTGGTTGGGGCAGGCGCAGCATCCACAAGCCGCGGTGAGGCAGACGCCCGGTCACGCGCCGAGAGTTGAGCGTGGCGGCACCGGATACGGACAAGACCGCGCACGCGGGATATCGCGCGACCAGTAACCGTCCGCCCCGATCGACTCACCGCGTGGTCGGGCTCCTGGTCGGGCGCCCGCACTTCTTCGCGCTTCGTCCAAAGGGCTCGGGGGCACCCGGACTCGCCGCCGTGGGCGCCCCCGCGATCCGCAACGGGCCGACTAGTTCCCAGTCACCCCGGCGACAGCGGACAGCGCCTCGAATTCCTCATCGCTCAGGGTGATTCGCGCGGCGGCGGTGTTCTCCTCGACGTGCGCGACGCTCGAGGTGCCCGGGATCGGCAGCACGACGGGGGAGCGGCGCAGCAGCCAGGCCAGGGCGAGTTGCGCGGGGCTGGCGCCGTGTTCGGCGGAGATGGCCGCCAGCGGACCGCCGGGGGCGGCGAGTTCGCCCGTGGCGATGGGGAACCAGGGGATGAAGCCGATGTTCTCCTGCTCGGCGTAGTTCAGCACGTCCTCGTCGGCGCGATTGGCCAAGTTGTACAGGTTCTGCACCGAGACGATGGTGGCGATCTCGCGCGCCTGGCGCAGTTGCTCGACGCTCACCTGCGAGAGGCCGATGTGCCGGATCTTGCCTTCCTGCTGGAGCGTTACCAGTTCGCCGAGCTGGTCGGCCAGCGGCACCTGCGGGTCGATGCGGTGCAGCTGGTACAGGTCGATCCGGTCGACGCCCAAGTGCCGCAGGCTCAGTTCGGCTTGCTGGCGCAGGTATTCGGGCCTGCCGACCGGACGCCACTCGTTGGGCCCCTGCCGCGTGAGCCCGGCCTTGGTGGCGATCACCAGGTCCTCGGGATAGGGGTGCAAAGCTTCGCGGATCAGCTTCTCGCTGACGAACGGGCCGTAGGAGTCGGCGGTATCGATGAAGTTCACGCCGAGCTCGACCGCGCGGCGCAGCACCCGGACCGCCTCCTGCGGGTCCTTCGGATCGCCCCACACGCCGGGGCCGGTCAACTGCATCGCGCCGTACCCGAGTCGGTGCACCGGGAGATCACCGCCGATGGCGAAGGTTCCGGAAGCCGCGGCGGGCTGCGCGTCGAGGTCTGTGCTCATAGAGGATCTACCTTCCGAAGTCGGAAACTGTGCGAACGCTGCGCGAGCACCCTGCCGGGGCGGGCGGGCACTCCTTTCCTTCTGCGGCAACAGCGAGGGGAGGAGGTCGATTCCCGCGCGGCGTTCGCCAGGAGCGCAATGGGCGCGGGGCCTACTCCGCCGGTCGGCCGAACAGAATCACCTGCATCAGGCGCATCACGCGCTGCGGTGAACAGGCCGGGTCGTCGGAGCCGAAGCGTTCGCCCAGGTCGACCACCAGGGCGAACGCGGCGTGCACCAGCAGGCGCGCCTCGGCCGCGGACAGCTCGGGCCGAACGCCGATCAGCAGTTTCGCCCACTCCTCGACGTTGAGCCGCTGAATGTTGCGCAGCACGGTGCGCTCCTCCGGCGGGACGTTGCTGATCTCGGCGTAGTAGACGAAGGTCAGCTCGCGCTCGGCGAACGACCCCGCCACGTACAGCTCGATCAGCGTGCCCAGCGCCTGCTCGGGCGTCGTGGCGGCGGCGACGGCGGGCCCGATGGCGGCCGACACCCGTTCCGCCGCCCGCCGGAACGCCGCCGTGAGGATGTCGCCCTTGCCGCGGTAGAACCGGTAGACCGCCGAGGAGGCGGGCAGTCCGGCGGCGGTCGCGATGTCCTCCACGCTCACGTTCGGATATCCGCGCTGGTGGAAGAGTTCCACCGCGCGGGTCAGCAACAGTTCGTGCTTGAAGGTCAGCGGGATCTCGCTCGCGGCGAAGTTCGCGCCGCTGCCGGGCGGCGGCAGCTCGCACGCGGCGATCGCGCGGCAGGCGGCGGTCAGCCGCGCGGTGAGCGTCCGCACCGGGATCGAGACGTGATGATCGCCGATGCTGCTGAGCACGCTCAGCTCCGCCGCGGCGAGCACGTCGCGATCGGCTTTGGACAGCGTCGGCCTGGTGGCGGCGAGCAGTGACGTGAGCGCCGCGTTCACGCTCATCAGCTGATCGGCCAGGGTGGCCGCGTCGGCGTCCTCCAGGTAGCGCCGCTGCCAGCGCAGCAGCGCGGCGCTGCGCCGGTTGGCGATGGCGGCCGTGATCAGCGCGTCGAGCACTCGTTCGAGGCGCTGCCCGGCGGGCAGGCCCGTCGCGTCGGGGAGCGTGGCCGCTTCCTGGCTGACCGTGCCCAGCCGCAGCACTTCCTCGCGGAACAGCGCGTATTTGCTCGGGTAGTGCCGGTACAGCGCCGCCGAGCTGATGTCGAGCCGGGAGGCGATGTCCTCCATGCTGACGCCGTGATAGCCCAGCGCGCCGAAAGCCTCCGCCGACGCCGCCGCGATCTGCGCACGGCGGTCGCGCGGTCGGCGACGGATCACGCGTGCCGGTGTCCCGTCGGCCGCCTCGTCCGCAGCGCGGTGGTCCCGGGCACCCATGCCGCGATGGTAGCCCAACCGAATGACCGGTACACCGCCGCTACCCGCCCGATCGATAAGTGAATCGTAAATCACAAGAAAGCGGTGAACCAGCCTTCATATCGCACAACGGTCACGGCAGGGTAAGAATGACCGATCACATACGGCTAGCGTGCCGGGCGGTCGAAGAGAATCTGCTGCATCAGCAGGCGCACTCGGTCCTGGGCGGCCAGGGGTTCGTTGCCGAAGGCGCGGCCCAGGTCGACGACCACCGCGAACGCGGCGTGCACGAGGATGCGCGCCTCGGCCGGCGTGAGTTCGGGGCGCACCTCGCGCAGCAACCTGGCCCACTCTTCGACGCTGAGCCGCTGGATATTGCGCAGCACCGTGCGTTCCTCGGCCGGAACGTGCTGGAACTCCGTGTAATACACGAAGGTGAGGGCGCGTTCGGCGAACGATCCGGAGACGTACTGGTCGACCAACGCGGTGAGCGCGTCCTCGGCATCGGTGGCCGCCGCCACGGCGGGGCCGACGGCGCCGGAGACCCGTTCGGCGGCCCGGCGGAACGCGGCGGCCAGGATGTCGCTCTTGCCTCGGTAGAACCGGTACACCGCCGACGCGGCCGACAGTCCGGCGGCGGTCGCGATGTCCTCGACGCTGACGTTCGGGTAGCCGCGCTCGTGGAACAGTTCGACCGCCTTGCGCAGCAGCAGTTCGTGTTTGAACGAGTCCGGGATCTCCACCACCGCGACCGGCTCCACCGCGCGCAGCGCGGGCAGCTGGGCGTGCGCGATCGACCAGCAGGCCGAATTCAGCAGGCGGGCAAGGGGTTTGGCGGGAAGGGCGGCGTGGTGGTCGGCGATGCTGGTGATCGTGCTGAGCAGTGCGGCCCGCAGCACGCGCAGGTCCGCCTCGGCGAGCTCCGGGCGCAGTGCGGCCACTTGAGCGCCCAGCGCGCCCAGCACCGTGGCCTGCTGCTCGTTGAGTGTGGTCTGGTCGTCGGGCTCGAGGTAGCGGACCTCCCAGCGCACCAGCGTGACGGTGGGGCGGTTGTCGATCGTGACCGCGATGAGCGCGTCGAGCACGTGCCGCAACCGCTGTTCGGCGGGCCAGTCCGCCGCCTCCTCGGGCAGCTCCACCGATTCGGTCATCGCCCGGCCCACGCGCAGCAGTTCCTCGCGGAACAGCGCGTATTTGCTCGGGTAGTGGCGGTAGAGCGCCGCCGAACTGATCCCGAGCCCGGAGGCGATGTCCTCCATGCTCACGCCGTGGTAGCCGAGCGCGCCGAACGCGGCCGCCGACGCGGCGGCGATCTGGGCGCGGCGATTCTTCGGCCTGCGCCGGATCTCCCGAGGTGCCGAGTCGCCGCTGCTCGCCTTCCGCGCCGTACGGCGATTGTCGACACTCATGACGAACATCGTAACGACCTGGCCGTATGGCCGTGCCACGCCGATACCGCTCCCGGGGATGAGCGGCCCCCGGGAGCGGTACCTGCTCTCCGGTACGCCTCGGGTCTGCGACAAGGCGGGATGTGCGTGCCGATGCGTCCGGAAGCCGACAATCCGACGCGGCTGAGCGCGGGGGGCACCAGGAACGCCGGTGCCGTGCCAGATTGTCGAACAGGGACAAACTTACACGAATGTAGATGCAGTACAAGGGGAGATTCTGGAAAGAATCATTGTTTACATAATCCGTCATCGGAGGTTACTGACGACCACCCGGGCATCACCGCGCGGCCCCGTGGTCATGCTGCGGACATTGCCGGGCTCGGGCCTGCTCGCCGCCGGGATCGTAGGCATCCAGGGCAGTGCCGAAGCCGTCGGTCGACAGGTTTTCGGCGAACTCTTTCGCGGTCCGATCCGAAGCGAGCGATCGGTCGCCGACCGACGAACCGCCTGGAACTCACCGCCCGCGCACTGGCCACATCCGATCGAGTCGCATCGCCGGCGTAGTGCGGGCGCCGACCCGTACCGAATCGGTCGGCGCGGCGGTTCCGGCACCGTCATTCGTTCGAATTGGGTTGTACCGGTGCGTCTTTCTGGTAAGGAGTTCGTCATGGCGTTGGCTTTGCGCCCGGTGGACCCCATCCCGGTGCTCGGCGCCGTGATCGCCGCGATACGGCGGATCACGGCCCGCTATCGACTCACCCCGCAGGAGAAACGCAACCTGCACGCCGCTCGCGGCGCACGAGCGGCGGTCTTCACCGCGTCCATCGGCGGGCGCGCCTATCGAAGGTAGGACCGAACACGCTGCATCGCAGCACAACTCGCGACGAGCGCAATCGCGCCACAAAGTGGCTGGCGGTCGCGTCCAGTGGTATTGCTAACGAGATTGTCTTAGATATATTCTTGTATATATGAAGACGATGATCGACGTGAACGACGAAGCCCTAGCCCTCGCTGCCAAGGAGTTGGGAACGACCACCAAGAAGGACACGGTGAACGCGGCACTGGAATTCGTCGCCGAGCGGAGGCGCCGAATCGAGCAGGTCTTGAACGATCCATACGGATTCGGGGTGGGTCCCGACATCGGCGAGGCCGAAATAATGCGCGAGGCTCGTCGTTGAGCGAAACCACGCCTCTTCGGCTCCACCTCGTGGACACCTCCGCGAGTGCCAGACTCGCGCACGAGCCGGTGCGCACGGTGATCGCCGGATTGATCGCCGATCGCGCGGCCGCGACCTGTGTGACGGTGGATCTGGAAGCCGGCTACTCCGGGCGAAACCTCGCCGACGTGCAGAACATCGCTCAGCGCCGTCGCGCTCTCTACGTCAACCTGCCGATCAATGAAACGATCGCCGATCGTGCGCGCGAAGTCCAGCAATTGATGGCGCGCAAAGGCCACCACCGTGCCGCGGGAATCGTGGATCTGCTCACCGCTGCCGTTGCCGAGTTCCACGGGGCGGTGCTGGTTCACTACGACGCGGACTTCGAACATATCGCGACGGTGACGAGACAGCCCCATGTCTGGATAGTGCCACAGGGCAGCCTCAACTAGGTTCGCGTCACACGCGGTCGACAGGCGTGAGTCGCATCCACGCCGGCCGTACCGATGTTCAGTCGCGCGCGCCGGGCCGGACGGTGCCGTACCAGTCGAGCAGGTCCGGGTTGTCCACGGCGCTGCGTTCGACGACGCGGGCCGGGTCGGCGCCCTGGAACAACTTCTTGATCGGCACTTCCAGTTTCTTGCCGGTGCGGGTGTGGGGGATGCCCGGGGCGAGGATGATCTCGTCGGGGACGTGGCGGGGTGACACCTCGGTGCGGATGGTGCTGTCGATGCGCGCCTTCAATTCGTCGGTGAGTTCGGCGCCGGGCGCCAGCGTCACGAACAGCGGCATCCAGTATCCGCCGTCGGGCTGCTCTGCGCCGATCACCAGCGCCTCGGCGATCTCCGGGAGGCGTTCGACGGACTGGTAGATGTCGGCGCTGCCCATCCGGATGCCGTGCCGGTTGAGTGTGGAGTCCGACCGGCCGTGCACGATCACGCTGTGGTGGTCGGTGACGGTGATCCAGTCGCCGTGTCGCCAGACGCCGGGGAACATGTCGAAATACGCGTCGTGGTACCGCTTTCCGTCCTCGTCGCGCCAGAACGCCACCGGCATGGACGGCATCGGCGCGGTGACCACGAGTTCGCCCACTTCGCCGCGCACCGGCCGACCCGCCGGGTCGAAGGCGTCCAGCGCGACGCCGAGATAGGGCGCCGACAGCTCGCCCGGCCACACCGGCACGGTGCGCACGCCGCCGATGAACGCCGACACCACGTCGGTGCCGCCGCTGATGGAGGACACTTGCACGTGCTCGCCGACGTTCTCGCCCAGCCACAGCGCCGAGGACGTGGGCAGCGAGGAACCCGTGATGCCGACGGTGCGCAGCGCCGACAGGTCGTGCTCGGTGCGCGGCACGGACCCCGCTTTGATGCAGGCCAGCACGTAGCCGGGGCTCGCGCCCAGCACGGTGGCGCCCACCTCGGCCGCGATGCGCCACAGCGCGTCGGGAGCCGGTGCGGTGGGGCTGCCGTCGTAGGTGGACGATGGTCGCCCCGGCCAGCAGGCCCGCGATC
>NZ_BAFS01000262.1 GCF_000308415.1 Nocardia asiatica NBRC 100129 | reverse complement strand
TTCGTCAACACCTTGGTGTTCCGAACCCAGGTGCGGCCCGCCGAGCGCTTCGCCGACCTGCTCGGCGACGTGAAGGAACGCGACCTGGAGGCGTTCGCCAACGCCGACGTGCCGTTCGAGCGCCTGGTCGAGGTGCTCAACCCGGTGCGCTCGACCGCGCGCAACCCGCTGTTCCAGGTGGGCTTGTCGTTCCAGAACCTGGCCGAGACCACCTTCGAGCTGCCCGGGCTCACGGTGAGCGCGGTCAACTTCGACTCCCAGCTGGCCAAGACCGACCTGCACGTCACGCTGTACGACCGCTACGCCGAGGACGGCACACCGGCCGAGATCATCACCGAATTCGGTTACGCCACCGACCTGTTCGACGAGGACACGGTGCAGGGCTTCGCCGACCGGTTCCTGCGGGTGCTCGACGCCGTGCTGGCCGACGCCTCGGTGCTGGTGGGCGAGATCGACCTGCTCGCGCCGCAGGAGAGCGAGCGCATCCTCACCGCCTGGAACGACACCGGCCACGCCGTGGACACCACCGCCACGCTGGTGTCGCTGCTGGATGCCACGGTCGCCGCGACGCCGGAGGCGGTGGCGCTGGTCGCCGACGAGCCGACCGGGCTCCGCGAGCTGACCTACGCCGAACTGGACGCGCGGGTCAACCGCCTGGCCCGCTACCTGGTCGGCCGTGGCGTCGGCCCGGAGGACCGGGTCGCGCTGGCGATCCGCCGGTCCACCGATCTCGTGGTCGCGATGTACGCGGTCGCGAAGGCGGGTGCGGCGTACGTGCCGATCGATCCGGACCAGCCCGCCGAGCGGACCGACTACATCCTCGGCACCGCCGCGCCGGTGTGCGTGCTCACCACCGCGCGCGACGGCTTCCGCACCGCGGCGGCCGAGACCGTGCAGATCGACGGACTCGATCTCGCCGGGTACCCGGACGCACCGGTGACCGCCGCCGAGCGCAATGGTGCGCTGACCCCCGCGAACACCGCGTACGTGATCTTCACCTCCGGATCGACCGGCCAGCCGAAGGGCGTCGCCGTTCCGCACGGCGCGATCGTCAACCAGTTGCAGTGGGAGACGACCGTCTTCGAGCTGGGCGCGGACGACGCGGTGCTGCTGAAGACGGCGGCGACGTTCGACCTCTCGGTGTGGGAGTTCTGGTCGGCCGCGGTTTCCGGCGGCCGCCTGGTGCTCTCGGCCGCCGACGGGCACCGCGATCCGGCGTACCTGAACGAACTGATGCGCGCGACCGGCGTCACCACGCTGCACGTGGTGCCGTCCATGCTGGACGCGTTGCTCACCGAAGCCGGTGGCCGTCTGGCGGACTCGCTGCGGCGCGTGCTGGCCATCGGCGAGGCGCTGCCCGCCGCGACCGCCCAGCGGTTGCGCCGCGACAACGCCGCCGAACTGCACAACCTCTACGGTCCGACCGAGGCGGCGGTATCGATCACCAGCCACCTGGTCACCGACGCCGACGAGGCGTCGGTGTCGATCGGCGCGCCGGAGTGGAACAGCCGGGTCTACGTGCTCGACTCCCGTCTGCGGCCGGTTCCGGTCGGCGTCTCGGGTGAGCTGTACCTGGCCGGCGCGCAGCTGGCGCGCGGCTACTTCGGTCGCGCCGACCTGACCGCCGACCGGTTCGTCGCCGACCCGTTCGGCGCGGCGGGCGACCGGATGTACCGCACCGGCGACTTGGTGGCCTGGAGCGCCACCGGCGAGCTGGACTACCGGGGCCGCACCGACTTCCAGGTGAAGATCCGCGGTTTCCGCATCGAACTCGGCGAGATCGAGGCCGCGCTGCTGCGCCAGGACACGGTGAGCGCGGCGGCCGTCGTCGCGCACAACGATCCGAGCATCGGCGACCGGCTGGTCGCCTACGTGGTGACCAGGACGGGCACGCTGGACAACCGCGCGCTGCAGTCCGCGCTGGCGGCCGAGCTGCCGTCGTACATGGTGCCGTCGATGTTCATCCAGCTGGAGGCATTGCCGCTCAACGCGAACGGCAAGCTGGACCGCAAGGCGTTGCCGCAGCCCACCTTCGAGAAGGCGGTGTTCCGCGCGCCGGTCACGCCGATCGAGCAGATCGTGGCGAACACCTTCGCCGAGGTGCTGCGGATCTCCGATCGGGAGGGCGCCGAATCCAAGCGCCTCGGCCTGGACGACGACTTCTTCGCCTGGGGCGGTAACTCGCTGCTGGCCACGCAGGTCGCCGCCCGCCTCGGCGAGGCGCTCGACACCCGGGTGCCGGTGCGCCTGCTGTTCGAGGCGTCCACCGTCGCCGCGCTCGCGGTGCGGGTGGAGCAGCACGCCGACCTGGGCGGTCGCCGCGCGCTCACCGCGGGACCGCGGCCGGAGCACATCCCGCTGTCGCTGGCGCAGCAGCGCATGTGGTTCCTCAACCGGTTCGACACCCAGTCGGCGGCCTACAACGTGCCGATCGCGGTGCGGCTGTCGGGCGCGCTGGACGTGGCCGCGCTGCGCGCCGCGATCGCGGACCTGGTGAGCAGGCACGAGATCCTGCGCACGGTCTACCCGCAGACCGAGGCGGGGCCGGTGCAGGTCATCCTGCCGCCCGCGCAGGCGGTGCCGCGCCTCGAGGTGCGGGTGGTCGCGCCTTCGCAGATCGAGTCCGCCGTCGTGGCACTGACCTCGACGATCTTCGACGTCACCACCGAGGTGCCGGTGAAGGTCGCGCTGTTCCAGATCGCTGGTGCGGGCGCGCAGAACGGGCCGGACGGGTCGGTGGATTACGTGCTGGCCATGGTGGTGCACCACATCTCCGGTGACGGCTCCTCGGTCGGCCCGCTGACCAGGGACCTGATGATCGCCTACGCCGCGCGCGCGGCGGGCGAGGCGCCGAACTGGGCGCCGCTGGAGGTCCAGTACGCGGACTACAGCATCTGGCAGCGCGAACTGCTCGGCGACGAGGACGATCCGGAATCGCTGGCCGCCAAGCAGGTCGCCTACTGGAAGCAGGCGCTGGCCGAGCTGCCCGATCAGCTGGACCTGCCCTCGGACCGGCCCCGCCCCGCCGTGCAGTCGTTCGCGGGCGGCAAGGTCGAGCTGCGGGTGGACGCGCAGACCCACCAGGCGCTGATCGAGCTGGCGCGCGCGGAGGGCGCGACGCTGTTCATGGTCGTGCACACCGCGCTGGCGGTGCTGCTGGCCCGGCTGTCGGGCACCGACGACATCGCGATCGGCACCCCGATGGCCGGCCGCGGCGAAGCCGCGCTCGACGACCTGATCGGCATGTTCGTCAACACCCTGGTGTTCCGCACCCGGGTCGAGGCGGGCGAGGCGTTCACCGACCTGCTGGCCCGCCAGCGCGAGACCGACATCCAGGCGTTCGCCAACGCCGACGTGCCGTTCGAGCGCCTGGTCGAGGTGCTCAACCCGGTGCGCTCGACCGCGCGGCACCCGCTGTTCCAGGTGGGTCTGTCGTTCCAGAACCTGGCGCAGTCCGCACTGGAGCTGCCCGGCTTGAGCGTGTCGGGCCTGGACATCGACACCGAGCTGTCCCAGTTCGACCTGCACCTGATCGCGACCGACCGCTACGACGACGCGGGCGTGCCCGAGGGCATCACCGGGTTCTTCACCTACGCGACGGACATGTTCGATCGCGCCACGGTGCAAGGATTCGTGGACCGCTTCGCGCGCCTGCTCGGCGAGATCGTCGCCGCGCCGCGCACGCCGGTCGGCGACCTCGAGCTGCTCGACGCCGTCGAACGGACCCAGCTGCTCACCGCACGCAACGCGACCGAGCAGGCGGTGGACACCTCCGCCACGCTGGTATCGCTGCTGGACGCCACGGTGGCGTCCGGGCCGAAGGAGGTCGCGCTCGTCACCGAGGACGGCGAGTCGATCACCTACGGCGCGCTCGACGCTCGCGTGAATCGCGTTGCGCGGCACTTGATCTCGTTGGGTGTGGGTCCGGAGTCGCGGGTCGCGCTGGCGTTGCGCCGGTCGGTGGATTTGATCGTGGCGATGTATGCGGTGGCGAAGTCCGGTGGTGCGTATGTGCCGGTGGATCCGGATCAGGCTGCTGAGCGGACGAGTTACATCTTGGAGACGGCGGCACCGGTCTGTGTTTTGACCAATGCCGAGGCGGAGTTCGAGACCGATGTCGCGCCGGTGGTGCGTATCGATGAACTCGATCTGGCAGCAGTGGCAGCCGAGCCGGTCACGGATGCTGATCGTATTGCGCCGTTGCGTGCGGAGAACACGGCGTATGTGATCTTCACCTCCGGTTCGACGGGTCGTCCGAAGGGTGTGGCGGTGCCGCATGGTGCGATCGCGAATCAGTTGCAGTGGAAGGCTGTCGAGTTCGGTCTGGACGCTGCGGATGCGGTGTTGTTGAAGACGGCGGCGACGTTCGATTTGTCGGTGTGGGAGTTCTGGTCGGCGGCGGTGTGTGGTGGTCGTTTGGTGATCGCTTCGCCGGATGGTCATCGGGATCCGGCGTATTTGAACGAGTTGATGGCGCGTGAGTGGGTCACCACGTTGCATGTGGTGCCCTCGATGCTCGACGCGTTGTTGACCGCTGGTATGCCGAACTCGCTGTGGCGGGTGTTGGCGATCGGTGAGGCGTTGCCGGGTTCGGTGGCGCAGCGGTTCCTGCGGGAGAACCCGCGGACCGAACTGTTCAACCTGTACGGTCCGACCGAGGCGGCGGTGTCCATCACCAGCCACCGGGTGACCCTCGCCGACGACACATCCGTGTCGATCGGCGCGCCGGAGTGGAACAGCCAGGTCTACGTCCTCGACTCCCGTCTGCGGCCGGTGCCCGACGGTGTCTCCGGTGAGCTGTATCTCGCCGGTGCGCAGCTGGCGCGCGGCTACTTCGGTCGTGCCGACCTGACGGCGGATCGGTTCGTGGCCAATCCGTTCCAGCCGGGTGCGCGGATGTACCGCACCGGCGACTTGGTCGCCTGGAACAGTGCGGGTGAGCTGGAGTATCGGGGGCGTACGGATTTCCAGGTGAAGATTCGTGGTTTCCGTATCGAGCTGGGTGAGATCGAAGCCGCGTTGCTGGCGTTGCCGCAGATCGCCCAGACAGCGGTGATCGCGAAGTCCGATCCGAGGACCGGTGACCGGTTGGTGGCCTACCTGGTCGCCGCCGATGCCGATGCCGATGCCGGTGTCGGTGTCGATGTGGCGCAGGTGAAGGCTGAACTCACTGCTGGGTTGCCGTCGTATATGGTGCCGTCGGCGTTCGTGGTGTTGGATGCTTTGCCGTTGAATGTGAACGGCAAGCTGGATCGTAAGGCGTTGCCGGAGCCGGAGTTCGAGGTCCAAG
>NZ_BAFS01000263.1 GCF_000308415.1 Nocardia asiatica NBRC 100129 | reverse complement strand
GCTCGATCAGGTGCGCAGCCGCGACATCGAGGCGTTCGGCCATGCCGACCTGCCGTTCGAACGTCTGGTGGAGTTGCTGGACCCGGTGCGCTCCAGCGCGCATCACCCGCTGTTCCAGACGATGCTGACTTTCCAGAATTTCGCGCCGACGACGCTGGAACTGCCCGCGCTCCTCGTTTCCGCGTTGGATTTCGCGCTGCCCTTGGCCAAATTCGATCTCGAGCTGACCATGGTGCCGCACGAGGACCAGCGGACACCGATGGGGATCTCGGCGGCGTTCACCTACTCCACCGACCTGTTCGACGAGGCGACGGTCGCCGGCTTCGCCCGGCGGTTGTGCGCGATCCTCGCGACCGTGGCCGAATCGGTGGATCGCCCGGTGGGCGACATCGATCTGCTCGACGCCGCGGAGCGCACCGCCATCCTGGCGCACTGGAACGACACCGGTCACCCGGTGCCCGCCGGTCCGGTGCTCGACGGCTACCGGCGCGCGGTGGCGCGGCATCCGGACGACATCGCGGTCGCCTTCGCCGACCGGCAGCTGACCTACCGGCAGTTCGACGAGCGGGTCAACCAGCTGGCCCGGCTGCTCATCGAGCGGGGCGTCGGCGCGGAATCGCTGGTGGGACTGGCTGTTCGGCGTTCACTGGATCTGGTTGTCGGCATGTACGCCGTCCTCGCCGCCGGTGGCGCGTACGTGCCGCTGGACCCGGATCATCCCGCCGAGCGCATCGCGCACGTTCTCGACCTCGCCCGTCCGGTCTGCGTGCTGAGCAGGACCGCCGACGCGGTGCCGATGCCCGGCCAGGTCACCGTCCTGCATCTGGACACGCTCGGCACCGAGCGGCGTTCGGGCGCGCCGATTCGCTCCGAGGAACTGCTGCGGCCGGTGCTGCCCGAGCACCCGGCGTACGTGATCTTCACGTCGGGGTCGACCGGGCGCCCGAAAGGTGTGGCGGTCGCGCACAAGGCGATCGACAACCAGATCGAATGGATGCTCGCCCAGTACCCCATGGGCCCGGGTGATGTGTATCTGCAGAAGACGGCGACCACCTTCGACGTCTCGCTGTGGGGCTATCTGATGCCGCTGCGCGCGGGCGCGAAGCTCGTCGTGGCGGACCACGACGGGCACCGCGACGTGGCCTACCTCGCCGCGACCATCGCCGCCCACCGGGTGACCGTCACCGACTTCGTTCCCTCCATGCTGACGGTCTTCGCCGCGCACGCCGCGGCGGAAAGCCTGGTGACATTGCGGACGGTGCTCGTCATCGGCGAGGCGCTGCCGCCGACGACCGTGCGCGCGGTGCGCGCGGTCACCGATGCGCAGGTGCACAACCTGTACGGCCCCACCGAGGCCGCGGTGTCGGTGACCTACTGGCCCGCCGGGACAGCGGAAGGGGCGACCGTGCCGATCGGCCGTCCGCAGTGGAACACGAAGGTCTACGTGCTGGATTCGCGCCTCCGCCCGGTGCCGGAGGGAGTGCCGGGCGAGCTCTACCTGGCCGGAGACCAGCTCGCCCGTGGCTACGTGCGGCAGGCGGCGCAGACCGCGGGCCGCTTCGTCGCGAACCCGTTCGACCGTGGTGCGAGGATGTACCGCACCGGCGACCTGGCGATCTGGCGTGCGCCCTGCGCCGGACTGCCCGAGCGACTGGAATTCCTCGGGCGCACCGATTTCCAGGTGAAATTCCGCGGCCAGCGGATCGAGCTCGGTGAGATCGAGGCCGCGCTGCTGGCGCAGCCGTCGGTGGGCCGAGCAGTCGCGACGGTCGCGGCCTCCCCGGCCGGGGAGCGGCTGGTGGCCTATGTGGTCCCGCGCCCGGGGCGAGTCGTGGACCGCGAGGAGCTCGCGGCCGGGCTCGCGGCGGCGCTGCCCGGATACATGATCCCGTCCGCGCTGGTCGAGCTACCCGAGCTGCCGCTGAACGCCAGCGGCAAACTCGATCGCAAGGCGCTGCCCGCGCCGGTGGCCGAGGCCGCGGAGTTCCGGGCTGCGCGCAATCCCGTCGAACAGGCGGTCGCCGGAGTGTTCGCCGATCTGCTCGGTGTCGAGCGGGCCGGGATCGATGACGACTTCTTCGCGCTCGGCGGCAATTCGCTGCTCGCGACCCGAGCCGTCGCGCGGGTCAACGAGGCGCTGCAGTCGCGGATCACCGTGCGTGACCTGTTCGAGGCCCCCTCGGTGTCCGCCCTCGCCGCGCGGGTGGTCCGCGGCAGCGCCGACCCCGCTCGTCCGCCCTTGATCCGGTCACGGCGGCCGGATCGCATCCCGCTCTCGCTGGCACAGCAGCGGATGTGGTTGCTCAACCGCATCGAGCCGGAGTCGGCCGCCTACAACCTGCCTTTCGCCCTCCGGCTGACCGGCCGCCTCGACCTGCCCGCGCTTCGCCACGCGGTCGCGGACGTTCTCGAACGGCACGAGGTGCTGCGCACCCGCTACCCGGTCGACGCCGAGGGGCAGCCGTATCAGGAGATCCTGTCCACGAGCACGGTCCTTCCCGACGGACTCGCGGTCGAGGACCACGGCCCCGACGTCGCGGAGATGGCGCACGGTCTGATGTCCGCGGGCTTCGACGTGACCGCGACCGCGCCCATTCGCGCGCGACTGTTCGTCTCCGGCGAGGATCACCTGCTCGTCATCGTGACGCACCACATCTCGGCGGACGGGGCGTCGCTCGCGCCGCTGGCGCGCGACCTGGTGACCGCCTATATCGCCCGCCGTGACGGCCGGGTGCCGGGCTGGACGCCGCTGCCGGTCCAGTACGCCGATTTCGCGCTCTGGCAGCACGCCGCCATCGGCCGCGACGACGCCGCCGGTTCCCCTGCCGCGCGACAACTGTCGTATTGGCGCGACCAGCTGGCCGGGCTCACCGGACCGCTGGAGCTGCCCGCCGATCGCCCGCGTTCGCCGGCTCTCTCGACCCGTGGCGCGGCGACCGGCTACACCATCCCGGCGCAGGTGCACCGACGTCTGGCCGCGATCGCCCGCGCACACAACGCGACACTGTTCATGGTGGTCCACGCGGCACTCGCCACGCTGGTCGGGCGCTTGTGCGGCGCCACGGACGTCGTGATCGGCACCCCGGTCGCCGGGCGCGGCGAACGCGCGCTGGACGACCTGGTCGGGATGTTCGTCAACACGTTGGCGCTGCGCGTCGACGTCGACCCGGCTGCGACGTTCGACGACCTGGTCGAACGATGCCGGGAAACGGCGCTCTCGGCGTTCGCCAACGCCGACGTGCCCTTCGAACGCGTGCTCGAGGAGGCCGACCCCGCGCGCACCGGGACGCGCAACTCGCTCCTCCCGGTGATGCTGTCGTTCCAGAACATCGAACAACCCGCGCTGGAGCTGCCAGAGCTGACCGTCACAGCTGCCGACAGCGGCGAGATCACGGCGAAATTCGATCTGCAAGTCGTCGTCGAGCCACGGCCCGGTGACGAGGACGGACCGGCGGGACTGGCAGTGACGTTCACCTACGCCACCGCGCTCTTCGACGAGGCGACTGTCCGGGACTTCGGGCGGCGATTCGAGCGCATCGTGTCCGCGGTGGCGGCCGATTCCTCGGTGCGGGTGTGGGACATCGATATTCTCGACGTCGGCGAAAACCTTCCCGCGGTCGCACCCGCGCGGCGGGCCTGGGTGCCGCCGTTCGATGTCGTGGCCGCGCAGAGGGCGACGCTGCCGGAGCTGGTCGGGCGGCAGGCTCGGCGCAGACCGGACGCGACGGCGGTCCGATTCGGCGCCGCCACGCTGAGCTTCGAGGCGCTGGCACAGCGCGCCAATCGCATCGCCCGCGCGCTGATCGCGGCCGGAGCCGGGCCGGAAACTATCGTGGCAGTGGCTGTTTCGCGCAGCGAAGAATTGCCTGCGGCGCTGCTCGGCGTGCTCGCGGCCGGCGCCGCCTACCTACCCATCGACCTCACCTATCCGGCGCAGCGGCTGGCCTTCGTACTCGCGGACGCGGCGCCGGTGTGCGTGCTGACCACCGCTGCCGAGCGGTCTGCCGTTCCGGACGCCGATCTTCCCGCGGTCTTGCTGGAGGAAACCTGGCAGTTCGCCGGCGATCCGATCACCGATGCCGACCGGGTGGCCGCACTGTCCCCGGACAATCTCGCCTACGTCATCTACACCTCCGGCTCGACGGGCGTGCCGAAGGGCGTCGGCGTGACGCACCGCAACGCGGTGGAACTGTTCGCCGGTGCGCAGCCGCTGTTCGGATTCGACGAGCGTGACGTGTGGACGATGTTCCACTCCTTCGCCTTCGACTTCTCGGTGTGGGAACTGTGGTGCGCGCTCGCCACGGGCGGCGCCGTCGTGGTGGTCGACCACGCCACGTCGCGGTGCCCGGAACTGGTGCGCGAATTGCTGATTCGCGAACAGGTGACGGTGTTCAACCAGACGCCCTCGGCGTTCTGTCAACTCGTCGAAGCCGACCGGGAGGCCGCCGCCTGCGGGGAATTCGCGCTGCGGTACGTGATCTTCGGCGGTGAGGCGCTGGATCTGCGGCAGCTACGACGCTGGTCCGAGCGTCATCCGGGGGACGCGACCCGATTCGTGAACATGTACGGCATCACCGAGACCACGGTGCACGTCTCTTTCCTGGAGATCGGCGCGGATCTGATGGACAGCCCGGTCAGCCTCATCGGCCGGGCTCTACCGGGGCTGGACACCCACGTGCTGGAC
>NZ_BAFS01000264.1 GCF_000308415.1 Nocardia asiatica NBRC 100129 | reverse complement strand
GCGCGCCCTGCCGGAGCTGACGGTCACCGACATCAACGATTCCGGCGCGAAGGCCGCGCTGGAATCGTTGGCGCGCAAAGGTTTCGATCTCACCCGGCAGATTCCGGTGCGCCTGGCGCTGCTGCGCACCGCGCCCGGGCGGCACCTGCTCGGCGTGGTGGTGCATCACATCGCCGCCGACGGCTGGTCGCTCGGTCCGCTGACCAGGGACCTGGCCGCCGCGTACGCGGCACGCCACGACGGCGAGGCGCCCTCGTGGACGCCGCTGCCGGTGCAGTACGCCGACTTCGGGCTCTGGCAGCGTGCCTGCCTCGGCTCGGAAACCGATCCGGACAGCGCGGCGGCGACCCAGCTGGCGTACTGGCGCACCGCGCTCGCGGACCTCCCCGACCAACTGCCGCTGCCCTACGACCGGCCGCGCCCGCTCGAGCCCACCCAGCAGGCCGGGACCGTGCGCTTCACGGTGCCCGAGCGCGTGCGGCGCGGGCTCGCCGGGCTGGCCCGTGATCAGGGCGTCAGCACGTTCATGGTGCTGCGTTCGGCGTTCGCGGTGCTGCTGCGCTGCGTCACCGGCGGCCGCGACATCGTGATCGGCACTCCGGTGGCGGGGCGTAACGACACCAAGCTCGACGAACTGGTGGGCATGTTCGTGAACACGCTGGTGCTGCGCTCGGACGTGCATCCGGATCACAGCTTCGCCGACTTGCTGCGCGCCGACCGGGATACCGAACTGGCCGCCATGGCGCACGCGGACATCCCGTTCGAGCGGATCGTGGAGGAATTCGGTGCCGAGGCACGCTCCTCGGGCCGGCATCCGCTGTTCCAGGTGGCGCTGAGCGTGCAGGACGGCCCGGTGCCGACGCTGGAACTGCCCGGCCTCGCCCTGCGCGCGGAGCCGTTGGACATCGCGCTGGCGAAGTTCGACCTGGAGTTGCGCGTGTCGAACGACGCCGTCGATCCGGGCGCGGGGGAGGGCGAGCCGGACAGCGTCTTCGAATTCGTCTACGCCACCGAGCTTTTCGACGCGCGAACGATCGAGACCCTGGCCGACCGGTTGCTGCAAGTGCTCACCGCCGTCACCGGCGATCCGCGCGTGCTGGTGCGCGACGTGGACGCGCGCACCGATCACGAGCGCCGCACGCTGGCCCCGGCGCGCGGGGGGCAGGCGTCCGCACCGTCCACCTTGGCCGCGTACTTCACCGCCACCGCGCAGCGGTATCCGCACAACACGGCGCTGTGCGCGGGCACGACCTCGCTCACCTACACCGAACTCGACCGGCGCTCGAATCGCCTGGCGCGCGCGCTGATCGCGCGCGGACTGGGCCCCGGCACCCGGGTGGCGCTCGGGCTCGTCCGGTCGATCGACTCGGTGGTGGCGATGCTGGCCGCGGCGAAGTCCGGCGCGGCGTTCGTGCCGGTCGACCCGAAGTACCCCGCCGACCGCATCCAGCACATGCTCGCCGACTCCGGTTGCGCGACCGGCGTCACCGTGACGGCGCACGTGGAACAACTGCGCGCGGGCGCGCCGGCGGACCACCACACCGAGTGGCTGCTGCTGGACCGCCCGGAGTTCGCCGCCGAACTCGACGGGCACGACGACGCGCCGATCCACGACCACGAGCGCACGCGCACCATCCAGATCGCCGATCTGGCCTACCTGGTCTACACCTCGGGATCCACCGGAAAGCCCAAGGGCGTCGCGGTGACCCACAGCGGCCTGTCCAACCTGGCCGACGAGATCCGCGAGCGCATCGGCGTGGAGGAGCACTCGCGCACATTGCATTTCGCGACGCCGAGTTTCGACGCGGCGATCCTGGACCTGCTGATCGCGCTGGGCGCCGGTGCGGCGATGGTGATCTGCCCGACCGACATCTACGGCGGCGACGAACTGGCCGCGCTGATGGAACGCGAGCGGATCTCGCACGGCTTCATGACCCCGGCCGCGCTGGCCACGATCGACCACGAACGCTGGCCGCTGCCGCACGTGCGCGCGCTCATGGTCGGCGGCGAGGCGGTGGCGCCGGATCTGGTGGCGCGCTGGGCGTCGGGGCACGTGATGTGCGATGTGTACGGGCCGACCGAGACCACCGTCGTCGTCACGATCTCCGGTCCGATGCGCCCGGGCGAGCCGATCACCATCGGCAGCCTGGTGCGTGGCGCCCAGGGATTGGTGCTCGACGAGCGGCTGCGGCCGGTGCCCGTCGGCGTTCCCGGCGAGCTGTACCTCGCGGGGCACGGCCTCGCGCGCGGCTACTTCGACCGGTTCGGCCTCACCGCGACGCGTTTCGTCGCCGACCCGTACGGCTCGCCGGGCGCGCGGATGTACCGGACCGGCGACATCGTGCGCTGGAACGCCGCGGGCGAGCTGGTCTACCTCGGCCGCAGCGACCATCAGGTGAAGCTGCGCGGTTTCCGGGTGGAACTCGGCGAGATCACCGCCGTGCTCGGGGAACACCCGTCCGTGCGGTTCGCGCACACCGAGGTGCGCCGCATCGCGGGTGCCGACCGGATCGTCGCCTTCGTCCAGCCCGCCGACCGCGCGGCGGGGCTGGACACCGAGGCGGTGCGCGCCTCCGTCGCTCGGCGACTGCCCGCGCACATGGTGCCCGCCGGTATCACCGTCCTGGACGCCATTCCGCTGACCCCGGTCGGCAAGCTGGACGTCAGCGCCCTGCCGGAACCGCAGGTCGCCGCGGACTCGGCCGGTCGCGAGCCGGGAACCGATTCCGAGCGACTGGTTGCCGCGGTGATGGGCGAACTGGTCGGCGCCGACGACGTGCGCGCCGAGGACAGCTTCTTCGATGTCGGC
>NZ_BAFS01000265.1 GCF_000308415.1 Nocardia asiatica NBRC 100129 | reverse complement strand
GACTCGCGCACTCCCGCCCGCGTCGGTGACTCGCGCACTCCCGCCCGCGTCGGTGACTCGCGCACTCCCGCCCGCGTCGGTGACTCGCGCACTCCCGCCCGCGTCGGTGACTCGCGCACTCCCGCCCGCGTGGTGGCCCGGCGCGGCGCGCGGTCGCCGGGGCGTGCGCTGTTCGACGCGCCGACACTCACCCTGCGGGGCAGCCGATCAGCCCAGGCGCCCGCCGCCGGCGCGGCCGATCCGGCGGTGGGCGTCGGCGACATCCAGCCGCTCGGCGCCGAGGAGCGACCTCGGGCACCGCACCAACGGGCGGACGGCGGGCCCGGCGTGGCGGACCCGGGCGGCAACTTGGCCGAGCGTTTCACGAGCGCCGCCGCGCTGGACCCGGCCGCCGTCGCGGTCCGGGACGGCACGCGATCGCTGACCTACGCCGAACTGGACGACTGGTCCAACCGGTTGGCGCGGCGGCTGATCGCCGCGGGTGTCGGCCCGGAAAGGCTGGTGGCGATCGCGCTGCCGCGCTCGGCGGAACTGGTGGTCGCCCTGCTCGCGGTGCTGAAAGCCGGCGGCGGGTATCTGCCGATCGATCCGGCCTACCCCGGCGACCGGATCGAATACGTCCTGGACGACGCCCGCCCGATCTGCGCACTCGCGGGCGCTGCCACCGAGCTGCCGCGCGGCTGGTTCGGCGGTCCGGTGATCGACGTGGACGCGCCGAACCTTCCGGAATTCGACGGCGGGCCGGTCATCGACGCGGACCGGCGCGCCCCGCTGCGCTGCGCGCATGTCGCCTACGTCATCTACACCTCCGGCTCCACCGGAAAGCCCAAAGGCGTTGTGGTGCCGCACCGCAACGTGTTGCGGCTGCTGGACAGCGCGCGGTCGGTCTTCGGCTTCGGCCCGGCGGACGTGTGGGCGCTGTTCCACTCCTACGCCTTCGACTTCTCGGTGTGGGAGCTGTGGGCGCCGCTGCTGTCCGGCGCGACGGTGGTGGTGGTCGACCACCACATCGCGCGCTCGCCGCGGCGGTTGCGTGAGTTGCTGATCGCCGAGCGGGTCACCGTGCTCAGCCAGACTCCCTCGGCGTTCTATCGGTTCGCCGCCGCAGACCTTGCCGAGCCCGCGCCCGCCGGGTTCGCGCTGCGCACCGTCGTCTTCGGCGGTGAAGCGCTGGAGCCGCAGCGACTGGCCGGGTGGCTCGCGCGCTACCCGGACGCGCCCCGCCTGGTGAACATGTACGGCATCACCGAGACCACGGTGCACGTCTCGCATCGCACGATCGACGGGCGCACCGGCCCGGCGAGCGTGATCGGCGCGGCGCTGCCCGGCCTGACCGTTCGCCTGCTCGACGACCGGCTACGGCCCGTCCCGGTGGGCGTGCCCGGCGAGATCTACGTCTCCGGCGGCCAGCTGGCGCGCGGCTACCTGCATCGGCCCGCGCTGACGGCGGCACGCTTCGTCGCGGATCCGTACTCGGGAGACGGGTCGCTCGCCTACCGCTCCGGTGACGTGGCCCGCTGGACTCCCGACGGCGACCTGGAATACCTCGGACGCGCCGACCAGCAAGTTAACCTGCGCGGTTTCCGCGTCGAACTCGGCGAGATCGAGGTCGCCCTGCTGGAGGCGTCGGCGGCGGTGCGGGAGGTCGCCGTGATGGTGCGCGCCGACCTGGTGGAGGAAGCGCGCATCGTCGCGTACGTGGTGTCCGCGGAGGAGTCGATCGATGCCGCCGCGCTGCGTCGAGCGGTGGGCTACCGCCTGCCCGAACACATGGTGCCCGCCGCGATCGTGCCGGTGCCGCGAATCCCGTTGACGGTCAACGGCAAACTCGACCGTGCGGCGCTGCCCGCGCCGCGATTCGAACCGTC
Organism: Nocardia asiatica NBRC 100129; assembly: GCF_000308415.1. Taxonomy (GTDB): domain Bacteria; phylum Actinomycetota; class Actinomycetes; order Mycobacteriales; family Mycobacteriaceae; genus Nocardia; species Nocardia asiatica. The sequence continues at coordinate 14,129 of NZ_BAFS01000265.1, read as the reverse complement.
CGTCCACCAGGCGCTGTGTGCGGGTCACCCGGGCGCCGACCGCGCGGCCGCCGCGCGCACGGTGGCCATGGCCGACCTGCCCGCTCTGGTCGCCCGCGCGGCGAAGGCCGATCTCACCGCCCGCGCGTTCGAGCACAACGACCGAGTGGTCTCCTTCGGCGAACTCGACGCCCGGCTCACCGGCGTCGCCGAAACGATGGGCGCGGCGGTCGATTCCGAAGCCCTGCTCCGCGTCACGCTCGCCGGGCTGGCGCCCGGCCTGCTCGCCGCACCCAGCGGCAGCGACTTCGCGGCCTTGCTGCGGACCGTGGCCGCCACCGCCGAGGCGCTGCTCGCCGACCCGGGGTCGGCTCTCGATTCGGAAGGAAACCGCTGATGACCCACGTGGCGCACGATGTCCTGAGCCCCGCCGCGCCGGTCGAGACACTGGTGAGCCAGTTCGAGGAGCAGGCGCGCCGCAGCCCGGACGCGATCGCCCTGGAATGCGCGGGCGTCATCCTGACCTACGCCGAATTCGACAGCCGGGTCAACGCGCTGGCCCACCACTTGGTGGGGCTCGGTGTCGGGCCGGACACGCTGGTGGGCCTGGCCGGTCGGCGCTCGATCGACCTGGTGGTCGGCATGTACGCGATTCTGAAGGCGGGCGGTGCGTACCTGCCGATCGACCCGGATCACCCGGTCGATCGCATCGCCCGCGTGCTGTCGGTCGCCGAGCCGGCGCTCGTGTTGACCACCGCGCACGACGAGCCCGAATTCGGTGGTGCGGTCCGGACGCTGCGCATCGATGAGTTCGCGGGCCCGCCCGCTCCGGACGCGCCCACGGTGGTCCGGTCGGCGGACGCAGTCGCGTACGTGATCTTCACCTCCGGCCCCACCGGCTTGCCGAAGGGCGTGGCCGTCACGCACCGCGCGATCGTGGCGAATCTGCGCTGGCGCCAGCGCATGTTCCGGCTGCGCGCCGATGACGTGGTGTTGCAGAAGACGCCGTTCACCTGCGACGTGTCGGTGTGGGAGTGCTTCTGGCCGCTGCAGGTCGGCGCCCGGCTGGTCGTCGCGGCGCCGGACGGTCACCGAGACCCGGCCTACCTGGCCCGCGTGATCCGGGAAAGGGGCGTCACCGTAACCCATTTCGTGCCGTCCGTGCTCGCGGTCTTCGTCGCCGAGCCGAGGGCCGTCGCGGTGGACTCGCTGCGGCTGGTCTTCGCCTCCGGCGAGGCGCTTGCGGCCGCCACCGCCGCCGCCTTCCGGGACATCTGCGGCGCGACGCTGCACAACCTGTACGGGCTCGCCGAAGCCGCGGTCGACGTGACCGCGCACGAGGTGACCGGTGCGGACGCGGCCCGGGTGCCGATCGGCGTCGCCGCCGACGACATGGAACTGCTGGTGCTCGATGACAGCCTGCGCTCGGTGGCGCGCGGCGTCGTCGGCGAGCTGTATCTGGCCGGCGTGCAGCTGGCCCGCGGCTACCTCGCCCGCCCCGGCCTGACCGCCGAGCGATTCGTGGCGAACCCGGACGGACCGGCGGGGGAGCGGATGTACCGCACCGGCGATCTGGTGCGCTGGGCGCCCGGCGCCGATGGCGGGCCGGACGAGCTGGAATACCTCGGCCGCACCGATCTCCGAGATTCGTTGCGCGATCGACGGACCGAAGTCGAGGCGGCGCTGCTGGACGCCCTGCCGCTGAACGCCGGCGGAGAACTGGATCGCCGGGCGCTGCCGGAACCGGAACTCGGTTCGGCCGCGGCGGTGTATCGCGCCCCGGGAGCGGCGGTGGCCGCACCGGCGCGTCCACCGCTGACGGCGGAACCGCGCCCGCAGCGCGTGCCGCTTTCGCCGGCACAGCGGCGCGTGTGGTTCCTCAACCGGTTCGGCGCGGACGCCGAGCGAGCCCGCGATCCGGGCGCTGCCGCCGTGGACAACATCTCGGTGGCGCTGCGCCTGCGCGGCCCGCTGGAGGTGTCCGCGCTGTCGGCCGCGCTCACGGATCTGGTGGCCAGGCACGAAGTGCTGCGCACCGTGTATCCGCAGACCGCCGACGGGCCCGTGCAGTCGGTGCGGCGGGTGCACGCGGTGTTCGACCTGACGCCCGCCGACGTGCCGGAGGATCGGCTGGTCGCGGCGATCCGCCGCGCGGCCGGAGAGGGCTTCGACGTCGCCGAGGAGATCCCGGTGCGGGCGCGCCTGCTGCGCTGCGGGCCACGGGACCACACGCTGGTGCTGGTCGTCCACCACATCGCGGCCGACGAGGTCTCGCTCGGTCCGCTGACACGCGATCTGGCCACCGCGTACGCCGCGCGGCACGAGGGCCGCGCGCCGCAGTGGGCTCCGCTCACCGTGCAGTACGCGGACTACACGCTGTGGCTGCAGCGAGTGCTCGGTGCGCAGACCGCCGCGGACGCGGTGGCCGCACGTCAGCTGGCCTTCTGGCGTGCCGAGTTGGCCGGGTTGCCCGCGCGGCTCGAGTTGCCCGCCGATCGGCCGCGCCCGGCCACGGCGTCGTATCGGGGCGCCACGCACGAGTTCGACATCGACGCCGCCCTGCGCGCCGACGTCGAGGCCATCGCGGCGCGGGTTCGCGCGACGCCGTTCACGGTGCTGCACGCGGCGCTGGCGGCCCTGCTCGCCCGCTTGTCGGGCACCGGCGACATCGCGATCGGCACGCCCGTCCCGGGCCGGGGCGCGCCCGCGCTGGACGATCTGGTCGGCATGTTCGTCAACACGCTGGTGCTGCGCACCGAAGTGGACGGCGAAGCGGGCTTCGCCGGGCTCCTCGCCCGGGTCGCCGACCGCGACCTGCGCGCGTTCGCGCATGCCGACATCCCGTTCGAGCACCTGGTGGAGGCGCTGAACCCGGCGCGTTCGGCCGCCCGGCATCCGCTGTTCCAGGTCGCGCTGCGCATGCCGGACCTCGGACCGATCGCGCCGGCCATGCCCGGTCTGGAAACCGAGAGGGTCGACTTCGATCCCGGTGTCGCGAAGTTCGATCTACAGCTCACGGTGTCCGGCGCGGCGGCGGGCTACCGCGCCGCGTTCACTTACGCGACCGACCTGTTCGACCCCGCGACCGTACGGGAGTTCGCCGCCAAGTTCGTGCGGCTGTTGCGTGCGGCGGTGCGCGACCCGGACGCGGCGCTCGGGGACATCCCGCTGCTGGACGCGGGCGAGCTCGACTACGTCACCGCGAGCTGGAACGCCAGCGGGCACAAAGTGCCCGACCGGTTCCTGCACGAGGGTTTCGACGCGCAGGCGCGCCGCACGCCGGATGCCGTCGCGCTGATCGGCGATACCGAGCGGCTGAGCTACGCCGAGCTGTCCGACCGGGCCGACCGGCTGGCCAGGATGCTCATCGGGATCGGCGTCGGCCCGGAAGCGCTGGTCGTGCTGGCCTTGCCGCGCTCGGTCGAGTTGGTGGTGGCCATGTACGCGGTGGCGCGGGCGGGTGGGGCTTACGTTCCGGTGGACCCGGCCCATCCGGCCGAGCGAATCGGGCGCATCCTCGACAGCGCGCGGCCCCAGGTGGTCCTGACCATCGAGGCGGCCGAATTCGACGCGGCCGCGCACGCTTCCGCTCCGACGTATCACCTGGACGACCTCGACCTCTCGACCTACCCCTCCGGCAAGATCAGTGACCGCGAACGCCTCGGCCCGCTGCATCCGCTGCATCCGGCCTATGTGATCTTCACCGCCGGGTCGACCGGCAAGCCGAAGGGCGTGACGGTAAGCCACCAAGCCATCGCCAATCAACTGGCCTGGATGCATGCCGAATACCGGCCGGGCACCGGTGACGTCTATTTGCAGAAAACCGCGAGCACGTCCGACGTCTCGCTGTGGGGATACTTCCTGCCGCTGCGGGCGGGGGCCACGCTGCTGCTGGCCCTGCCGGAAAGAGACCGTGATCCGCGCTACCTCGCCGAAACCGTCGCACGCGAGCGCGTCACGCTGACCGACTTCGCGCCGTCGATGCTCGCCGTCTTCGCCGCGCATGCGCGGCCGGGCGAACTCGGCACGCTGCGTGAGGTTTTCGTGATCGGCGAGGCGCTGCCGCCGGAAACGGTCGCCGCGTTGGGCCGGGTGTGCGACGCGCGCCTGCACAACCTCTACGGTCCGACCGAGGCGGCGGTGTCCATCACCAACCGCCCGGTCACCGAGACGGATACGCCGCTGGTGCCGATCGGTGAACCGGAGTGGAATTCGCAGGTCTATGTGCTGGACAGGCGGCTGCGGCCCGCGCCGATCGGTGTTCCCGGCGAGCTGTACCTGGCGGGGGCGCAACTGGCGCGCGGCTACCACGGCCGTGTCGACCGCACCGCCGATCGCTTCGTCGCCAACCCGTTCGGCCCGCCGGGCGCGCGGATGTACCGCACCGGCGACCTGGCGCGCTGGAGCCGCGACGGTGAGCTGATCTATCTAGGCCGGAACAACTGCCAGGCGCAGCGCCTGCCCGCGTCCATGGTGCCGACCGCACTGGTCGAGCCGGCCGAGAGCGCCAGCGGCGAGCTCGATCGCGCGGCACTGCCGGTCCCGGCGCTCGCGGCCGCCCGCTTCCGCCCGCCTGTGCACGCGGCACAACGGCTGGTCGCCGCGGTGTTCGCCGAGGTGCTGGGGGTCGAGCGGGTGGGACTGGACGACGATTTCTTCGCCCTGGGCGGCAGTTCGCTGGACGCCACCCAGGTCACCGCACGCGCGGGTGCGGCCGTGGGCGTGCGCGTTCCGGTGCGCGCGCTGTTCGACGCGCCCACGGTGGAGGGCTTCGCCGCCGAGGTCGATCGGCTGGGCCGCGCCGGGGCGACTCGGCTACCGCTGGTCCGCCGGGACCGGCCCGAGCCTGCGCCGCTCACACCCGCGCAACAGCGCCTGTGGTTCCTGAACCGGATCGAGAGCCAGGACGGCGCCGACAGCGTCTACAACCTGCCCATCGTGCTGCGGCTGACCGGCCGTCTCGACGTCACCGCACTGGAGCGGGCTGTGCTCGACGTGCTGGCCAGGCACGAGACACTTCGCACCACCTACCCCGAAACCGACAGCGGCCCCTGCCGATCGGTACTGGACGCCGCCGACATCGGCCTGAGCCTGCATCCGGCGCCGATCGACCGCCGTGGGTTGCGCGACGCCGTGGCCGGGATCGTCCGCGCCGGGTTCGACGTCACCACCGAGTTGCCATGCCGGGTCGCGCTACTGGCCGTCGACCGGGTGGACGAGTCGCGCGGCCTCGCCGGTGACGAATTCGTGCTGGTGTTCGTCGTGCATCACATCGCCGCCGACGCGTTGTCGACGGTTCCGCTCGTCACCGATCTCTTCCGGGCCTATCGCGCGCGCCTGACCGGCAGACCTCCGGACTGGGACGCGCTGCCCGTCCGGTACGCCGACTACATCCGGTGGCACGGGGAACTGCTCGGCGCCGAGGACGCCCCTGGCGACCTGGCCTACCAGCAGCTGCGCTTCTGGCGTGACGTGCTGGCCGGCGCGCCTGCGCAAATGCCGCTGCCCGCCGACCGGCCGCGCCCCGCCGTGCCGTCCTCCGAGGGAGCCGCCGTCGATTTCGTGATCCAGCCCGAGGTGGCCGCCGGCCTGCGGGCGCTGGCCCGGCGCACCGGCGCGACGCTGTTCATGACGCTGCACGCGGCGTTCGCCGCCACGCTGGCCCGGTTGAGCGGCAGCGCCGACATCGTGATCGGCACGCCGGTCGGCGGGCGCGGCGAGCGGGCGCTGGACGACCTCGTCGGCATGTTCGCCAACACCCTCGCCCTGCGCACCCGGGTGCCGGGCGACGCGTCGTTCACCGCGCTGCTGGCGGACGTGCGCGAGGGCGACCTGGCCGCGTTCGCCAACGCCGACCTGCCGTTCGAGCGCCTGGTGGACGCCATGGCGGTGGACCGTACCTCCGGTGCGCACCCGCTGTTCCAGGTGATGATCGGTCTCGAAGCCGCCACGGCCGAGTTCGGCGGGAAGGCCGTGGAGGCGCCCTGGCTGTCGGTGCGGCCGGTCGAGATCGCCGACGACGGAGCGAAATTCGACCTGCACCTGATCGTGCGGGAGCGGGCCGGGTCGGCGGAACTGTCCGGCACGCTGCGCTATGCGACCGACCTGTTCGACGCCGCGACCATCGAGTCCTATGTCGCCCGGTTGCGGCGGATACTCGTCGCCGTCGCGGTGGATCCCGACGCGCGCATCGGCGACATCGAGCTGCTGTCGGACGCCGAGCGCCACCAGATTTTGCGGGAATGGAATGCCACCGAGCACCCGGCGCCCGAATCGGACAACCTCGCCGCCCTCTTCGCGGCCCAGGTCGCGAGCACGCCGGACGCGCCCGCGATCACCTTCGAGCGGACAGCGCCGGGCCACCCGTCACAAGGCCATACCCCGGCGAGTCACGCGACGCTCACCTATGCCGAATTCGCGGGACGGGTCAACCGGCTGGCGCGCTGGCTGGTCGAACAGGGCGTCGGTCCGGAATCGCTGGTGGCGCTGGGCATGCGCCGATCGATCGACCTGGTGGTCGGCATGTACGCCGTCACCGTGGCCGGCGGCGGCTACCTGCCGCTCGACCCGGACCACCCCGCCGAGCGCATCGCGCACGTCCTCGCCACGGCCGCGCCGGTGCGCGTGCTCACCGCGGGCGTCGACCTGCGCTGCGGTGCCGTCGAGACGCGGATCGATCGGCTCGACCTGTCCGGCTACTCGGAACGTCCGCTCACCGACGCCGACCGGCGCGCGCCGCTGCGCCGGGACAACACCGCGTACGTGCTGTTCACCTCGGGTTCCACGGGTAGCCCGAAGGGCGTGGTGATGAGTCACCGCGGCATCGTGAACCGGCTGCGCTGGATGCAGTCCGCGTACGTCGCGCTCGGACCGGGGGATGTCCTGCTCCAGAAGACGCCCGCCACCTTCGACGTTTCGGTGCCGGAGTTCTTCTGGCCCCTGCTGGTCGGCGCCCGCTTGGTGCTGGCGCGGGCGGACGGCCATCGCGACCCGGCCTACCTGGCCCGGCTCATTCGGACCGAGGGCGTGACGGCCGCGCACTTCGTGCCGTCCATGCTGGCCGACTTCGTCGCCGAAGCACTCGACCTACCGTCGCTGCGCGAGGTGTTCTGTTCCGGCGAGGCGCTGCCCGTCGGCGTCGCCCAGCGGATGCGCGCACTCACCGGCGCGCGGGTGCACAACGGCTACGGCCCCACCGAGGCCGCGGTGGAGGTGACCTTCCATCAAGTGTCCGACACCGACTTCGAGACCGTCCCGATGGGCAAGCCGATCTGGAACACCCGGACGTACGTGCTCGACGCGCGGCTGCGGCCGGTGCCCGCCGGGGTGCCCGGTGAGCTGTATCTCGCGGGCGTCCAACTGGCGCGCGGCTACCTGGGTCGCCCGGAACCGACCGCGAACCGGTTCGTCGCCGACCCGTTCGGTCCACCCGGCGAACGGATGTACCGCACCGGCGACCTGGTGCGGTGGACCGCTGCGGGCGAACTGGAGTTCCTGGGCCGCACCGACTCTCAGGTCGAAATCCGCGGCTCGCGGATCGATTTCGCTGAGATCGAGGCGGCTCTGCTCGCGACTTCCGGGATCGCGCAGGCCGCCGCCTTGGTGCGCGACGATCACGGCACGGGAAAGCGACTGGTCGCCTACTTGGTGACCGACGGGCCGATCGATATCCCGACGGTGCGTGACACGGTGGCCGCACGGCTGCCCGGTTACCTCGTGCCGCAGGCATTCGTGGTGCTGGAACGGTTTCCGCTGAGCGCGTCCGGGAAGCTCGACCGCACGGCGCTGCCCGCGCCCGCCTTCGCGCCCGCCGGATTCCGGGCCCCTGTTGGTGCGGCTGAAACGCTTGTCGCCGAGACGATCTCGACCCTGCTCGGGGTGACCGAGGTGAGCGCGGAGGACGATTTCTTCGCCCTGGGCGGTGATTCGCTCAGCGCCATCCAGCTCGCCGCGCGACTGGGCGAGGCCATCGGCGCCGAAGTAGCCGTGCGCACTATCTTCGACGCGCCCACGGTGCGCGCGCTGGCGCGGCGGATCGCCGTCGACGGCCCGATCGACGACGCGCCCGTCGCGCTGCCGCCGCTCACGCCGCAGGAGCGCGGCGGGCCGCTTCCGCTGTCGATCGGCCAGCAGCGCATGTGGTTGCTGAATCGGTTCGACGCCGCCACCGGCGCGTACAACATCCCGTTCGCCCTGCGTCTCACCGGCGCGCTGAACGTGCCCGCCTTGGCGGCGGCGATCGCCGATGTCATCGACCGGCACGAGACGCTGCGCACGATCTACCCCGAACAGGACGGCGGCGCGACGCAGGTGATCCTGCCCGCCGGGACGAAATTGGTCGAGCTGGTGGCGCGGCCGGTTCCGGCGGCGCAGGTACCCGAGCTGATCGCCGCCGCGGCGCGAACCGGGTTCGACGTGACCGCCGAGGTGCCGTTGCGCGTCCGCCTGCTGCGCGTCGAGAACGACGCCCGATCCGACGGGCAACAGGTCCACGTCCTGCTGTTCGTCGTGCACCACATCGCCGCCGACAGCCGGTCTTTCGCGCCGCTGACCCGCGACCTGGCCAACGCCTATGTCGCACGGTGCGCGGGCATCGCACCGGCGCCTGGGCCGCCGGTGCAGTACGCCGACTTCGCGATCTGGCAGCGGGCCGCGCTCGGCTGCGCCGACGATCCGGCCTCGACGTTGTCGCGCCGGCTGGCGTACTGGACCGATCGGCTGGCGGGGCTGCCCGAGGTGGTGACGCTACCGTCCGACCGGCCGCGCCCCGCCGTGGCCACCCATCGGGGCGGCGCGACGACCGGGCGGCTGGACGCCGACCTGCACGCGCGGATCCAGGCGCTCGCGACCGCGCACCGGGCCACCCCGTTCACGGTGCTGCACACCGCGCTGGCCGTGCTGCTGAGCCGCTACGGCGCGGGGCCGGACGTCGTGATCGGCGCGCCGGTCGCCGGGCGCGACGCGGAAGCGCTGGACGAACTCGTCGGCATGTTCGTCAACACGCTGGTGCTGCGCACCGAGGTCCGCCCGGAGGCGACGCTCGCCGAGCTGCTGGCGTCGGTGCGCGCGGCCGACCTGGCCGCCTTCGACCACGCCGCGGTGCCGTTCGAGCGGGTGATCGAGGTCGTGAACCCGGTCCGCTCGCGGGCGCACGCGCCGCTGTACCAGGTCGCGCTGAGCTTGCAGCACGAGGCCGCGCCGCGGTTCCGGCTGCACCGGCTGGCCATCGCCGCGCTCGAGCTCGGCGCGGCGCCGATCCAGCTCGACCTGGACTGGACGCTGACCGACCACTACACCGCCGACGGCGCGCCGGACGGCATCGACGTGCGCTTGCACTATGCGCTCGACCTGTTCGACGAACCGACCGCCGCCGGGTTCGTCGCCGCCTTCGAACGCGTGCTGCGCGCCATGGTGCGCGACCCGCGCACGCCGGTCGGCACGGTCGAGCTGATGTCGGTGGCCGAGCGCGGCATGCTGCTGTCGGACCGCAACGCCACCGCGCACGCCCTGCCCGCCGAGACGCTGGACGATCTGCTCACCGCCCGCGTGGCCGCCACGCCCGACGACATCGGCGTGCGCTACGAGGACACGGCGGTGACCTACGCCGAGTTCGCGTCCCGGGTGAATCGGCTGGCCCGCGGGCTGATCGAGGCGGGCGTGGGCCCGGAGCGCATCGTCGGACTGGCCGCGTCGCGTTCGATCGACATGCTCGTGGCGATGTACGCGATCGTGCGTGCGGGCGGAGCGTATCTGCCGCTCGACCCGGCGCATTCCGCCGAGCGCCTGACGCAGCTCCTCGCGAGCGCCGCGCCGCGGCTGGTGCTCACCGCGGGCGGCGCGACGCTGCCCGCGCTGGACGGCGTGCCCGTGCTCGACCTGGCCGATCTCGACCTCGGTGGCGTCCCCGACGGGCCGGTCGCCGATGCCGAGCGGATCGCTGCCCTGCGCCCGGCCAACACCGCCTACGTGCTGTTCACTTCCGGTTCCACGGGCGCCCCGAAGGGTGTGGCGGTGGCCCACCGCGCGATCATGAACCAGCTGCGATGGCTGGAACACCGCTACGGGGCCACCGCGTCCGACCGCATCCTGCAACGGGCCCCGCTGACCTCCGACCTGTCGGTGTGGGAATGCTTCCTGCCGATCGCCGTCGGCGCGCCGCTGGTGATCGCCCGGCCCGGCGAACGCCTCGATCTCGGCTGTCTGGCGGATCTGATGCGCGCACATCGGATCACCATCGCCGCGTACCCGCCGTCGGTGCCTGTCGCGCTGATCGGCGCGGGAATGGGCGACGCGCTGCGCTCGTTGCGGCATCTGCACTGCGGCGGCGAGGCGCTCACCCCGGGTCTGCTCGCCGCGCTGCGCGGCAGCTTCGACGGCGTGGTGCACAACGCCTACGGTCCGGCCGAGGCGGCGATCGCGGCGATCCATCACCAGTTCACCGACGCGGACGCCGCATCGGGCCGGGACGTGGCGATCGGCCGCCCGTGCTGGAACACCAGGGCCTACGTGCTGGACGCGCGGTTGCGTCCGGTGCCGATCGGCGTCACGGGGGAGTTGTATCTCGCGGGCGACCAGCTGGCACGCGGCTATCACGCCCGCCCGGGGCTGACCGCCGAACGATTCGTCGCCGACCCGTTCGGTGTGCCCGGCCGCGTGATGTACCGGACCGGTGACCTGGTGCGCTGGAACCGCGACGGTGATCTGGTGTATCTGATCCGCAACGATGCACCGGTCGAACTGGGCGGTCGACGGATCCGGCTGGGCGAGGTCGAGGCCGTGCTCGCCGCCGCGACCGGGGTGCGCAATGCGGCGGTGCTGGTGGCTCGCGACCACGCGGGGCAGGAATGCCTGGTCGGCTACGTCACCGGCCCGGGTACGACTCCCGAGGCGGTGCTGGACGAGGCGCGCGCTCAGCTGCCCGCGCACCTGGTGCCCGCCCACGTCGTCGTGCTCGACGAGCTGCCCTTGACCACCGTGGGCAAGCTCGACCGGTCGGCGCTGCCCGCCGTCGAATTCGGCGGCGCGGCAATGCTGTTCCGCCCGCCCCGCGAGGGGGCGGAGGCGGTGCTGGCCACGCTCGTCGCCGATGTGACCGGCGCGGCGCGCGTCGGCGCGGACGACGACTTCTTCGCCCTCGGCGGCAATTCGCCGCTGGCCATGCGGTTGGTCGCCAGGGCGAACGCCGTCCTCGGTTGCGCGCTGACCGTGCGCGAGGTGTTCGAAGCGCCGACCGTGGCCGGGCTCGCACTGCGGGTCGCCCGCTCGGAGCGGGACGCGGTCCGGCCCGTGCTCGCCCCGGTCGAGCGGCCCGCACGAATCCCGCTGTCTCCGGCGCAGACTCGGATGTGGCTGCTGCACCGGCTCGATCCCGACTCGGCGCTCCAGCACATCCCGATCACCATCCGGCTCACCGGCGCGTTGGACGTGGCGGCGTTGCGGTCGGCCCTGCGCGACGTGATCGGTCGGCACGAATCGCTGCGCACCGTCTTCCCCGCGGACGCCGAGGGGCCCGCGCAAGTGGTGCTCGCCGAGTGCCACGTGCCCGAACTGCCGCTGGAGCCGGTCGAAGTGACCGAGCGGGACCTGCCGGAAGCGGTGCTGGTATCGACCGTCGCCGGATTCGACCTGAGCACCGCAATCCCATTGCGAGCGAACCTGTTCCGTCTCGCGCCGCAGGACCATGTGCTGGCGCTGGTGGTCCACCACATCGCCGCCGACGGCGCCTCCACCGCGCCGCTGACCCGCGATCTGATGACGGCCTACACCGCGCGCGTCATGGGAAAGCAGCCGTCGTGGCGTCCGCTGCCGGTGCAATACCCGGATTTCACCCTCTGGCAGCGCGCGGTCCTCGCCTCGGCGGACGACCCGGATTCGGCGCTGTCCGGCCGGATCGCCTACTGGCGGGCCGAACTCGCCGGACTTCCTCCGGTGCTGGAGCTGCCCGCCGATCGCCCGCGCCCGCCGGTGGCCTCCGGCCGAGGCGCGACCGTCGAGTTCGCGATTCCCGCCGACCTCACCGGATCGATCGCCGCTCTCGCGCGGCGGCACGGGGTCTCGACGTTCATGGTGCTGCACGCGGCCTGCGCCACGCTGCTCGCCCGGCTCACCGGCGTGGACGACGTCGCGGTCGGCACGCCTGTCACCGGACGCGGCGAGCGGGCGCAGGCGCAGTTGGTCGGCTTGTTCGCCGACACCCTCGTGCTGCGCACTCGGGTCGCGGCGGACGCGTCCTTCGCCGAGCTGCTCGCCCGCGTGCGCGACATCGACGTGCGGGCCTTCGCGCACGCCGACCTGCCGTTCGAGCGGTTGGTGCAGGAGCTGAACCCGGTTCGCTCGCGGGCGCACGCGCCGATCGTGCAGACACTGCTCAGCGTCGAGCACCACGACGACACCGTGCTGCGGCTGCCCGGCCTCACGGTGTCGGCCTATCCGCTGGACGATCGCGTCGCGCGGGTCGACTTGGCCGTCGAGTTGGCCGAGCATCGCACGGAGACCGGAGCCGCGCTGCGCGGCGTGTTGCGATATGCCACCGACCTGTTCGACCGGGACACGATCGCGACGTTCGGTGCTCGGTTCCTGCGGGTACTGCGGACGGTGCTGGCCGACCCGTCTACGCGCGTCGGCGACCTGGAACTGCTGGACGACGCGGAGCGGGCGCTCGTGCTGCACCGGTGGAACGACACCGCCGCCCCGGTCGACCCCGCGGCCACGCTGATCTCGCTGTTCGAGGCTCAGGTGGCCCGGACCCCGGACGTGCCCGCGGTCACCGTCGAGGGCCGCACGCTCACCTATGCCGAGTTCGCGGGGCGCGCGCGGCGCCTGGCGCGCTGGCTGGCCGGGCAGGGCGTGGGGCCGGAGGCGCCGGTCGCGCTCGGCATGCGCCGCTCGCTGGACCTGCTGGTCGGCGTCTACGCGGTCACCCTGGCCGGCGGCGCGTACGTCCCGCTCGACCCCGATCACCCCGCCGAGCGGTTGGAGTACGTGCTGTCCACCGTCCGGCCGGTGTGCGTGCTCACCTCGGGCCACGACCTGGACGCGGGCGTGGCGCGGCAGGTACGGATCGACCGGCTCCACCTCACCGGCTACTCCGGCGTTCCGCTGACCGCCCTGGACCGGCTCGGTACGCCGGAGCCGGGGCACACCGCCTACGTGATTTTCACCTCAGGATCGACCGGCCGCCCGAAAGGCGTGGCGGTCACCCACGCCGCGATCGTGAATCGCCTCACATGGACGCAGTCGGCCTATCCGCTCGCCGCCGACGACGTGGTGCTGCACAAGGCCCCGGCCGCCTTCGATGTGTCCGTCTGGGAGATTTTCTGGCCCTTGGCTTTCGGGGCACGGCTGGTGGTCGCTCGTCCAGATGAGTGCCGAGATCCGGGCCTTCTGGCCCGGCTGATCATCGAGCAGCGCGTCACTACGGTGCACTTCGTACCCACCATGCTGGGGGTTTTCCTGGCCGACGCACGCTCGGGAAAGTGCATTACGCTGCGCAACGTCTTCGCGTCGGGCGAGGCATTGCCCGCGGTTGCCGCGCAGCGGGCGCGAGAGGTGATCGGAGCGCGGGTGCACAACCTGTACGGCCCTACGGAGGCCGCCGGCGGCATCACCTGTCACGAGGTGGTCGACACGGACGTGGTGTCCGTGCCGATCGGCAGGCCGGTGGCCGATACGCGTCTGCTGGTGCTGGACGCCCGGATGCGGCCGGTGCCGGTCGGGGTGCCCGGCGAACTGTACTTGGCGGGCGCGCAGCTGGCCCGGGGTTACGTGGCGTGCCCGGAGCTGACCGCGAACCGGTTCGTGGCCGACCCGTTCGGCCCGGCCGGGGCCCGGATGTACCGCACCGGCGATCTGGTGGCGTGGCGCGGCGACGGCGAGCTGGAATACCTGGGACGCACGGACGTCCAGGTTCGGCTGCACGGCATGCGCATCGAGCCCGGCGCGATCGAGGCGGCGCTGCTGGCGTTGAACGCGGTCGCGCAGGCGGTGGCGCTGGTCCGAGCGGACGAGCGGTCGGGCGATCAGCTCGTCGCCTATCTGGTCGCCTCGGGCCGCGCCGAGCTCGACATCGAGGAGGTGCGCGCCGCGCTGCGGGCCGCACTGCCCGCGTACCTGGTGCCCGCCGCGTTCGTCGTGCTGGAGCGGATGCCGGT
>NZ_BAFS01000266.1 GCF_000308415.1 Nocardia asiatica NBRC 100129 | reverse complement strand
GCGATGGCCGAGACGGCCGTCACGCCCACGCAGATGGTGTTCCGGCTCCCCGACAACGTCTCGCTGGAGGCCGGCGCGGGCATCCTGTTCAACGATCTGACCGTGCACTTCTGCCTGCGCACCCGCGGCAGGCTGGCCGAAGGCGAGACCGTCCTGGTGCACGGCGCCGCGGGCGGCATCGGCACCTCGACCCTGCGGATGGCGGCCGCGCTCGGCGCGGGCCGGGTGATCGCCGTGGTGAGCACCGAGGAGAAGGCCGCGGTGGCACGCGCCAACGGCGCCACCGACGTGGTGCTCACCGACGGCTGGCTCGCGGCGGTGAAGGAGCTGACCGGCGGTCGCGGCGTCGACATCGTGCTCGACCCGGTCGGCGGCGACCGTTTCACCGACAGCATCCGATCACTCGCCTCGGCGGGCCGGTTGCTGGTCGTCGGCTTCACCGCGGGAGAGATCCCCACCGTCAAGGTCAACCGGCTGCTGCTGAAGAACGTCGAGGTGACGGGCGCGGCGTGGGGCGAGTGGGTGATGTCGCACCCGGGGTACCTGCAGGAGCAGTGGGCGGAGGTGGAGCCGCTGCTGGCCTCCGGCAAGATCGCGCCGCCGGAGCCGGTGCTGTACCCGCTGGACAAGGCCGCCGAGGCGGTCGCGTCGCTGGACAACCGGACGGCGACCGGCAAAGTCGTGGTGACGCTGCGCTGACGCACGCTCACGTCATGAAGCTGTCCAATCGAGTCCTGAATCGGACCCTGTTGGCCCGCCAGCACCTGCTCGAGCGCTCGCGGCTGACGGCGCACCAGATGTGCGACCACCTCGTCGGGCTGCAGGCGCAGGATTCGCCGCCGCCGTTCGTCGGATTGTGGAGCCGCGTCGCGGCGTTCGATCCGGCGACGGTGTCGGACGCGCTGGAGGACCGTTCGCTGGTTCGGATCACTCTGATGCGCGGGACGATCCACATGGTGACTCCCTCCGACGCGGTGCGGATCGCGCCGCACGTGCAGCCGGAACTGGAGAAAGTGCCCTTCCGCAAGGGCTTCAACTACGGCGCCATGGTCGGCCTGGATCCGGAGGAGGTGCGCGGGCGCGGCGAGGCCGTGCTCGGCGACGAGCCGATGTCCGCGGCGGACCTGCGCACCCGCGCCGCCGAGCTGTACCCCGACCGCGACCCGGGGGCGGTGGTGCAGACCTGGCTGTATCAACTGCCGGTCCTGCAGACCCCGCCGCGCGGGAAGTGGAAGGACAACAGCAGGCCGATCTGGTCGCGGGTGGAGCCGTGGCTGGGCATGCCGCTGGACCCGGCATATCCCCTGGCGGAGTTGATCTTCCGCTATCTGCGCGCCTTCGGTCCGGCGACCACGATGGACATGCAGACCTGGTCGAAGCTGCTCGGCATGAAGCAGGCCGTCGCGGAACTCGGCGATCGGGTGCGCACCTACACCGACGAGCGCGGCCGCACGCTCTACGACGTCGCCGACGGCGCGTTGGCCGACCCGGACGTCCCCGCTCCGGTGCGGCTGCTCGGCTGGTACGACAACGCCCTGTTGTCGCACCAGGATCGGACCAGGATCGTGCCCGACGGCACCGCTCCTCCGCTGCGCACCTTCGCCGCTCAGGTCTCCCCGGTGCTGGTCGACGGCTTCCTAGCGGGCCTGTACAAAATCTTCGCGGACGCGAAGTCCGCTCGGCTGCGCATCAGCCCCACCCGGAGCTGGACGAACACGGAGCGTGCCGAGGTCGAGGCCGAGGCGCACGCTCTGCTCGCCTTCCTGGAGGCGGGCAAGCGGGCGAGCGTGGAAATCCTCGACGTGCACGCCGACCTGCGCCCCTGAGCCGGATCGGCTCAGGGCTCCCGGGCCGGACGATAGGCGGGCGCCTTGGTTGTCCCGGTCGGGCTCAGCGTGCGCAGCAGCGGCAGCGCCCGGCGTGCCACCACGGTGGACAGCACGATGACGCTGTGCGAGCGCGCCACCGAGGAGGTCCGGTCGATGCTCAGCAGCACCGCTTGCAGCCCGGCGTGCGAGTCGGCCCCGATCCGGCACAGCACGTCGCCGGTGCCGGTGGTGGCGTAGGCCTCCAGCACGCCGGGGATGGCGTCGAGTTCGGCCGCCACGGTGTCCAGCGCGCCCTGGGCGATCTCCAGCGTGACGAACGCCTGCACGTCGAAGCCCGCCGCGGTGACATCGATCTGCGGGTCGTAGGAGGCGATCACGCCGGACTCCTCCATGCGCGCGATCCGCGACTGCACGGTGGCCCTGGCGACCTTGGTCCGGCGGGACAGTTCCAGGATGCCCGCCTTCTGGTACTCGTGCATCGCGGTGAGGATGGCGAGATCGAGTTCATCGAGCTTCGCCGGTGTGCGCGCCATGACCGCCTCCGTTCCAGCACTCGGACGGGCTTGTCGCCCGCCGCCTCGGTGCTATTCAAATTGTCCAGCATCACCGCGCGGTTCCTAGCCGAATTCGCCACAGTGTCTATCGAGAATTGTCGCTGTTGCCTACTCTGCCGACTCGGCGATTTCCTTGGGACATGACCATCGAGCACCTGCCGAACGCCCGGCCCGGCGCCGTTCCCAGCGACGGCGAACTGCGCACGCTCGTGGGGCTGGTGGACCACGACGACAGCGGTGACCCGTTCCCGGTCATCGGGTGGGACGCCCTGGTCTGGGTCGTGGGCAACGCCACCCAGACCGCGCATTTCCTGGAATCCGCCTTAGGGATGCGGTTGGAGGCGTACTCCGGCCCGGAGACCGGCAACCGCGACCACAAGGCGTTCGTCTTGCGCAGCGGCGCAGCGCGTTTCGTGGTCACCGGGGCGGTGGACCCGGACAGTCCACTGGTCGCGCATCACGATCGGCACGGCGACGGGGTGGTCGACATCGCCCTCGAAGTGCCCGACGTCGACCGCTGTGTGGCATGGGCGCGAGCCCATGGCGCCACCATTCTGGTCGAGCCGCACGACAACACCGACGACTTCGGCACGGTGCGCTCGGCCGCCCTGGCCACCTATGGCGAGACCAGGCACACCTTGATCGACCGATCCGGCTATTACGGCCCCTACCTGCCGGGCTATGTCGCCCGCCGCTCCGGCTATCAGCGGCGCGATGGTGCGCCCGCCCGATTGTTCCAGGCGATCGACCACGTCGTCGGCAACGTGGAACTCGGGCAGATGGACGAGTGGGTCGAGTTCTACCGGCGGGTCATGGGCTTCACGAACATGGCCGAGTTCGTCGGCGACGACATCGCCACCGAGTACTCGGCGCTGATGAGCAAGGTCGTCGCCAACGGCAACCATCGGGTGAAGTTCCCGCTCAACGAACCCGCCGCGGGCAAGAAGCGCTCCCAGATCGATGAGTACCTGGAGTACCACCGCGGGCCCGGCGTCCAGCACATCGCACTCGCCACCGGCGACATCCTCGCCTGTGTGGACGCCCTGCGCAGGGAGGGTGTCGAATTCCTGGAAACACCCGCCGCCTACTACGAGGACCCCGAACTACGCGCCCGCATCGGCCGGGTCCGCGTCCCGGTCGAAGACCTCCAGCGCCGCGGCATTCTGGTCGACCGCGACGAGGACGGCTACCTCTTACAGATCTTCACCAGGCCGCTCACCGACCGCCCCACGGTGTTCTTCGAACTCATCGAACGCCACGGCTCCCTCGGTTTCGGCAAGGGCAATTTCAAAGCCCTGTTCCAGGCGATCGAACGCGAACAGGAGGCCAGGGGGAATCTGTGAACGGGCATCCGCTCGGCTCGTCGGCCGGTAGTGCGCCGCGATGGCGAGGCGATCTTGTCCAGCCGGTCCGGCTGCCGCGTCGGTAGAGTTCTCTGCATGCGGATCAAGTCGGCGGTCGGCCTCGCGACAGCCTTGGTGCTCACGCTGGCGGCCTGCGGTTCGGGCGGCGAGTCGGAGGACTCGGGGCCTTCGCGGCCTGTGCCGAAGGTGGTGGCGCTCGGCCCGTTCGTCGGCGAATGTGGTCACGTCACCGACGACGAGGTGCGCACCCTGGGTGGCCTCGGCCGGATCTCCGGCGTGTTCCGCAATGCTGTCGGATGTAATTGGCAGTCGGCCGGAATCGGTTCTCCCAGTATCACTTTCGCTTCATATCGAGGCAGTCCCATCGAGCGTGAGCGGGCGTGGGTGAGCGTGGAGGGCCGCGCGCCCGATCCGATAACAGTGGCCGGGCGCGACGGGTTCGCCGCCTTGGACCCGAGTGGAACCATTTGCGATCTGGCGGTGCAGCTCGGTGACGACTTCTTCGAGTGGTCGACCAATATCGGACAGTTCGGCGCGGTGAACGGTAATCCGTGCGACCGCAGCCGCGCGCTCGCCGAGCTGACGCTGCAGCGGATTCAGTGAGGGGTGCAGTGTGAACGTCGGTCGAGACCTGTACAGGCGCGCCGCGGCCACCGCCGTCGCCGCGGCGTTCGCGCTGTCGGTGGCCGGGTGCGGTCAGGTGGTCTCCGGCACCGCGCATCCGGTCGGCGGAAGCGAGCCGGTCAACACCAAGCTGGACAAATTGCTGCGCGAATGCGAGATCCTCTCCGACGAGCAGATCGGCAAGGCGATCGGTGAGAGCGTCATGGTCAGTGATTCGTTCTTCGGCGCCGTCTGCATGTGGGACCTGATCGGCGCGCCCGGCGGGAACGGCATGGCCACGCTCAACTGGTACGAGAACGGCACGCTGAGCAACGAGAAGCAGACGAACAACAAACTCGGCTACGAGACCACCAACATCACCATTCAGAGTTCGCTCGCGCTGCAGATTCGCAGGCCGAAGGACCCGGACTCCTGCGGTGTGACGGCGAGCGCCCCGGACAACGGGGTGATCGGGTGGTGGATCAACTACCGGCCCGGTTCGGCGCATCCCGACCCGTGCGACGCGGCCAAGAAATTGATGGAAATGACCTTGAACCTGGCCAGGTGAGCGCTTGCGGAACCGACCCGCTTTGACCCTGTGTCCCGGCCGCGGGTATCGTGGACCGCTGTGCCCGGAAGCATGCGGGCAAGTTCGTGCGTGACCGTAGGCCAGCGAGAGCGGCCGACGACTCCAGCGTGCCCGGAATTCGGGCTCCGCGCCGCGCGCGACACGCCCGACCTCGGGACGCGAGAAACGTGGCCGGACGTGCGAGTGAAAGCTCGATGACAGCGGTGTGAACGACGAGCCCGGAAGCGGAAGCTTCGCGACCACGAAGGGCTCCGGGAGCGCCGCGAACTTAAAACAGACATGAAGTCCACACACCGCGTTAACTAATAAGGAAAGCCGGTCTATGCCAACCATCAACCAGCTGGTCCGCAAGGGTCGCCGCGACAAGGTCGCCAAGACGAAGACCGCGGCCCTGAAGGGGAGCCCGCAGCGTCGTGGCGTGTGCACCCGCGTGTACACCACGACCCCGAAGAAGCCGAACTCCGCGCTGCGCAAGGTCGCGCGTGTTCGCCTGACCAGCTCGGTCGAGGTCACGGCCTACATCCCCGGCGAGGGTCACAACCTGCAGGAGCACTCGATGGTGCTCGTGCGCGGCGGTCGTGTGAAGGACCTTCCCGGTGTTCGCTACAAGATCATCCGTGGCTCCCTCGACACCCAGGGTGTGAAGAACCGCAAGCAGGCCCGCAGCCGTTACGGCGCCAAGAAGGAGAAGAGCTGATATGCCACGCAAGGGCCCCGCACCCAAGCGTCCGCTGATCAACGACCCGGTCTACGGTTCGCCGCTGGTTACTCAGCTGGTCAACAAGATCCTGCTGGACGGTAAGAAGTCCACCGCCGAGCGCATCGTCTACGGTGCGCTGGAGCAGGCGCGCGAGAAGACCGGCACCGACCCGGTCGTGACCCTCAAGCGCGCGCTGGACAACGTGAAGCCGTCGCTGGAGGTCAAGCCTCGCCGCGTCGGTGGCGCCACCTACCAGGTTCCGGTCGAGGTCCGTCCGGGCCGCGCCAACACCCTGGCCCTGCGCTGGCTGGTCAACTTCTCGCGTGCGCGCCGGGAGAAGACCATGGTCGAGCGCCTGGCCAACGAACTGCTCGACGCCAGCAACGGCCTCGGCGCCTCGGTCAAGCGCCGCGAGGACACCCACAAGATGGCCGAGTCCAACCGGGCCTTCGCGCACTACCGCTGGTGACGTCTGCCCGGCCCGTCGTCTGGGTCGGGAGGCACAGCCGGAACGCGGCACTCACCGGCCGCGTCCGGCGTTGACAACAGAGGCGACCACAGGGTCGTCCCCGATAATCCCAACTAGCTACGAGCGGGGAAGATTTCCGTGGCACAGGACGTGCTCACCGACCTGAACAAGGTCCGCAACATCGGCATCATGGCCCACATCGATGCGGGCAAGACGACCACAACTGAACGCATCCTCTTCTACACCGGCATCACGTACAAGATCGGTGAGGTCCACGACGGCGCCGCCACGATGGACTGGATGGAGCAGGAGCAGGAGCGTGGTATCACCATCACCTCCGCGGCTACCACGTGCTTCTGGAAAGACAACCAGATCAACATCATCGACACCCCCGGGCACGTCGACTTCACCGTGGAGGTGGAGCGGTCGCTGCGCGTGCTCGATGGCGCCGTCGCGGTGTTCGACGGCAAGGAAGGCGTCGAGCCGCAGTCCGAGCAGGTGTGGCGTCAGGCGGACAAGTACGACGTGCCGCGGATCTGCTTCGTCAACAAGATGGACAAGCTCGGTGCCGACTTCTACTTCACCGTGCAGACCATCAAGGACCGCCTCGGCGCCAAGCCGCTGGTCATCCAGCTGCCGATCGGCGCGGAGGACACCTTCGAGGGCATCGTCGACCTGGTCGAGAACAACGCCAAGGTGTGGCGTGGCGAGACCAAGCTCGGTGAGCAGTACGAGGTCGTCGAGATCCCGGACGACCTGAAGGACAGGGCCGAGCAGTACCGCCAGGAGCTGCTGGAGACCGTCGCCGAGTCGGACGAGGCGCTGCTGGAGAAGTTCTTCGGCGGCGAGGAGCTGACCGTCGAGGAGATCAAGGGCGCGATCCGCAAGCTGACGGTGACCTCCGAGCTCTACCCCGTGCTGTGTGGCTCGGCGTTCAAGAACAAGGGCGTGCAGCCCATGCTGGACGCGGTCATCGACTACCTGCCCTCGCCGCTGGACGTGGAGGCCACCACCGGCCACGTGCCCGGCAAGGAAGAGGAACTGCTCACCCGCAAGCCGAGCGCCGAGGAGCCCTTCGCTGCCCTGGCGTTCAAGATCGCGGTGCACCCGTTCTTCGGCAAGCTGACCTACGTGCGCGTGTACTCCGGCAAGGTCGACTCCGGCGCCCAGGTGATCAACTCGACCAAGGGCAAGAAGGAGCGTCTGGGCAAGCTGTTCCAGATGCACTCCAACAAGGAGAACCCGGTCGGCGCCGCCTCGGCGGGCCACATCTACGCGGTCATCGGCCTGAAGGACACCACCACCGGTGACACCCTGTGCGATCCGCAGAACCAGATCGTGCTCGAGTCCATGACCTTCCCGGACCCGGTCATCGAGGTCTCCATCGAGCCGAAGACCAAGTCCGACCAGGAGAAGCTGGGCACCGCGATCCAGCGTCTCTCCGAAGAGGACCCGACCTTCTCGGTCAAGCTGGACGCCGAGACCGGCCAGACCGTCATCGGCGGTATGGGCGAGCTGCACCTCGACATCCTGGTCGACCGCATGAAGCGCGAGTTCAAGGTCGAGGCGAACGTCGGTAAGCCGCAGGTGGCCTACCGCGAGACGATCACCAAGCGGGTCGAGAAGCTCGAGTTCACGCACAAGAAGCAGACCGGTGGTTCCGGCCAGTTCGCGAAGGTGATCATCGGACTGGAGCCGTTCGTCGGCGAGGACGGCGCGCACTACGAGTTCGAGAACAAGGTCACCGGTGGCCGCGTGCCGAAGGAGTACATCCCTTCGGTGGACGCGGGCGCCCAGGACGCCATGCAGTACGGTGTGCTCGCCGGCTACCCGCTGGTGAACCTGAAGGTCACGCTGCTCGACGGCGCCTACCACGACGTCGACTCGTCGGAAATGGCGTTCAAGATCGCGGGCGCGCAAGCGCTCAAGGAAGCGGCTCGCAAGGCCGGTCCGGTGATCCTCGAGCCGATGATGGCGGTCGAGGTCACCACGCCCGAGGACTACATGGGCGATGTGATCGGCGACCTGAACTCCCGCCGTGGTCAGATCCAGGCCATGGAGGAACGCAGTGGTGCCCGTGTCGTCAAGGCGCTGGTTCCGCTCTCGGAGATGTTCGGTTACATCGGTGACCTGCGGTCGAAGACCCAGGGCCGGGCGAACTACTCCATGGTGTTCGACTCGTACGCGGAGGTTCCGGCCAACGTGTCGAAGGAGATCATCGCCAAGGCGACCGGCGAGTAATCGCTCCCGGGCGTTTGTAAACCCTTTCCCCGTGTCCGCGGGGATGACCCCCGCACTGCTGCAATTGCACGCACCAACAAGTCCAGGAGGACAAAAAAGTGGCGAAGGCGAAGTTCGAGCGGACGAAGCCGCACGTCAACATCGGCACCATCGGTCACGTCGACCACGGCAAGACCACGCTGACCGCAGCGATCACCAAGGTGCTGGCTGACAAGTACCCGGATCTGAACGAGAGCTTCGCGTTCGATCAGATCGACAAGGCGCCGGAGGAGAAGGCTCGTGGTATCACGATCAACATCTCCCACGTCGAATACCAGACGGAGAAGCGCCACTACGCGCACGTCGACGCGCCGGGTCACGCCGACTACATCAAGAACATGATCACCGGTGCGGCGCAGATGGACGGCGCCATCCTCGTGGTCGCCGCCACCGACGGCCCGATGCCGCAGACCCGTGAGCACGTGCTGCTCGCCCGTCAGGTCGGCGTGCCCTACATCCTGGTCGCGCTGAACAAGGCCGACATGGTCGACGACGAGGAGATCCTCGAGCTCGTCGAGATGGAGGTCCGCGAGCTGCTGGCCTCGCAGGAGTTCGACGAGGACGCGCCGGTCGTGCGGGTCTCCGGTCTGAAGGCGCTCGAGGGCGACCCGAAGTGGTCGGAGTCGGTGCTGGAGCTGATGGCGGCGGTCGACGAGTCCATCCCGGACCCGGTGCGCGAGACCGACAAGCCGTTCCTGATGCCGGTCGAGGACGTGTTCACCATCACCGGTCGTGGCACCGTCGTCACCGGTCGCGTCGAGCGTGGCGTGATCAACGTGAACGAGGAAGTCGAGATCGTCGGCATCCGCCCGGACAAGACCAAGACCACGGTCACCGGTATCGAGATGTTCCGCAAGCTGCTCGACCAGGGCCAGGCGGGCGACAACGTCGGTCTGCTGGTTCGTGGCATCAAGCGTGAGGACGTGGAGCGCGGCCAGGTCGTCGTGAAGCCGGGCACCACCACCCCGCACACCGAGTTCGAGGGCCAGGCGTACATCCTGTCGAAGGACGAGGGCGGCCGCCACACCCCGTTCTTCAACAACTACCGTCCGCAGTTCTACTTCCGTACGACTGACGTGACGGGCGTTGTGACCCTGCCCGAGGGCACCGAGATGGTCATGCCCGGTGACAACACCGAGATGACCGTCAAGCTGATCCAGCCGGTCGCCATGGACGAGGGTCTGCGCTTCGCGATCCGCGAGGGTGGCCGCACCGTCGGCGCCGGTCGCGTCACGAAGATCATCAAGTGATTCACTGAATCGCTGGTAACGGCGCCGCTCCTTCGGGAGCGGCGCCGTTCGCGTTTCCCGGGCTTCCGAACCCAGGGGGTTTCGGCCTCGAGCGCGGCGACAACGAACCACTTCTCGACTCGTTGACCAGGCCGGCCCGAGCGAGGACCGCGGGCTGATCGCGGCTCAGCAGGCGTAGGCGCGGCCGACGGCGGGTTCGCGCTCGGCCGCTGGTAGCTCGCGCAGGCAGCCGAGCGGTACGACGCCTTCGCTGCTCAACTGCACACCCGTGTGCTTGGTGGGATGCACGCAGGTGAGGCCGGTCGTCGCGAGGCGGCAGAGGTATTCGCCGAAGGTGACGGTGCTGTCGTACGGCAACGTCTCGCCCTCGCCGTTGATGAAAAGTCCAGGGTCGCCGCGGAATTGGCCGACCGTCAACCGC